>JBGVHB010000070.1:0-2773 GCA_045121975.1 Roseburia sp.
GGGAGTGCGGGCATCGCGCTTGGCGAATACGTCAGCCAAGCGCTCAAAGCAAGCTGCGCGAGCTACGCCAAAGGGCTCGCTCCGCCTGCTTTGTGCCGGTAATGCAGATAATGCAAAACAACCGGAATTTTACGTTGAGCCGATTTTTGTCACATTTTTTGTCACACTAAAATTAAAAAAGGCGCTACAGATATCTGTAACGCCTTTTTCTGCGGAGAGAGAGGGATGTTCCCCATTGTTAAAATAGAGTCTTAAGTAATTTATTTTCAATAACTTATTTTAGCAAATAGATTCATAGAGTCTCTAATGCAGGTTGTTTGATATAACAAAAATTTGGTCCAAAATTTGGTCCACAATTATCACATAATCAAATGTACCGGAGACAACGACTACAAGTCAATGAAACCATACATCGACATCGCCTACGAGATCAAAGCCAGCGAGATGAATAAAATGAATTTTATGGATTAATTTCAGAAAAGTTTGGAGATACTTTAAAAGTGTGTATATTTGCAACATCATTTAGCATTGAAGCCAAATGGCTTGTAAGGAAAGCGAGACAAGGTGTTCAGGCCCTAATACTGAATGCCTTTTCTCTTTTTTTTAGGGGCGAATACGACACTAAAGCCGAGGGACGTACTCAGTAAGTCGGATCATGTTTTACAATTCCTTACAAAATGGCAATGTTGCCTTAAATCAATGTTAAATGAAAACACAGATCTCACTGACCTTGAGATTCCGTTTAGAAGCGGAAGCCTCTAAGTATGTCAAGATCAAGTCGCACAAGGGAGTTGTGAATGGCAAAGTAGCGAAGGTTCGTTCGCACTACAGACGCATTAGGGGCGAAAAGTAGTAGCAACTGAACCGTAACCGCATCTTGGCGGTTCCTCTTCCCCTCGGTGTTCATAGCAGATGCAATGCCACACAGCATTGTCTCTGTCTTTTATAAAAGTATAGCCTGTTTTTACAATTCTTTTTCAAACTTTGACAACTCATCTATCAAAGCTGGACGTCTAGGTATACGGGCTTTCTGTTCATTTATAATCTTATCTACCTCTGTCCTACCACCATAGTTGATTAATTTACGAAGCAGAGACACTCCTTCACAATAAGCATTACGACTTGATGCACTTTTAAAGAAACGCTTTATACACGCTGCATAAAGTTGGATAAGTTCATCACTATACAATTCCCACATCTCCTCTGGTGCGTCATCAAGCTCATAAATTACCGGAGACTTACGCACATAATCCATATACCTGTCCCACATCTTTTCCTGGGAATAGATAAACAACATTCTAAAGTCCGATCGACTGCTAGCAGCCTCTTTAAGCAATGTTTCAACAAAATCTTTCCACTCCTCTTCCAAGACAATTGACTTCATCTGACCATAGATATTCTCCATTGAATATGCCTCCTCTCCAAATCTACCACCATTGAAGAAGAAATATTGATAAAGCCTTAATGACCCAGCATTATCATGTGTCTGAAGATAAACTTTCAACTCCCACTTGCGCCAATCATTCACTAATCCTTCATAATCAGAATCATGGATGGCGCCATCCTCAGCTAAACGTAGAACCTCCTTATAATCGCCTTTGTCCCAAGCCATTTTTAAGAGCCTACTGCGAAAATCAGGATTAGTCACATTATCATACATAAATTTGAGTTGATCCTCAGGCGAACCGCGTCTTGCCATTATTTCAAGCTTGTGTCGCTGAGCAACTTGCCTATTATAATTAACACCCCATTCATCTCCGTTGATATTAATTACCTTATCGAGTTCTCGAATTATCCGTTCCTGTTTTTCTTCATCAGCAGCCAAATGAATGGCCATTTGAATCCAATCCCACCACCAATCAAACTCTTTAAGGCAACCTTCCGAAAAATGAGTAAGAGAAAGTTCAAATAACTCTGACTTTTTATCTTCAGGCAAGAATTCATCTGAAATTAGTTCATGCCACTTCTGAAAACAATAGTGCAGAATATCTCCGAGTTCTCCAGCACTATCATCGCCACAATAAATTATATCTTCTCCGACAGTCGCAACGGCCTCAAGAACCGACACGGCAACATCCCACTGATTATTGCATATTGCCACATCTGCCTCATCGATTATGCGAGTTATCGCACGATTTAAATCAAAGGTCATATTATATCTGACATACCCGTCCCGACCTTCAAAATCAGAAATTATATCTTTTATGCGTTGCTGATAATCAGATGCATCAGGAGAATATAGGGGCCCTGCACCTAATGCAAGAAAGCGATCCATAAAATATCTGTCATTAACACACTCTTTCCTGATGAAATCACAAAGTTGTTGCTTGTCCAACTGTGACAGCAATAATTCAATATCGTTTAACTCCTTTCGCTCCATAAGTGACTTGTCATGAGATTCATACAAAATTATATAATTTCAGATTAACAATCAATCTAAGGACATGGTAGTTATATAATCCTCTGATGCAAACATGTCACCTTCATTTAAACGAAATATATTTGAGACTGTATTTTAATCAAGAACCGCAGAATTTGGTCCATTTGTAACCGGAATCAACTAATACAGTGAAATTGGCAACGTGAGTGCAGTGAAAATGGAATCAGTAATACAGTAAAATCGGAATCAGCAATGCAGTGAAAATGGAATCAAGAGTGCAGTGAAATTTAAGTATAAATCCGACCTTCGCATCATGATAAAAGCAAAGGAATCATGACAGAGAAGGACTACAAAACTGCACTTCGTATGATCACTTACGAAAGAATCCATCAT
>JBGVHB010000071.1:0-5203 GCA_045121975.1 Roseburia sp.
TGCTCACAAATACTCAGTATCAGCAATGTGCCGCGTCCTGAAAGTAAACAGAAGTACTTATTATTATGAAGCGAAATCCAAAGCGGATGAGTCGGAACTGGCAGCCGACATTACAGAAATCTTTGAAGCCAGCCGCCACAATTATGGCACCAGAAAAATAAAAATAAAACTGCAGGAGCAGGGGAAACAGATATCACGCCGCCGCATCGGAAGGATTATGAAACAGGAAGGTCTGGTGTCGAATTATACAACAACACAATTTAAACCCCAAAAAGATACCTGCAATGAATCAAAAGTAAAAAACGTATTAGCCAGAAAATTTCAAAAACAGGAGTACCGGAATGTGGTAGTAAGTGATTTAACATACGTAAGGGTCGGGTTAAAGTGGAATTATGTATGTGTACTTGTTGACCTTTTTAACAGGGAAATTATAGGATATAGTGCAGGAAACCATAAAACAGCAGAGCTCGTAAAACAGGCATTCCAAAGTGTGGAAGGGAATCTGGAAGAAAAAATAAGAGAAGTACCAAATGTGGAGAAACTGCTCGCCATAAAAGGAGTAGGAAAAAGTACTGTGATTGGCTTTATAGCAGAGGTTGGTGATATCGGACGTTTCACTGCCCCGAAGCAGATACAGAAGCTTGCAGGATTAGAGATAGTCAAAAAGAGCTCAGGTAAAAAGAAAGGTCAGCCAAGAATCAGTAAGAGAGGCAGACGAAAACTACGAAGAACCATGTATGAATCAGCGCGTGCACTGATAAACTGGAATCCGGCATTTCAGGACGTGTTCCTTTATTATCGGAACAGAGCTAAGAATCCACTAGGAGGAATGCAGGCAAAGATTGCAGTAGCATGTAAAGCAATTCGGGTATTCTACGTAGTATTACAAACAGGCTGTGACTTTGATGAAGAGAAGTTTAGAAAGGATATCATCAGACCGGAAGTAGCCTAAAATAAAAAGCACATACTGTAACAGATAACGTCCGCCAAGGATTCAATTGGTGCTGGATTACAGGAGTGCTCTCTATCAATGACAAAGCAGAGCGAAGCCGCTAAGACATATTTTATAGGGCATGACCCTGGATAGGAGCAGAAGCGGCACCCCACTATGAGTAGGCTGGACGAAGGAATTTAGGACTCACCGGAAACGGAGGATGATCCTGTTAGACATGAGAGGTTAGCAGCCATAGGGAAGAATGGGACACAGATTCGCCTTCATAAAAAGGATGACGCTTTATTTCGTGTACCTTTCTGACCGGAAAACGATGTGCATTGAACCTGAAATGACACAGTTTTCGCCCATTAATGAATGCTTATCATTGTTTGAAACTTTGTAAACTATTGTACAAATGGCTAAAATACCGGTTTTTTTGTGCAAAATAAATAAGAAAGTATAGAGAGAATTTTATGCAATTTATTCATTAAAAATGAATAGCAACAGAATTGAGGACTTTTTTGTAACAGATAGGAGAGATAAAATGACAAATTAGTTCGGGAAGGGAATTAAGCATGAAAAAGATAATTATATTTGCAAGTATGCTAATGTGTTTTTTTTGTTTTAGTGGATGTGGAGCAGATGAAATCGTTTTTTGCGAAGGAAATCACACAAGATGTGAAGGATATGGAGCAACTTTCAAAACAAAATATGCAGAGAACGAAAATTTAACGGTACATATGGCAGCAAATATTTTTTCAGAAGAGGATGCTAATATAGTAATAGAAAGTGTAAAAAAAGATTGTGAAGAATTGGAAAAATTTCATAAAAAAGAAGATGAGAATATCGTTCTTTATGTTGTTGATACAACGATTTCAGGTAAACCTCAGATGACAGATAATGAAGTTTTTTGTACATTATCAGATATTGAGTCTGGTAATTATCGAGATTGTTTAACAGGAGCATATTTTCAGACTGACAGTTATTGGAAAATAATTGGGTTAAGTGAATGTGTGTTTGGAGATACCGAAAAGATAAATAAGGAAGTGCTTCGAGAGTTTTATATGCAGGAAGAGAATTATTCTGTATTATCTATGTCACCAGTTTTTTTCTTAGAGGATTTAGCAGGGATAGATACTGTACAAAATGCTCGTTTGACAGCTTGTGGGATTACAGAATATGTAATAGCAGAGTATGGAATGGAACAGTTCTTACAGTCAGAAGACTTGTCAGTATATGCTGGAGAATGGCTGAAAGAAATTGAAATGGATGTACCTAAAGAAAAAATTGAAAATCGTCTTCAGGGTATGAAATGTGATTTTTCGGATGATTATTTGGCAATTTTAGAGGCTGATAATTATACTTTTTATCTTACGAAAGAAGATTGGATTTCAACTGCGGAAGAATACTATCAATTCTTTGTAGATTTATATGATGGTTGCGAAATTATTTTTGAGACGTTAGAAAAAGAAGAACCAGAAGCAAGTGGTTTCTTACAGGAAAGTATGTCTAGTCCTATTAATTTTTATTTTTGTAATTCTGAGAAAAATTCTAGCGCGGAAAGTCAGGGAACTGACATTAAGCTTAGCTGTACCGGAGAGGTGTATCATGAGATGTTTCATATTTTTATTCCAGCAATAGATATGAATAATTATGTTTGGTACTATGAAGGACTTGTAACGTATTTGACAAATAAAGTTGGTTACGATTATCAGAAAGATAAAAAAGAGATAATGTTTCAGGCATTAACAAAGGGCGAAACATATGATGCGTTGTCTGATGAAGATAAAATATTTATGGAACATGTAGCAGATTATTATTCAGCTTTTTTGCCGTTGCCAAGTACAACAGATGACTTGGATTATTTTGTTGTATTTCAGGCAATAGGAAGAGTGTCGTTAGTGCACCCGGAACTTTCAACTACATTAACTGTGGTGAATCGTAGTGTGGCAGAAGGGAAAATTTCAGTTGAAAAGGGCGGTAACAGTTTGAATTATGCAGAAGCTATGGTTGTTATTGAATATCTTGTAGAGGAATATGGTTTAGAAAAGGTAATATTAGTAGCGCAAGGGAAAGAAGCATTTGAAGAGGCATTTGGAGGCAATTTTGAAACTGTTTTTAAAGAGGTAATGATTCATATAGATGATATTGGAGTGAAATAAAAAATATGCGGCTTATTTATAATTGTTTAATAGTAGATGTTGAAAATGAAAATAAAAATGGAATATTGATTAATACGTTAAATGGAAACATCTGTATTGTAAATGAAGAAGAAAAGAAAAGTATAGTGAAATGGCAAGAGGTAGATGAGATAAATCCAAGAAATGAGCAGGAAAGAAAATTGTTTGAGGAGTTATTGGAGAGTGGATATTTAGTTGCCAATAGTGATGAAGAAGATAAAAAAGTGGAGCAGATTTTATCAAGAAGTAGAGAACATCATTATAAGCTTGCTAATAATAAAACAGGAGTTGTGTTTGTTGTTACATATAAATGTAATTTTGCATGTCCGTATTGTTATGAAGATGCTGCATCTTATAATGAACAAAAAATACTTAGTGAAGAGATGGTTGATAAGATTTTTGAGATACATAATAATGATATTGCATATGTTTCCTTTTATGGTGGAGAACCTTTTTTGCCAGAAACAAAGAATATAATCGAATATATTGTTTCTAAAGCTCCAAATGCTATATATACTGCTACAACAAATGGATATTATTTGAAAGAATATATTGATTTATTGAAAGGTATTAAGGTAGACAATATTATGGTTACATTGGATGGACCAATGGAACTTCATAATAGAACTAGAATTTTAAAAAATGGTGATGGAACATTTGAACAGGTGGAAAGTGGGATTGTTGAATGTTTAAAGAATGAAGTTCCTATAAAAATAAGAATGAATATTTCAGAACAAAATGTCGATGAATGCATGAAATTAAGGGATGAGTTTATTGAACGTTTTTCAAAGGAATATGAAATGGGTATATTAATGTTTGAGATGCAACCAATCTTTCAGTTGTCGGAAGACAAAAAGGATAGTTTGAAAGAAAAGTTATATTATCAGGGAGGAAAAGTTAATGGAAATTCTATGAAATATAATATGATGACACGTTCTGTATCACCTATAATGAGAGCATTTGTATCTCCCAGTAAAAGAAAGTTTAGTCCACGATATTGTAATTGCGATGCGGAAACAAGGAGGCTGTTTTATGATACGGAAGGGAGTATATATTCATGCATACTATCTTTACGGAACAAGGAGGCTTCTGTAGGTACATTTTTCCCAGAATATAAGATGAAAGAAAATAGCATATTAACAAGAAATATAGAATCTGTAGAAGAATGTAGGAACTGTAAGTTAAAATTTTTATGTGGTGGTGGGTGTGCGTATAATATCATGTCTCCAAATGGAAATGCCTTGAAACCTAATTGTGCAGCAGTAATTAATGAGATATATCACGAGTTGCCGAGGTTATATAAATTGATAAGTGAGAGTTAGTGATATGAGTAAAGATACGATGGAATGTAAAATATTAGTGATTGTTGATATTGAAGGAATAATTGGCGTTACGAATATGGCTGATACAAAACATAATTTGGAATTAGCATATGATGAACTATATATGCTTATTTCTGAACTGAAAAAAAATAATTTTTCACATATTACTATATGTAATATTCATAATGATGGAAACTTTTTTAATAAAGAAATGATTGACAATTTGGGAGCAAATTTGATTCAAGGAGTACAGAATTTGGTACCAATAGTAAATGAGTTTTCTGTTTCATTTATGATAGGTTTTCATTGTAAAAAGAATAGTGGATGGAGATTTGACCATACATTTAGAGTAGACATTGAAGAAATAAAATTTGGAGAAAATAATATAGGTGAGGTGGGAACATTCTATCGTTGGCTTACCTTAGAGAAAGTACCAGTTCTTTTTGTTTCTGGAGAAGGGAATTATCAAGATGAAATTAAAGAATTTAATTGCATTAAACATATGATTATAGCAGAGCCTAAAAACAGAAATGTTATAGAAGATGAATATAAGATATTTAAAACACTTTTGAAAGAGGCTGTGGCTGAGATAGGAAATGAAAATAGAAAATATGATCAAGTTATAGAGTAAGCGCATTATAATTCGACGGATTGCCTTCCTTCCCAATCTTCTTCATAATCATAAACAGGAAATGCGAGCACTTTACTGCAATTATGTTTGATAGATTTTGCTAGATTGCGAGCATTTCACTTCATTTATGATGTGG
>JBGVHB010000072.1:0-2188 GCA_045121975.1 Roseburia sp.
TCAGATAAAAGAGATGGCTGATGGAGTGACAGAAACTTTAATTCCTACAGGATATCCTAAGCTTGATTCTGATGAGTATCTAAGCGGTGGCTTAAAGCTTGGTTCACTTAACGCTATCTGTGCAAGACCTGGTAATGGTAAATCAGCTTTTGCTCTTAACTTAATGGCTTATTACCTAAAGAATAATACCTTCAAAGGACCTTGCTTAAGCTTCTCATTAGAGATGTCAAATAAGCAAGTATTGCAGCGTTTTTATAGTTTTATTACAGGCGTATCAATTGCTGATATTGCAAGAGGCAAGCTTATTGAGAGTGCTAATCCTAATCAATGGGATGATTTATTAAGAGAAAATGAGGCTTTATTTGCTCACGCTGAAGACAAAGCACCTAAGCTTTTACTTAATGATGAAAGTGCAATCTCACTATCTAATATCGAGCGTGCTATGGCACAGTGTCAGCTAAATTATGGAGCTGTTGGAGCTGTCTTTATTGACTATTTACAGCTTATGGATATCGACATTAAGAATAATGGCACAAAAGCTAATGCACTTGGTGAAGTTACCAAGGCTCTAAAGAACTTAGCTAAGAAGTACAACACAGTGATATTTATTCTTTGTCAGCTTAATCGCGCTGCTAATAACGATAGTTTAAAGCCATCTGACATTAAAGACTCTGGCTCAATCGAACAAGATTGTGACGTTATATTCATGATAGGTAGAAAATTTAAAAAGCTTAACTATCTTGATCCTAGTCAGCAAGCAGATGATGCGCTTTTGTTTGTAGCTAAAAACAGAAACGGTTCTGTAGGTAAGCTTGAAATGACTTACAACGGCAGAGCAATGAGATTTGAAGAAAACAATTTAGGTAATTCATACAACAACGCAGGAGTAACAAGTGATTACAGTTAGATTTGAAGTTCCAGTAAGTGCTAATCAGAGGTTAATTAGAACACGTGGCCGCCAACTTACTAACGGAAGTAAATACAGAAGTTGGTTTGCTCGTGCCTTACATGAGCTAAAAGATCAAACAGATGGATTTGAACAGATTAAAGGTCGTGTTGGTGTATCAATCACAGTGCATTTTAGTGATGGTAGACGTAGAGATTTGGATAACATTCTAAAAGGCTTTCAAGATGTATGCACTCACGCAGGCTTATGGCTTGATGATAGCCAAATAGACCACTTAACCGTTGTACGTGGCTCTGTAGTTGAGCAACCTAAGAGAAAGAAAGGGCAAAGACTAGTAAGACTACCTGGATTAGTTGAAGCTAGAATTTGGGAAATTGGGAAAGACTAAGCTTGCAGGAATCTATTTGAAAAATGCTGACTAAAGAAATAAGAGAAGCTATTACTGCAGAGAGCTCTGCTGAATATATACGTTTGTTGCATAATTATGGAATCTGGTCACGCTATTTTGGATGTTCTGGTTATCCAGGACACACTTCATCAAATCAGACTTATACCATTTCTGATGAATCTGCTATGATTATTGATAAGGCTTTCTGTGAATTAAAACAGAAACAGCCTAATCTATATAAACTGCTCAACATGTTTTATATCCAGTGTAAATCTCCTGATGAGATTTTCCTGATTTTAAAAAAACAGAACAAAGAGCAGAAAATAAAATCACGTCATTGCTCAAACTATTTTAGATTTAATCCTGCTGTAGATACAGCTTTAAAGTATGTTACTACTCAGGCTATCTGTGACTTAATCAGAAGAGGTGAACAGTTGATCCTCAATCAGCTAAGGATTATGAATGAAGGTATTTGAATTTGAAGGTAAGTGTTATCGTTCAATGAGCTTATTCTGTAAAGAGCGCGGTGTTTCTTATCAGAAGATGAGAAGATTATGCGGACATTATATGCGTGCTCATAAAGATCCAAGTATTGCAGCAAAATGGCTTCTGGGAATAGAACCGTTTAAAAGCAATGAACCAAAGACCTTTCTTTATGAGCAGGACTTGCAAAAGTCTGAGGAACGACACTCTAAATTCAAAGACAAAATGTATCAGCAGTTTATTGATAATTTCTGACTTGTCCTAAGTTATCCTAACTTATGTTTTCTTATCCTAATATATTGACATTTTTATTTTTTGCTGTAAGCTTTGAGTAAATAAAGTTTCAGACCTCGACATTAGTCCTCTCACTCTCAGAGAAGTGACGAAGTCGAGGTCTTATAGTATATGGA
>JBGVHB010000073.1:0-8010 GCA_045121975.1 Roseburia sp.
GGGGATGCAGATACAGCTTGGAATGGTAGGAAAGTATAACGAATAAAGAATAGTGCCGGAGCATCTGCCCCGGCTTTACATAGCCACTCATCCGGGTGGCAATTATTATTTTATAGATTGGAGGGATTGGATGACGGCAGAAGAATACAGAGCATTGCTTGATACAGATTTTAGTGATGTCAAGCTAGAAGAAATGCCCGACATGGCATCTTATCATGCTGCTCTAAATGATACGCTTGAAAAGAGACAGCAGAAGTTTATCAGAAAAGTTGGAAATCCCTATATGATGAGAGTGGGAAAGATGAAAGTAAAAGTAAGCTTTGCCAATAATGGAATTACCATAGAAGAGGCTTTCAAAAATATGTTGCTTACAGTTTAGAATCTTTTTCAGAATCATATGGAAAATGAAAGGAAGTTGTGCTATGATATGTTCAAGGACTAAATGAATACGGCATAACTTCCTTTGATATTTTAGTTGGGTACATCTGACGTAGAATATTTAAAGGAGTGTTGCGATATGAGTAAACAAATCTCAAAAATCTATCATGCAGCCATCTACGTTAGATTATCTAAGGAGGATGGCGATGTTTCTACCAGCGCAAAAGCTGAGAGTAATAGTATTTCAAATCAAAAGGATTTCATCCGAAATTTCCTTGCAGACAAAAAGGACATTAGAATAGTTAAAGAATATGTGGATGATGGTTATTCCGGCTCTAATTTTGACCGTCCGTCTTTTCAGACGATGATGGAAGATATTAAGCGAGGAGTTATTGATTGTGTGGTGGTAAAGGATCTTTCCCGTTTTGGACGTGAGTATATTGATTCAGGCCGATACATCGAAAGATTATTTCCGGCTCTTGGTGTAAGGTTTATTGCAATCAATGATAACTATGACAGTGTGACTGGAAAGTCACAGGGTGATGAGATTATTATTCCGTTTAAAAACCTGATTAACGATGCATATTGCAGGGATATCAGTATAAAGATACGAAGCCATCTGGATGTAAAGAGAAAAAATGGTGAGTATATAGGTGCATTTGTTCCCTATGGATATGAAAAATCAGAAGATGACAAGCACAAGCTGGTTATTGATACTTATGCAGCAGGTATTGTGAAGGAAATCTTCCGGCTGAAGCTTCATGGAATGAGTCAGGATGCAATAGCAACACAGTTGAATGATGAGGGTGTACTTGCGCCTATGGAATATAAGCAGAGCACAGGGAGCGGTTATCAGACCGGATTTTTACAGAATGAAAAATCGGTATGGAGTTCAGTAACAGTCCGCAGGATTCTTGAAAATGAGATTTACATTGGAAATCTTGTTCAAGGCAAAAGAACGACACCAAACCATAAGGTTAAACAGGAGGTTGTTAAGCCGGAAGCTGACTGGATAAGAATCGAGAAAAATCATGAATCCATTATAAGTGACAGGGACTTTGAGATTGTTCAAAGACTGTTAGGAATGGATACGAGAATCTCTCCGGATTCCGATGTGGTCTATAATCTTTCCGGTATTGCAGTATGTGCAGACTGTGGAGCACCAATGACAAGAAAAATTACAACAGCAGGTGGTAAGAAATACGCTTACTATATCTGCTCTAATCATAAAATGACAAAGCAGTGTTCACAGCACTCAATATCAGTATCGCTATTAGAGGATACTGTGCTTGAAATGCTAAAGCTTCATATCAAAAATGTAATGAATCTGGAAGAAATACTTGATTATATTGGAGAAATTCCCTTCCAGCAGCTTGACGTGAAAAATCTTGAAGCAAGAAAACAGAAGAAGCTTGAGGAAGTTGAGAAGTGCAAAAGACTGAAAACTTCATTGTATGAAGATATGAAGGACGGAATTCTTACCAAAGAAGAATATCTTGAACTTCATGAGGCATATCTGAAAAAAGCAAAAGAGGGAGAAGAAATAATCCGCCAGATTGAGAGAGACATTGCTTTAATTCTTGAGGAGAAGGATGATAAGCATCTCTGGATGAATTATTTTACCGAATACAAGGATATTAAGGAACTGACCAGGGATGTGGTTGTGAAACTGATTTCTGAGGTAAGGGTTTCAGAGAATAAAGAGATTGAAATCGTATTTGATTTTGATGATTGTTATAAGCAGTTATTAGAATCGGTCGAAAAACTTGGCTATCAAGTAGATAAAGAACCGGGTGGACAACTAAATATCAGCAGAAGGGAGGCTGTGTAATATGGCAAGAAAAAGCAGAAAAAATGTGATACTACAGGAAAACACAGCCTTACCGGATAAAGAGAAGAAGGTTCTTTTTAAGGCTGGATTATATGCAAGACTGTCCCATGAAAAGGAAGAGAACATTGAGAGAGGGACAATCGAAACACAGATGGAGCTTATGAAGAATTATGTCAAAGATCACGAAGATATTGTGATTGAAGAGGAATATTATGATGCTTCCTTTACCGGTACTAATTTTGAAAGACCGGATTTCCAACGAATGATTGAGGATGCAAAAACAGGAAGAATTAACTGTATTATAGTTAAGGATTTATCGAGACTTGGCAGAAATTATGTGGAGATGGGGAATTACATTGAAAGAGTGTTTCCTTTTCTCAATGTAAGATTCATTGCTGTTACGGATGATTTTGACTCGTTCAGACCGGGCACAGACCTTATGATGCCTTTGAAAAACATCGTAAATGAGTTTTATGCTAAGGATATTTCAAAGAAAGTTTCAACTGCACATCGTAGAAAATGGACTACTGATGAATATATGTGCGGTTTTGCTCCATATGGATATCTGAAATCCAAGACGGAGAAGAACAGAATTGTTGTGGATGAAGCAACTGCTGGAAATGTCAGGCTTATTTATAAATTGTTTTTAGAGGGCAAAGGATATACACCAATTGCAAAATATCTGAATGAGCAGGGAATAATGTCACCATTGATGTATTTAAAATCTCTTGGTTACCAGCAGAATGTAAAAACCAATGGTGTATGGACCAAAACAACAGTTAAGTCAATACTGACAAATCAGGCATATATTGGTTCGGCGGTGCATGGGAAAGTAGTAATTGAGAAATACAATAATATTCCACTCCATGCAACAGATCCAAGTGAATGGGTCATTGTTGAAAATACGCATGAGCCGCTTGTTGACAAAGAGACATTTGAAAAGGCACAGGAAAGAGTAAAGGAAATCTCGGATGCTTATTTTGCAAAAGAGTTTACAAAACACCCACCTAATGAAAAGAATCTGCTAAAGGGAAAAATTGTATGCGGAGACTGTGGCAAGGGAATGAGACTTTCTCCAAGAACAACAAAATCGTATGTATATTTTTGTGGAACTTTTTCAGATGGTATTAATCCGGCATGTTCAAGACACAAAATTGACCAGGAGGATGTCAACAAAGCTGTATTTGCTCAGATTTCAAATCATATGCGTTGCTGTATTGACGCATTAAGAGTAATAAGAGAATTAAATGCAAGAAGCAGCGGACTGAAAAAATACGATGTGTATGAAAAAGCCATTACCAGACAGCGCAGGGAACTGGAGAAGGTAAACCGCAAGTTCTCTGAGTTATATGGAGATTATTCAGAACATTTGATTAATGAGAGCGAATATCTGACATTAAAACAGCAGTATCTTTTAAAAAGCGAAGCTTTGAAGAAGGAGATTGATAATCTTTTAGTATCTCAGAACCTGTATTCAAAGAATTATAAGATTGATGAAGACTGGGAAAACCTTATCAATAAATATCTGAAATGCAGAAAGCTTAACAAAGAGCTGGCAGATGCATTTGTTGACAAGGTACAGGTGTTTGAAGATGGCAGAATTTCCGTAAATCTGGTTTATGATGATTGTCTGGAAGAACTGTTACAGGTAAAGAATAAGAGAGAAGGTGATTTGTATGAGTAAGATAACTGCTATGTATATTCGCCTTTCTATGGAAGATGAGGATGTATCATTAAATCAGAAGGAGGAGAGTAACAGTGTATCCAGTCAGAGGGAATTGTTAGAAGCATTTATTGGCAATCATTCGGAGCTTAAGGATACGAAGGTACAGGAATACTGTGATGATGGATTTACCGGAACAAAATTTGAAAGACCGGGTTATATGAAGCTTATGGAGGATGTCCGGGCTGATAAAATATCCTGCATTGTTGTAAAGGATTTATCCAGACTCGGAAGGGATTATATTGAAGTCGGTAGTCTTCTGGAGCAGATATTTCCACTTTATCAGGTACGGGTTATTGCAGTTAATGACAATTATGACAGCGATAACTATGATGGTTCCACGGGCGGTATGAATGTTGCGTTTAAGAACTTAATCTATATGCTTTATAGCAGGGACTTGTCTAATAAAGTCAGCTCTGCAATGCACACAAGGATACTGAAAGGTGAGAATATCAGTGGTCAGTTAAGGTATGGATATGTCAAAGACCCAAATGATAAGCATAAGATTATTATAGATCCGGAAGCAGCAGAAGTGGTTAAACTGATATTTGAACTGACCGCACAGGGAAAAAGTAAAACGGAAGTGGCAAATTATCTGAATGCTCAGGGTATTGATACACCATCCGCATACAAAAAGAGAAAAGGAAGCAGAAACTTTTTCCATGCAGTTGAAGTAAAAAGTCTGTGGAGTACTTCTTCTATCCGGGATATATTAAACGATGAAGTTTATCTTGGAAAACTGATATGGAATAAAACTAAAAAGAGGATAGGTAGCAATAACACTTCAAGCTATGTTCCTAAAGACGAATGGATGGTGATAGAAAATTGCCATGAACCCATTATTACTCAGGAATTATTTGATATGGCACACGCTAATTCAAAAAAATGTGTTCGCTCAAAGCGTGGTAAGAGAAACTATAATCCTTTTTATTATTGTGGGGTGTGTGGCAGAGCCTTAGCACCCAGCAAAAGGGTAAAAGGTGACATTCTTCTTTGTTACTCGTCCAGAATTGAGGAAAATTCTCCATGCAAAAGCAACAGGGTGGAAATTGCCAAGGTTGAAGATGCAATCATGAAAACTGTAAATATGTATGCAACAGTTTATTTGGATGAGAAAGGAATAAAGAGAGCCGGTAAATCGAAAGAAGTATCTCCGGAAGAAAAGCTTGCAGCACTCGAAAAGAAGGTGAAGAGCCTCAGCAGTAAAAAGATGATGTTGTATTCTGATTATAAGGATGACAAGCTCACAAGAGAAGAGTATGTCAAGCGTTCAAAGGCGATGGTGGAACAGATTGATGAATTGCATCAGGAAATCGAGCAGTTTAAATCGGAAATGCCGACAGAAGATAATTCTGCTGGTAAGTTTGAGACACAGTTAGAAAATATCATCAATATGGAATCTTTTGACAGAGAGAAAATCCAGAAGGTAATCAAAAAAGTGATTATCAATGGAGAGGACAATATCGAGATTGTATGGAATACTGATGATCCATTTTTCAAGTAGGGTGGATGCTTACAGAGTGTGGAGTGCCGCGGAAATGTGGCACTCCTTTCTTCTGCAAGCATAAATATTGCTTTCAATATACTGCAATAGCAGGTATAATGGGAAGTGATATTTGAGGGTACAAAAAATAAATTTTTTTTTGGTCTGGGGTTGACACGAGCAGGAGAAACCATGCCAGATATAGAAAAATGTGTGTTGCTGGCAGAACTTTATAATGTAACATTAGATAATTTAGTGAATTATACAAAAGATGAAATGGGACTTAGTGTGCCACCAAAGGGTAAACATGTATTTGGTGTAGTGACAGTTGGAGATAAAGGACAGATTGTGATACCTCACAAGGCAAGGAAGATTTTTAAGGTCCAGAGTGGAGATCGATTTATTGTTCTTGGGGATGAGTATCAAGGAATTGCACTAATCAAGGAATCAAACTTTTTAAATATGATAAACGAAGTAAAGAAAGAAGGCGAACAATATGAGTAAGATAGCATTTTTTTGTATTCCAGCACATGGTCATACAAATCCAACATTAGAAGTAGTAAAAGAACTTATTTATCAGGGACATGAAGTAAGATATTATTCCTATGAATGTATGAGAGAAAAAATAGAGTCAACAGGTGCGGAGTATTTTTCTTGTGAAGAGTATGATTTTGAACAAAAACTAACTCCAGCAGATGGAAAGCGCATTGCAGAAGATATGTCTTTTGCAATTCAAATCTTAGTGAATTCAACGCTTGCGATGGATGCTGCTCTTTTGGAGCAGATAAAACAGTGGAATCCAGATTGTATTGTAGCAGATTCTATGGCACTATGGGGAAAACTTATTGCAAAAAAACTTAATATTCCGTTTGTTTCTTCTACCACAACTTTCGCATTTAATAAAGATTCTGCAAAAGTGATGCAGGGGAGCCTAAAGGATTTGTTTAAAGTCTTAATTCAAATGGGAAAAGCTCAAAAGCACATCAAACGCTTACAAAAAAATGGTTATGATATAAAAAATGTACTCGAGATTATTCAAAATGATAATGATACAAATACGATTGTGTATACATCTCCAGATTTTCAACCATATTCAGGTACATTTTCTGATAGATATGTATTTGTTGGTCCATCTATTCGTCATACAAACGAAGTGTTTGAAAAGACTAGAGAAAAGATGGTTTATATCTCGATGGGAACAGTAAATAATGATATGACTGTCTTTTACAAAAACTGCATAGATGCACTTAAAGATAGTAATTATCAAGTGGTACTCTCTGTTGGTAGTCAAGTGGACATCAAGCAATTAGAGGAATATGTGACAAAATCAGAGAGTAAGGCACAGTTTCATGTGCTACCTTATGTGGACCAGATTGCAGTGCTTGAGAAAGCAGATGCATTTCTTACGCATTGCGGTATGAATAGTGTAAGCGAGGCATTGTATTTTAAGGTGCCACTTGTAATGTATCCACAAACGAATGAACAAAAAGGTGTTGCCTTTCGTGTAAATGAGCTTGGGGCAGGAATATATTTAAGTAGTGATGCTATATCAGATATTCAAATGGCGGTTAAAGAACTCTTGCAACAATCAAAGTACAAAGAACAAGCAACTGTGATAAGTAATAGTTTTTTAAAATGTGGAGGAAGCGAGGCTGCTGTAGAAAAGATACTTGATGTTTGTTCTTGATAACCAATTCCAAGTTGTCGAACACTTGAAACTTTCAGTAATACGCTCTGTTGATGTGATGATTTTTCTACGATATACTCCTTCAAAAAGGAGTGTGCTCTTATGGGTAGAGAAATTTACAACATCATCAATGATATGGCAGAAGTGTTAAATGCATCGCAGATGCAAAGATTACAAGAGGTTCTGGTAAAACGCTTATCTGAAAATGCTACATCAGAACATTCCCAGACCACGAATGTGGAATTTTTGGATATGTTTTTAACTGCAAAGCATTTAGAAGGGTGTTCTGACAAAACAATACGCTATTATAGGTGTAATATTGAAAAAATGCTGGATACAATAAATATTCCGGTGATAAAGATTACAACGGAAATGCTGCGAAAATATCTTGTGGAGTATCAAGCGATAAATAATTGTGGAAAGGTAACTATTGATAATATTCGTAGAAGTCTTTCCACATTTTTTTCGTGGCTAGAGGAAGAGGATTATATTATAAAAAGCCCAATGAAAAGAATTCATAAGGTAAAGACTGCCGTTATTGTAAAAGATACCATTCCGGATGAGAAAATAGAAATTCTTAGATATAATTGTAATAATCTGCGTGATAGGGCAATGATTGATTTTCTGCTTTCAACAGGAATTAGAGTAGGCGAATTGGTAAGGCTGAACATTGATGATATAGATTTCTCTGAGCGGGAATGCGTGGTTTATGGCAAAGGAGACAAAGAGAGGAAAGCATATTTTGATGCTAAGACCAAAATTCATTTGTTGAATTATATTGAATCAAGGACAGATAATAATATTGCGTTATTTGTGTCGTTAAACAAACCACACAGTAGACTTACTGAAAGCGGTGTGGAGTTACGATTACGAGAAATGGGGAAGAAGTTAGGTGTAGAAAAGGTACA
>JBGVHB010000074.1:0-136665 GCA_045121975.1 Roseburia sp.
TGCGAGATTCTCGCGCTAACGCGCAGTCACGCAGTGACATCTTCTACTTGCGCGTTATGCGCATCCTCGCGGAGCGTTTTTGCTTTATAGGAAGAACTTTCACGCATTAGCGTGACAAGGTCTTTCCTATAAAGTAAAAAATCCCACACAGCAGTTTGTGCCATGTGGGATAATTTTGATTTCTATATTTTATTTTTCTACAAAGAAACGATATTTTGTTTCAGATTGATAGGTTTCACCCGGATTAAGAACTGGTGCTTTAAAGCCTGCTTCGTTGATTGCATTTGGGAAATACTGTGTTTCTAAGCAGAAACCATGACGTAAGCCATAAGTTACGCCGTCTTTTCCTGTCTGCTCACCAACAAAGTTGCCGGTATAAAGCTGAATACCTACACAGTCTGTATACACATCCATACAGATTCCTGATTTTGCTGCTTTTGCGCGGGCTGCTAACTGCATTGTACCATCTGCTTTATCCAGCACATAGTTGTGGTCATAGCCACCTGCAAATTTTAACTGCTCAAAATCATCTCCGATGCGTGCACCGATTTTTTCCATTTTGCGGAAATCCATTGGTGTATCAGAAACCTTGGCAACCTCGCCAGTTGGAATTGCTTTTGCATCAATCACTGGTGTGTAATATGATGCTAAAATTTCTAATTCATGATTCTCAATACTTCCTGCATCATGACCATCTAAGTTGAAATATGCATGATTAGTGAAGTTTGCAACCGTTGTTTTGTCAGAATCTGCTTTGTAGGAAATCACAAGTTCGTTGTCATCTGTCAATTCATAAGTAACACTTGCATTCATTGTTCCCGGGAAATCCTGCTCCCCATCTTTGCTTACATAAGTGAACACAATTTTCTGCGCTTCTTCTTTTTCAACGTTCCAGATAACAGAATGGAAACCATTCTTTCCACTGTGGAGATTGTTCTCATTATCGTTTGCTTCTAATGTATACTCTGTTCCATCTAAAGTAATTCTTGCTTGATTAATACGGTTTGCGTTACGTCCGATAACTGCTCCAAAATAGCAGGTATTGGTCTGATAATCAACCGGATTGTCATAACCAAGTGTCACATCTTTTAATTCGCCATTTTTGTCCGCAACTTTAATCGAAACGATGGTTGCACCTAAATCGATAAAAGATACTTCCATTCCGTTTTTATTTGTTAAAGTATATTTTGTTACTTCATTTCCTTCTTTTGTTTTACCAAAACTAATTCCGCTCATAGTTTCCTCCATCAATTTTACTGTCCGTAATATGCATTTGCTCCATGTTTACGGTAAAAATGTTTTTCTTTGATACAGTCTGGCGCTGGTTTTACCTCAGGATTTAGCATCTCTGTATTTCTTGCCATTTTAGCAACTTCTTCTAATACTACTGCGTTATGTACTGCTTCTGCCGCATCTTTTCCCCATGTAAAAGGACCATGATTCTTGCAGAGCACTGCTGGTGTATACACCGGGTTGATACCGCGTGTTTCAAAGGTTTCGATAATGACGACACCTGTATTTTTCTCATATGCTTCGTCGATTTCTTCCGGTGTTAAGTTTCTTGCGCATGGAATTGCACCTAAGAAATAATCTGCATGTGTTGTTCCATATAGTGGAATATCTCTTCCTGCCTGTGCCCATGCAACTGCTTCTGGAGAATGTGTATGTACCACACCACCGATTTCCGGATATTTTTTATATAATTCCATATGTGTTGCTGTATCAGAAGATGGTTTATATTTTCCTTCGATTTTATTTCCCTCTAAATCCATAACAACCATATCATCCGGTGTCAATGCATCGTAATCTACCCCACTTGGTTTGATTACAAAATATCCTGTTTCGCGGTCAATTCCGCTGACATTCCCCCATGTATAAGTAATTAATCCACGCTTTGGAAGCTCCATATTTGCTTCATAAACCTGTTTTTTTAATTCTTCTAACATTATTTTTACCTCTCACTATAATTTGTTTTTTTTGCCCCTGTGCCAAAAGCATTTCCATGCACCGACACATTTTTACCATTTGTATATTCGGCGATAGCGGAAGCCGTTTTACGGTTTCCGCTATACTGCCTGTTAAGGTTTTTATTTACTTCATCTCTTTTAAGATACGATTTGGACAAATCGCTCCACAAGATACATTATTTCATCTCTTTTAAAATACGATTTGTTATGCCCTCTGCATCAAGCTCATATTTATGAAGCAGTTCTTTTGCTGGGCCGGATTCGCCAAATACATCGTTTACACCAATACGTGTAATCTTTGTTGGGCATTTCTCGCCTAAGCACTCTGCTACTGCTGCGCCAAGTCCACCGATAATCGAATGTTCTTCTACAGTAAAGATTCTTCCTGTTTTCTTTGCTGCATTGATAACGATTTCTTCATCTAATGGCTTAATCGTATGGATGTTGATTACCTGAGCGTTGATTCCTTTTTCAGCTAAAGCTTCTGCTGCTTTCATTGCTTCTGACACACAAAGTCCAGTGGCGATGATAGTACAGTCAGAACCATCACGTAATTCAACACCTTTTCCGATTTCAAATTTGTATGTTGCTTCATCGTTAAATACCGGTACTGCAAGTCTTCCAAAACGAAGATATACAGGTCCAATATGCTCAAATGCTGCTTTTACGGCTGCTCTTGCTTCCACGTCATCGGCTGGGTTAATAACTACCATGCCTGGAATTGCACGCATTAACGCAATATCCTCGTTACACTGATGTGTTGCACCATCTTCACCAACAGAAATACCTGCGTGTGTTGCACCGATTTTTACATTTAAATGTGGATATCCGATTGCATTACGAACCTGTTCAAAAGAACGTCCGGCTGCAAACATTGCAAATGTACTGATAAATGGAACGTAACCACAAGTGGAAAGTCCGGCTGCAATGCCTGTCATATTTGCTTCTGCGATACCACAGTCAATATGTCTTTCTGGAAATGCTTTTTTGAAAACGCCTGTTTTCGTTGCTGCAGCAAGGTCAGCGTCTAAAACAATAAGGTTTTCATGCTCTTTTCCAATTTCTACTAATGCGTTACCATAACTATCTCTAGTTGCTACTGCCTTTAATTCTGACACAATGCTTCACCAACCTTTCTTAAATCTTCCATTGCAACGGCATACTGCTCATCATTTGGAGCTTTTCCATGCCAGTCAACACAATTTTCCATGAAAGAAATATCTTTTCCTTTTACTGTGTGAGCGATGATTGCTGTTGGCATTCCTTTTGCTGCCTTTGCTTCATCGAATGCTTTCTTGATTTCGTCGAAATCATTTCCGTTAATATTGATTACATGGAAATTGAATGCTTCGAATTTCTTATCGATTGGGTATGGAGAACATACATCCTCAACAGTACCGTCAATCTGAAGGTTGTTATTATCAACGATAACGCAAAGGTTATCTAAATTACGATGTCCGGCAAACATTGCAGCTTCCCAAATCTGACCTTCCTGAATTTCACCATCTCCGCAAAGTGCATATACGCGGTAATCTTTGTTCTGAAGTTTTCCTGCTAATGCCATACCAACTGCACAGGATAAGCCCTGTCCTAAAGAACCGGATGACATATCAACACCTGGAATGTGTTTCATATCCGGATGTCCCTGTAAATAAGAACCTGTATGACGTAATGTTAAAAGGTCTTCTACTGGGAAATATCCTCTGTTTGCAAGTGCTGAATAAAGACCTGGTGCTGTATGACCTTTGGATAATACGAAACGGTCTCTGTCTGGATTCTTAGGATTCTTTGGGTCAATATTCATTTCTTCAAAATATAAATATGTGAAAATATCTGCTGCTGAAAGAGAGCCACCCGGATGTCCTGCTTTTGCGGCATGAACAGCGGAAACGATGCCCTTACGAACTTCAACAGCCATTTTCTGAAGTTCTAATTTGTTCATGATGTTTCCTTTCTTTTCTAAAATTTATTTAGGTTGTGTACATTTTCGGGGATGGGGTTCGTATATGGAAGAAAGGGCTGCTACCAGTTTTTTATCTTCCGTTACGCTAAACATTCCGTCGAACCAAGGAAAAACATAAATTCGCTCAGCAGAGGCTTCACGAATTTATCTTGTTTCGACTCCATAGCGTAAAAGTCAGATAAAAAACTGGCAGCAACCCTTTTCTTCCACTCTACGCTACGGCTATTCCCCGAAAATGAATCTCAGTTACTAAATGATTTGGAAGAAGTAAGCATCCATTCTGAAACACAAATTAGAACTTCATCATTGAATACTGTATTCTCCCGGTTTTATATATTATTGTAAAATTCCTGTCTTTCCATTCTTAGAGCGTCTTTGTGAATCATTTCACAACGTAGATGGATTTTCTGGTGACGAAACGTAGTATGGAAAAGAAAATTATTAGCTGCATTTTCACACGACTTTATGCGGCGGATATGAGACCAAAGCGTCGCCGCGCGACGCTTCCGAAAACGCTTTGCGTTTTCCTCCGGCGCACACTACACACCAGCACTTTTCTCTAACCCAAAATGCAGATACATGATTTTCTTTTCTTAGATACACTCACACCAGAAAATCCCTCATAATCTTGAAATTAGTCTCCAAATACCGCTCTGTAGTCTGCCTGGAATTTTGCAATACCAGCATCTGTTAATGGATGCTTTGTCATTGTCTCGATTACTCCATAAGGAACTGTTGCAATATGAGCTCCTGCTAACGCACAATCTGTTACGTGGATTGGGTTACGAACAGATGCTGCGATGATTTCTGTTTCATATCCGTAAATATCAAAGATATCAGAGATAGTACGGATTAAGTCAATACCTGGCTGGCTGATGTCATCTAATCTTCCTAAGAATGGTGACACATATGTAGCACCAGCTTCTGCTGCTAATAATGCCTGATTTGCTGAGAAAATTAAAGTAACGTTTGTTTTGATGCCTTCTGCAGATAATACTTTTACTGCTTTTAAGCCTTCTACTGTCATTGGAATCTTAACTACCATGTTTGGATGGATAGCTGCGATTTCACGTCCTTCTTTAATCATGCCTTCTGCATCAACTGTTGTTGCTTTTACTTCACCGCTGATTGGTCCATCTACAATAGATGTGATTTCTCTGATTACTTCATTAAAATCTCTTCCCTCTTTTGCGATTAAAGATGGGTTTGTAGTAACACCACAAATTACTCCCATATCATTTGCTTTACGAATGTCCTCTACGTTTGCTGTGTCGATAAAAAATTTCATATTTCCTCTCCTTCTTCATTGTGTGCTCGTGCACATAATTCTTACATGGACATCATAGTCCTTTTTTACATAAAAATCAATAACCAAACTATTTTTTCTTCTTTATATATAACAGTTCAGCCATGCAAGCCAGATTTGACAGCCGAACTGTTACCTTTGTATTGTGCACGCACACGCCCATTACGTGTACGTGCATGAAAATTCTAATAACTAACTATCTTATTTTCTTCCTAGCGGTAGAAAACATTTCCTAACATAAGGTCTTTCTTAAGACCACGGATAGTTGTATCTTTGTCAATGTAAACTGCTTCAATTCCCATAGCATTTGCCCAGTCACCCATCTGCTCTGCTGTTAAGTCATAAGAGAATGCTGTATGGTGTGCGCCACCTGCAAGAATCCAAGCTTCTGCTCCTGTGTAGAAATCTGGCTGTGGTGTCCAGAAGTTTGTTGCTACTGGAAGCTTAGGCATTGGTTTTTCACATTTCTTACAATCAACATCATTGATGATAAGACGGAATCTGTCACCAAGGTCGATTAAGGATGTTGCAATACCTTTTCCTTCTTTGGAAGTAAATACAAGTCTTGCAGGGTCTTCTCTGTCACCCATAGATAATGGCTGGCACTTGATGCTGATTGGACCATCTGCAATTGTTGGGCAGATTTCTAACATGTGAGCCTGAAGGATTCCTTCTTTTCCTTTTACAAGGTTGTATGTGTAATCTTCTAACATGGAAGTACCCTTTGCGTCCTTCATGCCTTCTGTCATAATCTTCATAACACGAACCATTGCAGCTACTTTCCAGTCACCTTCTGCACCGAAACCATAGCCTTTTTCCATTAATCTTTGGATTGCAAGACCTGGAAGCTGTTTTAATGCACCTAAATCACCAAAGTGTGTAACGATTGCGTGATAATTTTTCTCTTCTAAGAAACGCTCGAAACCAAGTTCAATCTGTGCCTGAACAGCAACGTGTTTTCTGAACTCTTCTGGGTCTCTGCCTTCTAATAAAATGTCATATTTGCTGTAATATTCTTCTACTAAAGTATTCACATCTGCTGCTGAAACCGCATCAACAGATTCTGCAATTTCGTTTACTGGATAAGCATCTACTTCCCATCCGAATTTCAACTGTGCTTCTACTTTATCGCCTTCTGTTACTGCTACGTTTCTCATGTTATCAGCAACACGCATTACGCGGATATGACTGCTTTCGATAATACCAACTGCAGTACGCATCCAGGAAGCGATTTTGCCCTGTACGTTTTCATCAGCCCAGTGACCAACTACAACTTTTCTTTCGATTCCCATACGTGTTACCATGTGACCCCATTCTCTGTCACCATGCGCAGACTGGTTCTCGTTCATGAAATCCATGTCGATGGTGTCATATGGAATCTCTTCGTTGAACTGTGTATGTAAATGTAATAATGGTTTTCTTAACTCTTTTAAGCCTAAAATCCATGATTTTGCAGGAGAGAAGGTATGACACCATACAATTACACCAGCACACTCTTCATCTGTATTCGCTTCGTTAAAGGTTTTACGGATTAATTCGTTTGTGATTAAGGTTGGTTTCCAAACTACTTCAAATGGAAGTACACCGGAAGCATTTAATTTCTCAACAATAATCTGGGAATGCTCTGCTACTTTTCTTAAGCACTCATCTCCGTATAAATCCTGTGAACCTGTGCAGAACCAAAATTTGTAATTTTTTACTTTTAACATAATAATTTCCTCCATATACATTCATATTGTTTTTGTATTCTTAAAGTGGTAATGCTTCTACGGCTGCTTTTTCTGCTGCAATTGCTGCTTTGTAGCTTTCGATGTATTCGTCAAAGCCCTTCACATCTGCTGCATCCGGCTGCATGACTGTGCCCTGCTCGCCTGCAAATACTTTATTATTTAAGTAGCTTTCTAATGTCTCACCTGCTTCTTTATTTACCATATAAGAAGCAAGAAGTGCCATTCCCCAAGGTCCGCCTTCTCCGGCTGTTTCCATAACGGCAACAGGCGCGTCCATTGCTGCTGCTAAAATGCTCTGTCCAACACCCTTTGTCTTGAACAATCCGCCATGTCCATAAATGGTATCGACCTTTACTTTTTCCTCTTTAAAGAGGATGTCACATCCGATTTTTAAAGTTGCAAGTGATGCATACAGATGTGTTCTCATAAAGTTTGCAAGACTTAAATGTGCTGCCGGTTTGCGTACAAACATTGGTCTTCCTTCATTTAAGCCGATAACTGGTTCACCAGAGAAACAGTTGAATGCTACTAAACCGCCGCAATCTTTGTCACCTTCTAATGCTTTGTTATATAAAGTTCCAAATAACTGGTTCATGTCTACGCTCATGCCAAATGTTTCTGCAAATTCTTTGAACAGATTCACCCAGGCATTCAAATCGGAAGTACAGTTGTTGCAGTGCACCATTGCTACGGTATCACCGGATGGTGTTGTAACAAGGTCTAATTCCTCATGTACTGCTTTTAAATCTTCCCCTAAGACTACCATTGCAAATACAGAAGTTCCTGCGGATACGTTACCGGTACGAACAGCTACGGAATTGGTTGCTGCCATACCTGTTCCTGCATCGCCTTCCGGTGGAGCAAGTGGAATGCCTGCTTCAAGGTTTCCAGCTGTGTCTAATAATTTCGCACCTTCTGCTGTTAATGTTCCTGCAACCTCTCCTGCCGGCAGTACCTTTGGTAAAATCTCTTCCAATTTCCAAGGATATTTCTGGACTTTTTCTAAGGCATCGAATTTTGCTAACATTTCTGCATTGTAATTCTTTGTCTTAGAATCAATTGGAAACATACCGGACGCTTCGCCCACACCGAGTACTTTTTCTCCTGTTAATTTCCAATGAATATATCCTGCTAATGTTGTAAAATATGTAATCTTATCCACATGTGCTTCGTTATTTAATACTGCCTGATATAAATGTGCAATACTCCAACGCTGTGGAATGTTGAAATTGAATACCTTTGTTAATTCCTCTGCAGCAGCTCCTGTAATCGTATTTCTCCAGGTACGGAAAGGAACTAATAATTCACCATCCTTATCAAATGCCATGTAGCCATGCATCATGCCGGAAAATCCAATTGCACCAAGCTTCTTAACGGTTACTCCATATTTCGCTTTGACATCTTCTGTCATTTTCTGGTAGCAATCCTGTACCCCAGCCCAGATTGCATCAAGACTATAAGTCCAAATACTATCAACTAACTGATTCTCCCAGTCGTGTGCACCAATCGCGAGTACTTTGTGATTATCATCTACTAATACTGCTTTGATTCTTGTCGAACCAAACTCAATACCAAGTACCGCTTTGCCGCTCTCAATTATCTGCTTTGCGTCGCTCATGTAATATACCCTCCATTTTTATTGTTTACGGAAACTTTTTGTCTCCAAAGTTCTCTAAATCCCTGCGACATCCTTGTCTATTATCAGCATACAACTTGTATGCTCGTTGTGACAAGTTGTTTTTTACTATTTTTTATAGTTTTTTCTAAATTATTTTAGATTGTTTTTAAATTTATATTAGTCGAATCTGCGTGCTTAGAAAAAAAGAGGGAAAATCGCGTCTTTTCCCGCGATTTTCCCTACTTTTCTTAGAATGTCAGTTCAATTTTTTCACTCAAACGAATGTCTCTGGAAGATGCTGCTGCCTGAATTTCATAAATTCCACTATCAGAAACGAATGCTTTTTTCGCTTCATCATAGTAAGCAAAGTCATCCTCTGTCAATACAAGTTCCACTTGTCTGCGTTCCCCTGCATCAAGCTGTAACTTTTCAAATGGCTTTCATTCATGATAGTATCCTTCGTGCTCTTTTAACGCAATTGTTTTTATTATTTCAACGAGCCAATTTTTAATTTCTTTACAATCACATTTGTAAAAATTTTTACCATAAGAAGTAACACAAGAAGAAATATCACGCCCGGCAATAAATTGCATTTATATGAAATCCACGCTAAAGTGCCAGACAATTTTTCCAATCCCAGCCAGCTAAATAAAGTTCCCACAATCAGCCCAATCACAGATGAAATTGCTATTAGAAACATATTTTCTTTTGTCAGCATCTGCAAAAGCTGTTTTTCCGTCATTCCAATTGAGCGCAATGTATAAAATTCTTTCTTACGCACAATGGCACTATTCATACAGTTGTTAAAAAAATTAACACCCGCCATAAGCCCTAACATAACTGTCAATCCAATACAGATAACCATAAACGTAAAATGCAGATTTTCAAATTCCTGTTTCACTCCCGCACTCGACTGGTATCCTAAATCTTCTGAACAATGTTCGATATAATCAGCGACCTGTTTTTCAACATTCGTTTCAGAATCCGTATCAATTCCGATACCATAAAGAGTGACGTCCTTGGCATCTTCTATTTCAGAAATTGGCAGGATTGTATTTAATGCTAATCCATTAGAAAAACGAATACTCATGGAATAATATGTTTCCACAACAGCTAATACTGTATATTCCTTGCTGTCTAAATGATGATATACAATCGTTCCATCTTCCTGCTTCGTGACTGTAGTCTGTTCCGTCCAATCCATCAAAGTAATCTTGTCTCCCGGATGCTGCAATTGCAGACTATCCACATTATCCTCCTGCGTAATCAGAATGACATAATCTCCACTATGAAACTTTTCTAAATCCAACTCACCTTCCAGTACATTGAATTTTGCAATGGCAGTATCATCATAATAGTAACGATTTTCCCCTATGATTGGAACAGCAGCATTAAGAATTTCCTCCATGCTCTCAGCAATATCATCTGCAAAAATGCCTGCTTCATAAAGTTTGCTGACTTGCTGCTTCTCTTCCTCACTAAGCAGTTGTAACGAAGATTTATAATAATATGGTGAAACATTGCTTACACCATCCATATTTTTCAATTCTTCACACACACTTTGATTTATGTTCTCAAGCTCTGCATTTGTTAAAAATGATTTTGAAGATACATAAATATCGTTTGGAATACCATTCTTTAAAAACTGCTCGAAATTAATGCTTGTAATTAAGTTTGCACTCACGCTAAATAAAACAAACATGAGAATGACCGAAAGCATAACCAAAACAGTTTTTTTCTTCGTTCTCTTAAGATTACGAATCGCAAACAATGAAATCGTAAATTTCTTTTTTGTTGCAGCCCTAAACTTTTTCGAAAGCTTTGCATCCGTATAATTAAATGCAGAAATTGGGGAAATCTTCTCTAAAATCTTCATCGGTTTTCTCATGCTAAGCCAGACAGTAAATGCTGTAAATAAGATTGTTACAATAAAAATCATTGGATGCAATGTGGAAACTGCTCCTACGTCTCCATTAGCCATATTGATAACCATAGGTAAAATCAAATTACCCACTCCCCAGCCTAACACCAGACCAATTGGCATACCGATGCCATATAATCTTACTGTCTGCTTTACTAACAACGATTTTATCTGCTTATTTTCCATTCCAATCAATTTCAACTGTGCATAAAATTGCACATCATTGACAATGGAAATATAAAAAATGTTGTAAATCATCAAATATCCGGCAGCCACAATCAGTAAACTGACAGCTCCAATCAAAGCAATTGCCGCCATGTCCAATTTCGCATTTTTGTATGCCCAGTTAATTGAAATAGAAGCTTCTTCTTCGAAACCACATTCTGACCATACCTGCCTAAAATACTCCTCTGCAGCATTTTGCGATGCAACACGACAGAATACCTCCAAACGTTCCTCCTGCCCAGCTTTTTCCTTACTGCCATATATTTTATTTATCAGAAACTCTTGTGAAACATACGCCTGCGAAACCCCTAATACCTGATTCCCCTCATAGAGTCCGCAAATAATAAATTTCTCTTGATACACCTTTGTGCCTGTATCAATCTGCAAAGAAATTTCATCTCCCACCGCATACTTCTGTTCAAAATGAGACAACAATATATCATCCACAACAATTTCATTTTCTTTTTCTGGAAAATGTCCCTCTTTTAAATTACAAAAATTCCATTGTGCTGCTTTTTCTTCTATGTATCTAATCTCTACTGTATCTGTTTTAAACTCTTTATTCCTGCCATTTCCAACATAAATATCATAGGATACATCTAAAAATGTATCACACGCTTGCAGCTTTTCATACTGCTCTCGTGTCACATTGCCATAAGCACTCTCTGCAATTGTTCCAATTTCCTTTAACGCCTGCTTTGACAACATTTCGCTCATGGAAAATGCAACTGTAAATAACGTAGTAAACAACAAAGATGTTAATATAATGGATAATACAATCATTCGGTTTCTAAACTGATTTTCTTTTCTCAATCTTTTTGAGAGTAAAGCAATTTCATTATTCAAAATTTTCTTTGCGTTCATCGCTTCCTCCCAATGACTGATTTGTCATTTCGCTTAGTTTTCCGTCGCTCATTACAAATACCCGGTCAAAATACTTTGTCAGCAAATGATTGTGCGTAATCATAACAATTGTTTGCTGAAATGTCATTGCTGATTTCTTCAAAAGCTCCATTACCTGTTCTGTGGTTTTTGAATCCAAATTTCCTGTTGGCTCATCTGCCAGTATAATTGCCGGCTTTGAAGCTAATGCTCTTGCAATCGCAACCCGCTGCTGTTGTCCTCCAGACAATTGCGATGGCAGTTGATGTTTCTTCTCATTCAATCCAAGCAATTCCAAAATCTGAGCCACATATGCCTCATCCTCTTGTTTTCCATCCAAATGAATCGGTAATACAATATTTTCATAAACTGTCATTACCGGAATCAAGTTGTAATTTTGAAAAATAAACCCTATATGCTGTCTGCGGAATACTGTCTGCATCTCATCATTAAGCTCTGCCAAATTGTTTCCATCTATCCATACCTCTCCTGATGTTGGACAATCCAAACCACCCATGATATTTAGCAATGTACTCTTTCCGCTTACTGAAGCACCTAAAATGGCAGCGAACTCTCCCTGCTGAATCTCAAAATTCACTCCATCTAGTGCACAAACTTCTGTATCTCCCTCACCGTAGATTTTCTTTAAATCTATCGCTTTCGCTATTGGTTTCAATCTTTCTTCTCCTCACCTTTTTTTCTCAAAAACTGCCCTTTTACTTCCAAGTAAAAAAGGAATGCGCTATGCATTCCTCTTTAACCGCAGATTAAAAATCCACACCACAAATAACAGAATATATGCCACGCAAAAACCATATATCCAGTTAAGTGGTGTTACCACTCCTATAAAGCTTACCAAAATAGCCACTGAGCCAAGTATCCTTCTAGTTCTTTTAAAAACCTTATTCTGATTTTTTATACGATTTACTCCTACCAAAAGAATTACTAAAAGTAAAGCTAATAAAATTAATAGTTCCATTTTTACTCCTCCCATTTAACATTTTACATCAGACGTCACAATTTTTCCATCTTCAATTTCCACAATACGCTGACAGGATTTCGCAATATTTTTATCATGTGTAACCATGATAATCGTTTTTCCATTCTCATTTAACTTTTTTAAAATTTCTACGACTTGATTTCCATTTTTACTGTCTAAAGCCCCTGTTGGTTCATCAGCTAAAATAATATCTGCTTCATTCACAAGTGCTCTTGCAATTGCAACTCTCTGCTTCTGACCTCCCGACAGATTACATACTAGCTCCTGTGCTTTTTTTGCAATTCCAAGTTCCTCTAAAATTTTCTCTACACGTTCTTTTTTATCCCGCTTCTTTCCATAAACCAGTGGCATCTCCACATTTTTATACACAGTACAATGCTCTAGCAGAGCGTAGTCCTGCACAATAAATCCAAAGGTTTGATTCCTTATTCGTGCTAAATCCTTTTGTGTCATTTTATCTACAAGATTTCCATTGACTGCATAATTTCCAGTAGTTGCTTTATCCATACAGCCTAAAATATTTAACAAAGTTGTCTTTCCTGAACCAGAAGTTCCTAAAATACCAACAAATTCACCTCTTTTAACAGAGAAATCCACATTCTCCAATGCAATTGTTTTACTGCTTCCTTTTCCATATTCCTTAGATATATTTTTCATTGATAATAAAATATCACTCACAATATTCTCCTTTATCCTCTGTTTTCTCTGACTAATTCCGTAATTGATGTTTTTCCTAATTTAAAAAGTGGTAAAGCCATAATAACAACTGCCAATGTTACCCCACACACAATTCCAATCCAAAAATATTCCAGCATATCTAATAAAATAGTTGCAACCGCATAATCAGTAAAAAGGATAACAAGTACAGGAAGTACCAGTCTAACTCCAATATCAACCATTGTTGCACCGCACATTAAACGTATACTGTATTCTTGTTTCTGAATTTCAATCAGATACAATAGCATTGCAATCTGGCTTATCAAGCAAAGTACTAATAAAATTCCAGTAACTGCGCCATACATTTTTATCTGTATTTCAATGTCCGTCTGAATATACTCTAACTGTTCACTCATTTCACGAAAGGCGATTTCGGGCATTCCCATCTCACTTATTTTTTTACAAATCAATTCCATACTTTCCTTATCCGCATTCAGTAAATTCAATTGATTCACATATGCACCACCCCAGATTGCAATCTGATATTCCATTGGAATAACAATTGTTGTATCTAGTGAATATGCTTTTCCCTCCCATCTTGGATTTAGGAAAAAAGCATCTTCTGTCAAGATTCCTTTCACTCTATAAGTATTGTCAATAACATCTCCCACCTGATAATCTTTTTCAAAACTGCTTCCAATTAATATTGGAATATAAGAACTTTCCATTGCGAAATCAGTTTCCGAAAATATTTCCCCCGTACTGCATTTCCATGTATATACTTCCTGAACTTTTTCTGTCGCATATAAAACATTATAAAAATCCATATCCTCTATGGTATACGCTTTGTACTTTTCTCCATGCTTTACATTTTCTAAAATAATCGTTCCATGCTCAAACGAAAAACATTCTCCATCCGTAATATCTTCTATGTAATTTCGAACTTCCTCAAATTCTTCTTCCGATGCCTTTGCAAATTCTTCCCCTTTTATTTGCTGTGCATAACTAATCGTGGAAACTTTACCCTCTACTGCTTCAACCTTATTTACGAATTTTGCATATGTGATATATTGCGAGCTTGCATATAAAATGATAAGTGCTGTCACAAACATCTGTATCGCAAAAATAGCATAGCGAATCTTTATCCAATGCTTTCCTTTCTTTATTCCCAGCTTCACTGCCCCAATAAAAATACAAATAATTGCAAAAATCAGGCACATACCAATCGTGCTATATCCTACATTATTTTTCAAATAAATGCTTAGAAAGAAGTTGCTCTCTGACACAAGAATAATCACAATCTGAGCAAATAAAAATGACATTATAATCAAACATATAAACTGTTTCAGCATCCACAGCATCTGCTGCCAGATATTAGCACCACACAGCTTTCTCACATAGATATCTTTTCTACGCACCTCTATCCAGTAGTCCATCACACTCCAGATATTTAACACTAGCAAAATCCCAACTCCAACAAACACTTTATATAAAAATGCTGTATCACTTGTATTGTCCAGCATTTTTTCTGCATTTGCAGTTGTTTCTAATTGCCTAATTCCATCCTGCTGAAAATAAAGCAATGCCTGCTCTATATATATCAGTGAAAAAATTGTCGTAAAAAATAAAATTAAAATCTGTGATTTTCTAAACGTTGACTTCATTTATCCCTCATATTGCTGCCCTGTATTAAAACAGGGCAGTTTCTAATTATTACTCATTAAAAGTATGATATCCGTAACATACTTTTAACGGATTATTTTTTTTGGTAACTGTTACATCCCTGCCAGTTTCCCAACCTGAATCATAGTTTCCCTCAATAATCTTTGCACTGGCTGAAGAATAGCCTGAGCCTTCATATGCCCATGCTCTAATTCCTACTTTCAATACTTCTTTAATTCCGTAATACCCATAGGTAGTCATACCTGACACAGCTATACTTGCTGTCATAAGTATCCCCAAAACACCTGCTGCAATTTTTTTTCTTGTTTTCATAAAACTCATCCTTTCTTTTGTCTTTTTATTTTTCTGACGTTTTTAATTCTAACCTAACTCTTCCAAAAAATTTATGACGTTTCGTGAAAAAATTACAAACATCTATTTTTTCACGAAACGTCATAAACTTTTTTCCTTCTTTCCGTTAAAATACCATTATACTAAAGGAGGATTGCTAGATGTTAAAACAAAAAAACATAAAAATAAGAGCTAACTATTTTGAAGAAGAATTTTCTAATTAAGTTCTTCTTCATATTTTTTCATATATACATTTTTTATCAGCGTTTTATCATGCTCGCGCTCATATAATTTTAAAATATAATAGCTAAATCTTAGGAACATCTTCTCTTTTTCCCATTCTTCTCTCTTCTCATATATGCAGGACATATTTGCTAAAATCTGTCCTACTCCATCTCCTCTTTCACACCTTAACGAATGTTTTATTCCTTCCATACCAACCGCTTCTGCTTCTTTTAGATTATCATTTACTTCTAATGCACCTAAATAATTAATATATAAAACAAATCCCGGCACTGCATGAAATGTCATTGGCACTTTTCCACTATCATATCTTTCTTTTATTTCCCTATAGATAGTCAGCGCAACCAATTTTTCACCATTATTTTTTCTCAGCAATGCAATTTGATTTAGTAGATTGAATTCCTCACGAAATGGTACTCTGTAAACCAAACTTTCTTTTTCTAATGGCGGCATGGTCAACTGTAACAATTCCGTTAATTCCTGTATTGCCTGTTCATTAGTGATTTCATGTTTCCATGTCTTTTGTCTGATACGCTCTCCCTCCACAAACTGTTTGTTAAGTGGAATGTCAGTATCTAATTTCTCTGCTATTTCTTCTAATAATTGAGCTGCTTCCTCTCTTTGTTTTTGAGACACCATACGATTATAGAATCTGACATTTTCATATAATTTGAAATCATCCGCCACTATAAATCCGTAATATTTTTTTCGCTCGATTCCTAATCTTTCCATCATCTGATAAAATTTTTTTCTATTTGGTGTTCTTTGCCCCTTTTCTATTCTTAGCAAAGTTTCATATGCACAAATATTTTCACTAAGTTCCTCTAACGTATATCCTTTAGCAGCACGCATTTCTTTTATCATTTCATTACTTATCATGCATTCCCGCTGTTTCGACTCTCTTAATAACTTTAGAAAAAAATCTTCCTCTCTCTCAAAACCAGAAATCTTATACAAAAACTCAAGTGATTCCATACTTCTTTTATACTCAAGCTGCTTTTCCCTATCACCCATTATATTTAAGCATTTTTCCTGTATCTGTAAAAAATCTAACATGAATGTTAGAGAACCATTGTTTACTAAACACTCTCGACCTTTCACACAACTGCAATAAGAATCCTCTATCCGCCCCAACCGAAAATAAATACGTGCTAACACAATCTCACAATGTGGAAATATTTTTACCTTTTCTTCTTCATCTATAAAATGCATTTCTATATACTTTTCTATCCACTCTGCCAGCTCCAATGCCTGTTCATTGCTTGAACTTCTATAAAAAATATAGGCATACATCAATAAAATTCTAATTTCCTGCACACATAAATACACACTCTGTGGAGACAATGTAACATCCCATTTTCCAAATGTCAGTTCAAATGCCTGTTCTAACTCAATTTGGTATTTTACAATATTCTCACTGATAAAATAATTTATTGTTGCTTTAATCATTGCTGTATACTGTTTCTGGAGAGGTCTTTTTAAATCAACACTCCGCTTATACTGTTCTAATAATTCTGCAGCTTCTTTCCAATTTTTCTGCCGCAGCATATCTTCTATTTTCTCTCGTAATAGTAATGCCTGAAACTCCTCCTCTGATATCACTAATTCAAATTTATCAAGTGATTTTCCTAACCGTTCAAACAAACTTTCTAACAAAATATAATCTAATTCCTGCTCTCCTAATTCAACTCTGCACAATTCAGAAATACTCATAATTCCCTGTGATATTTCTTTCTGTGCCACACCTGTTTCTCGTCTTAAATCACTAAGAATATTCCCCAATTTCTTTATCATTTGCTGCCCCTTACTCCCGTACAATACTATTATGCATTTTCAAGCACTATGAGTATAGTTTATCATTACACAAGATATTACTCAATGTGTCTTTTTTCCTATATGTGTAAATATCCAAATAGGCGGAGATTTCCCCGCCTATTTCTTAATTTATTCTTTTCTCCTATACGAAATATTCTCCCCTTACTTGGCGCGCCGTACAAAATTAAGATTCATTGCTCCATCCACAGCAAGTTCTGTCAGTTCCTCTCCTTTTAGCACATAGATGGATGACTCTCCCACATAATACAATGTATCTCCACATTTTTCACAGTCCATAATGTAATCAGCATCCATATCATACTGCGCTGTCACTTGAAACTGACTGTCATATTTTTTTATATATTGAGTTTCATTTGCAAAATAAATATAGATGCTGTCATCGATACACTCGATTAATTCCGGTGAGTCGTCTACTGTTACTACCTGCTCTAAATCACTGAAATCCTCCTTATATATCAAAACCCGATTGTCATATATGATTTCGTTCTGCTCACTTTTTCCACTCATTAAAACATAAAGGAAGCCGCCTGCTTTCATAAAATCACTGGCATACATCTGCTCATCAATTACCAGCGACTTCATCTCTTCGCTTGCAATGTCAAAACTCATCAGCATAGATGCCTGTTCTTCCCCAACAATTAACATATATATCTTCTTCTGATTAGCATCGTATAAAATCTTTTTCGGAATACCTGAAACAGTATAGCTTGCTTCCCGCTTAGTCAAGTCAGATATGTCAAATCTTTCCATGAAATAAGCATTCCCCGTTTCCGAATATTCTGCTCGAAATGTATAAATTTTATCTCCCACAGTGCAGAATTGGCAGATGCTGCTTGGCAGTTCTCCTAAATATTCCTGCCTGCCATCTTCTGCAAATACTTTATAACATTTTACCGGTTCATCATTATAACTGCCAATGCCTGCCATAAGTCCATCCTCTAACCGCTGTAAAAGTGTTGGCAGACCGTATGCCTGTACAGTTTCATCCGACAGCTTCACCTTTTCCTGTATACTTACTTTTTCATCATCAAGGCTCATTACATACACTCCATTTTTCATGGTAGAAGTAAATGCAAAATTCTTTTCAAAATCAATCTTTCCCATTTGATGACTGCATCCTGTCAATAATACGCACAGGAGCATTAAAAAACACATGATTTTTTTCACAATCGCTGTACCTTCCAAACTCTTACTATTCTTTGCGCATGGCAATTGCCGGTGCTATTTTTCCCGCTTTCCAGATTTGAAGAAATGTAATTCCATAAGGAACAAAGATTCCTAAACAGATGCCAATTGCAATACTTTTTAAATGTATTCCAATCGATAAAATCTCTTCATATTCCTGGGCTATTTTTACATTTAAAATGGCTAGTATCACGCCACCTAATACAATTCCTGTCAACGTTCCCAATACGCCTAAAAATAAAACCTCATAAGAAAACAATTTTCTGATGTGTCCATTATGAAATCCGATTGCCTTTAAAATTCCAATCTCACTTTTCCTTTGGTTTGTGGCTTGTGCGATTAAAGTCATAATAGAAATACTTCCAAGAATTAAAATAATTCCACCAATTCCGCCTCCAATCCAAACAATATACCTGACTACCCCCGGTGTCAAACCTTCCTTATCACCTGGTGTTGTCGCTTTATAACCGTTTTTCATAATCTCATTCTTTGTTTCTTCGATTTTATCCGTATCCTGCACATATACACTTACATATTCGTAGGCGCGCCCCTGCACATATTCTTCCACATCCACTTCTAAATACCCGGCAATGACCTCGTTTAAGTCCTCTTCCTGAAATAAAATGGTATTTGGTGCTAAGCTTAAATACTGCTCATCATATACTGCGCCCACCACTCGCTCTATATATACAATTTCTCCTGCATTTGCTCCTTCAGAATCCGTATAACCAAAGGTAATTTTTGTTCCAAGCAAATTCTCCCCAAAATAAATCCCTTCTTCGAACTCAAAAATATGAGGAACAATTACATAATTCTCTTCACTGTTTTTATCCGATGCCAAAAGAATATTTTCTACCGTCTCATACTGCATTCCAACACAGGACGCGGCACGAATATTTTTATTAAATTCCGTATCTACAGCCTTAATTCCCATAAATGCAGAATTTACCGGTGTGACATAATCAACATTGCTTATTTGCTCCAACGTCAAAATATCACTATAATTGATATCTTCTCCAAACTCAAAGGCTTCTACCGTAATCTCGTTTTGTATGGTCTTTTGGAGAATTTCTGAATTAGCACTCTCCTTAATACTTTCCCCTAAACTCTGTGAAACGATAAATATGGCTATGGAAATGGAGATAATTAAAATGCAGGAGAAGGAACGCCCCCGCCGTTGAAAAATATTTTTTTGAGCCAGCCTAAAAATATCCATCTTTTTCCTCCTTGCTCAATATTCCGGTATTCATTTTATACACCGCATCCGCAATATTTGTGTATTCCAGATTATGTGTAGCAATGATAATGGTTTTTCCCTGCTCTCTTAACTCCATAAACAGCTCCATAATCTTTTTTTCTGTTTCCACATCCACATTGGCTGTGGGCTCGTCCGCGATAATCAACGACGGGTTATTACAGATTGCTCTTGCAATGGCTGTCCGCTGCTGCTCTCCACCTGACATTTGGCATGGATAATGCATCATTCGATTTTCGATTTCAAGCTCTTTTAATAATTTTATTCCATGCGCTCTTTTCTCCTCCTTCGGACGAGAAGATAAAAACATCGGAAGCATTACATTTTCTAAGGCATTTAAATAGGGCAACAGCGAATAATTCTGATAAATAAAGCCAATATTTTGATTACGGAAAAGTGCCTTTTCTTCTTCCTTCATTGCATCTGCTGAAACTCCATTGATATATAATTCACCCTCTGTCTTGTCATCTAACAAGCCTATCAGATTGAGCAGCGTACTTTTTCCAGAACCTGATTTTCCAATTATCACGCTAATCTGATGGGGATGCAGCTCCAATTCTATCTTATCCACTGCAACCACCTGATTTGCACCGGCATATCTTTTTGTCAGCTTGTGACAAGCAATGTTCATTTCCTTATCTGACATAATTCATCTCTTCTCCGTTATCCATTAGAATCAAAAGGCTTCGCTGAAATGTTGACTGCAAATCCCCCTGTGCAGTTGTTTCATCTGCCTGCACTACTTCGCCATGCGTTAAAACAGCACTTTCTTCAATCGCTTTATGTATCAATTCCTGGGAACAGCATTCTAAATTATCTAGTGCTAAAATTGCGTAATAACGCACCTTAAACCAATAGGGCTTATCCACGCTCATTTGTGCCGCTTTATTTAAAATTTCTATTAATTCCTCATCCACAACACTCTTATCAATGGATGCCAAAGCATCTAACATGATTGCATCATACATTAAAGTATTTACATCCGAACTTTCTAACGCGTTATCTGCACCAGATTTTATCTGCTTTATCAATTCCTCTGTATTTACCGGTAAATCACTGCTTTTAAAATCATAATCTAAGCATACCAGCAGCTTCACTGCATAAAACCACATACGAAAATTATCGTCAGTCATCTCTACCCCAAGGTAGTCCCGACCAATCTTTAAGCACGCATTCTGCTGCTCTTCTGTTAAGCTTCCGCCGGATAATTTAATATCGGCAGCACAGGAGTAAATCTCATCAATATCTCCTTGTCCTTCTTCTATACGCTGGTTAAAATATTCATTAATATTACTTTTTATATTCTTCATATCTTCTATTTCATATACCTGAGTCAAAAGATTTACCATCATACTTTCTTTGGCTGTTCCAATGTATGTTACATTGCTGTAACCACCTTCCGGCAACTCCTTTTCTTTTATTTCTTCTATTTTAAGTTCCATTACCCCGGAAGCATCTTCTAAAAAATCAGCAATCACAAGGCTTTCATATAAACATTGATAATCATAATCTAAAGCTCCATCCTTTAATAAGCCCACGCACATCTCACGGATGTCTTGTTTTTCTTCACTTGAAAGCTCCTCTGGATCTATCAGCTTATAAATGCAGCATACCTGATACATTTCCTCTAATAATTCCTCGTTTAATTCCTCTGATGCGGTAAAATTTTGTATGGATGCGCTGCAAACTTTTTCTATCTTCTTTTTCTGCCCATCAATCTCTTCTGCTGCATCTAATCTCTTTAATATTTCTATTTCATAAAACATATGATTGATATCTGTTTCCTGCTGTAATAACGCACCAAAATTTTTTACAAGCTCCTGGCTTATCTCTTCCGGCAGTTCTTTCCCACAATTCTCTAATATCTCAACTGCCATCCATGTTTCTTTTATTTTTTCACTCTCTCCAAATTCCATCCCTGTCAAAAAAGAACAAAGATATCCTGTCTGATTATCTGCATTTTCTATCAGTGAATTTATTTCCTCTTCCGTAACTGCCTCTGGCATAATCCATGACAGCAAATATATTTTTTGCAAATCCGAAAGAATTTCTGCATCTGCAAAAACATTCTCCTGTTTCAAAAAATATTCTTCTGTTTTCTTACTAAGTTCTTCCCCATTCATATTTAATATTCTAGCCGCATAGGATGTATCATATATTCCCGGACTGATGTTGGTATTTTTCGAGGCATATAAGCCATTTTCCGAAATACATACAATATCCTTTACTTGTGTTTTCGCCTCTGCCTGTACACCACGGCTTCCTCGCAACATAAAAATCACAGCTATCAATGCGATAAATAAAAAGGCTGCTATGCCTAATGCCAAGAAAATTTTTTTCTTATACTTCATATTATTATTCTCCTGTGCCAATACAGGCGTGGCGGCATTGTTACTTCCAATGCCACCACCCCTATGTCTTTCTATAATCTCATTACCACCATTTCGTAGTAACAGAGCCTGCTATTTTTGCACTTCCATCATATGTAACAGAGCCGGTAGAGCTGCCTGTAATATACAAATACAATAAGTTGCTGGATTTGCAGGAGCCTGAGATTCCTGCGTAATTCTGACCTTTTGTGTTTGTAATTGTTGCGCTTGTTGTCTGATTGCCTGTATTTCCACTTAAGCCTGAAATACTTACACCAACTCCTGTTACAGAAACAGATAATGTACTTTTAATCTGAGTAGTTTTCTTTGTTCCTGCAGGAGTGAAGAATGTTCCTGACTGAACACTGAACGGATTGCCTGTCCCAACATATACAGTTGAGTACATTTTACTGCCATCTCCCCATTTAACAGTTCCCGAAGTATCATTCCATGCATATGCATTTACCGGTAAACCAAGTAATGTACACGCGCACATAAGTGTTGCTAAAAATCTTACCTTTTTCTTCATAGCTTTTTACTCCTTTTCTTTATCATGATTTGCACAATTATGAAAAAGCGATATACTGTTCCCGGGTACCTTTCCATAAGTGCTTTTTTCGGCTGCTGCTCGCGATGCTGCACCGAAAACACTATATAAAGCAGTCTAAAAATCAGACCACATTATATACTTTCTACGGAAACAATTTTTTGAACCATTCCCACACATCTGACACTAAACCTAACGTCATAGTCATTCACTCTCCTTTACATTTTTTACACTACTATAAATCCTTCTTTAGAATAAACATTCCAGCCTATAGAAATCAATTATTAACTAATAAGCGGTTAAAAAATAAAATAAACGGTCATTTTAATTCAGAATGACCGTTACCATAAACCTCTGATTTTCTACTCTGAAATCAATTGTACCCTTATATTTTTCTACTACTTCACGCATCCTTTGTATCCCGAAGCCATGATTTGCCGCATCCGCTTTCGAGGTATATTTTCCAAGCTGCTCTATCTTAATCTCCTCCTCAATTGGATTGCTCACTGACAGAATAAAATTCTCTCCCATTTTCTTAAAATGAATTGTCACGACTCTTTCCGCCCTTTTTAATCTTTTGCAGGCTTCTACTGCATTCGATATGATATTGGAAAACAATATACACATATCATAATCACTCATTTCATGATAAGAAAGAACTCCTGTCACCTCATATCTTACATTTTCTTCCTCCATCTGGTATCTCGTAAGAATTGCATCTAATAATTCATTCCCCGTTGCCCGAATTAAGGTATTCTTTTCTATTTCATTATCCATCTCTTTTAAATATTCAGAAAGTGCGGTATAGTTTTTCTCTTTTAATAAATAATCTAATGCTGTCACATGTCCCCGCATATCATGACGCATTTTTCGAATTTCTTTCTCATTTTCCAAAATTACGTTGCAGTAATCTCTCGATGCCTTTAAATACTCATCCTTCAAAAGACTCTCCATTTTATAATATAGCCGCAGCTTATTTGCTCCAAATAACGCGATTATCACAATAATAATAGCAATGCCGGCACATGTACTTCCTAATACTACCAGATTCTGTAATGTCACATTCGCATATTGCTTTGCTATATCAATAGCAGACATAAAATAAAACGAAAATAATAATTCACAAATGGATGCTATTAGGAAAAAGGAATCCGATATTGTAACCCAGAATTGTCTCCAAGTCTCATTTTTACAACTGACCAGACCAACAAGCACGCAGATGCCGATTCCCATGAGATACTTTAATAAATTTGCCGGATAACATTCTAAATATACATAAAAGTGCTCTTTGCAAAAAATAGAAATCAGCACACTATACAAATGATTCAAATAGTTCATTAAAAAACACACAAAAAAGAAGGTACAACATCTCCAGATATAACTTCCCTCCAACAACAGAAAAAAACATAAAAAGCTTATGAAAAGCAAGAGAATTGGCTCATTCTCCTCTGCCATAACAATCACCAAAATAGAACTTATCCCTATTATGCTGCTAAATAATATTTTCCATTTATCCTTTGTTGTTTTTTGAACTAATATCAGCTTTAGAAACACAAACATTTCGATGCACTCTAACAGCCATTCTATTTCCATCCCCAAAATCGTATTCACTCATTATACCTCATGTATCAAAAACTCTTTGTATGTATCTTTCAAAACAGCCTTGCGACGTCTTGCAATTGGAACAATTGTTCCATTGTCCATCTTAATTTCATCTGTTATTTTTGCAATGTGCTTTAAATTAACAATAAAGCTTCTATGAACACGAAAAAATGTATTTCCTTTCATCTTTTCTTCCCACTCTGCCAGACTTAAATTCGAGAATTTCTCCCCATTTTCCATCTGAACCTTGGAATACTGCCCTTGTGAACGAACCCACAAAATCTGATTCGGTATTATTTTTTCTCCTGTTTTTTCGTCCACGAAGGCTTGTCCATATTCCCTTTGCAGTGCAGAAATCATTTTATCCATAAGTTCTTCGAACTTCTTTTCATCCATTGGCTTTTTCAAAAAACCATATACATTTTCTCCAAAGGCATCCCACACGGATTCTGTATGGCTTGTGATAAAAAGAATTTTGCTTTTACTTCTTTTTTCTTGTAGATATTCCTTTAGTTGGATTCCATCAAACTCCGGCATCTCGATATCTAACAGCAAAATATCCGGTTCATCCGCTTCTGTCCAATGCTCTTTGTACTGTATTCCGGAAGAAAAATATTCCACGTGTAATTGTATTTGTCTTTGCTCCGCATACTTTTTTAAAAGCTTTTTCACAATCTCTTTTTCTATTGTATGGTCTTCGCATACTGCTATGCGTATCCTTTTTTCCAAATCAATCTTCCCCCTTATCACATACCGCATTACTATTTTATTTCATTTGTGTAGTTTGTTCAATCCTTCATTTTCACTATTTTGCAAGAAAACGCCCTTCATATACATTTTCTGCATTTATCCGACAAATTTCTTGTCATAAAAAGCAAAAAAGGAAAATGAGATAAAACAATCTCATTTTCCTCTTACGTTTATCCAATCTTAAATAAGAAATATTTTGGCATCGTGACGTGCAACCTTTGCTGTCAGTACCCCATCTGCCACCGCCACAGTTTCACCACTCCAAAGTTCTTTTGCACTGTTTGCTGTAATCTCCTTCTGATAGAACTGCTCTACTTCTTTTAAGTCAACACAGATTTCCTGTTCCTCTTCGCAGAAGTTAAAAAGTGCTACGAACTTTTCACCTGTTTTTGTATTATAGCAACTCCACACCGCATGTTTCTCATCACGTTCTACCTGTTTTCCAACATAATCATTTGATAATAGCTTTAATACATCTTTGTTTGTCAAAAGCTCTAATGTCCAGTCATCTAATCTGGTAAGCTCTGCTCCAATCATTAACGGTGAACCAAAGATGCTCCATAAGGTCATCATGGTGCGTTGTTCTTCCTTTGTGAAGTTTGTAACACGCTCTGCATCAAAGCCCTTTCCAACGATTCCAACCGGAAGCATATCGCAGTCCGGATAACTGCCCTCAGCAACATGATTCTGCCATAATTCGCAACGCTCAAACATATTTAAAAGTAAATCCCAATTGTCCCAGAAATCATCTGTGATACGCCACATATTTGCATGTTTTTCATAATGCCATGCTTTTTCAATTAACGCTGGTCCCGGGGAAAGGCTTAATACAATATCCCTGCCGCATTTTTCGATAGCCCGGTGCAGCATTTCAATCTCATGTGCCGCAGAATATGGATTTTCTACATACATATTCGTGTTGCAGATATCATCACACTTGATAAAATCAACGCCCCAGTCAGCTTACATCTGAATAATGGAATCATAATATGCCTGTCCCGGCTCTATCTCGCCTTCCTTTGCTCCAAGACGGCCTGCCCGCACACCATACATATCCGGATTCCATCTACAGATTGAGGATGGATCTGCCACATCACAGGCATTTACGCTGCTTCCTAAAATCGGAAGGTGACGATGTGCCGCCTCTCTTGGAATGCCTCTCATAATATGAATTCCAAATTTCAATCCCTTTTCATGAATATAATCTGCTAATGGCTTAAAGCCCTTCCCATCTGCCGATGACGGAAATTTTTCCGGACATGGAAGCAGTCTTCCGTACGCATCCATTTCAACTTTTCCAAATGGAATATATTGATATTTCTCACGCATACTTCCGGTATGCCAAGCATACCACTCAATATCCACCACAATATACTCCCAGCCGCAGTCCTTCATATGCTCTGCCATATAGTCTGCATTTGCTTTTACCTGTTCTTCATTGACATTCGTATCATAATAATCATAGCTGTTCCACCCCATTGGTGCTTTGTTCATCATTACCTTCATCCCTGCTTCTCCTTTAAAAAATTAGGCATATGCCCTCACCTTTCTTTCGTGAATGCATATGCCTAGTTTAGAACTTGTATGTATCAGAGTACAAGTTGTTTTTCTTTTAATTTCTTTTCTTGCAGGAGCTTCGAATCACTAGTTCCGGCTCTATTAAAATATGTGTCTCCTTTTCACTGATATTGCCATCCTTTATCAGCTTTAACAAAAGTTCTGCTGCTATCCTGCCAAGCCGCTCCTGTGGATGGGCAACGGTGGTAAGCGGAATTTTGCCAGTGGAGGCTAAATAAGAATTATCATAGCCTGTCACAGATATGTCCTCCGGGCAGGATAAACCTTCTTCTTCAAGCGCCCGGATAATTTCAAAAGCAATCTGGTCATTATAAGCTACCACCGCATCAAAATAAAGTTTCTCACGCTCTGCTGCCATCTGCTTCACTTTCTCATAAGGATGTGTTTTCCTGTCCTCCGTATAAAACCACACAACTTTATCCGGGTCGTATGCGATGCCCGCCTTCTGTAATGCCTGCACATATCCTTTGTGACGCTCCTGTCCCTGGGCATCATCTGCCTTAAAAACGCCGATGATGTCCCGATGTCCAAGTGAAATCAGATACTCGGTCAAAAGATAACTTCCGCGGCAGTCATTTAACAAGATATGTGGTTTTTTTTTCATCTGGGAATAACTTCCCTGAATGAAAACATATGGTATCTCGTATTCATCAAGCATCTCATAAAGCTTGATATGCTTACAAAAAATCTGGCTCTTGCTCGGCTCAATAATCAGTCCATCGATATCCTTCTGCAAAAGTTCCTCTAAACATTTCGCCTCAAGACTTCTGGAATTTCTGGTATTTTTCAAAAGAATACTGTAGCCATTTTCCGTCAAAACCTGGTCGATTCCCTGAATCACCCTTGGAAAAATATAGTCTGACAAATATGTGGTGACAACTGCAATATTTTTGGACTTCTTCGTGTGGCGCATCATTTCTGAGCAGAAGGTTCCACGTCCATGCTCTGCATAAATATACCCTTCATTCTGTAAAATCTGAAGTGCTTTTCGCACGGTCTGACGGCTTACTGCATAATCTGCTGATAATTCATTTTCGGATGGAAGCTTTTCGCCCGGTTTGATTTCTCCTGATAAAATCTGCTTGCGCAAATCCTCCATCAAATCATAATATTTTAATTTTTTATCCATATCATCCTCGATACATTTTTCTCTAAAATTTCTATTGAATTAAATCCGTATCAATAATCTGGAAATTCGCTCTGTGAATATATAAAGCTTTTCCGTCAATCATAAGCTTTGTTGTTTTTGGCAAATCCTCTCTGATTTCCCAATACACATCTTCTCCGGAATATGCACAGATTGGTACTCCAAGCTGGCTCTGAATCAGAACGACCTGCCCTTCTCCAAAATAATTCTTATAGTCATTTACCACCCGGGAAACAGATGTATTATCCGCTAAGCTACCATTGGTACTGCTGTGAATGTCCTGCAATTCAAAATCCACATCCGGCTCTAAACCCTCTTCTTCAAAAATAACCGTATCTCCACAGCTTTGAATCTCATCTCCATCAATGCTGATGGTAATTACCGAAGATAATTCATAATTCGTCTCATAACTGCCATCCTCTGTTACGGTATAGGTTTCTACAATATTGCTGGTAAGCCCGATTTTTTCTCCAGAAGCAGTCAGAAACTTCTCTCCATTATTGTCATAAAAATAACAATCAAAGGAATTACCTATCAACTGTCCCTTAATGTCATTCAAACGATTTTCAAAAAAAGCAATCTTACAACCGCTAAAAAGAACTGCTGTAAAACACGCAGCACCTAGTACTCCTAATAGTTTCTTTTTCATATGTACCTCACCTCTGCTAAAATCTCTCATTTGTTCTCTGTGACTTTTTCTTTATTATAAAAATAAACATTTGTTTGTGCAAGCCCTAATAAATTTCTATCACAAAGCCGATATTATTTATAAGAAAAGAGGTTCTGTTTCAGCACATTTATCAAGGAGGATGATTGTCGCAAAATATGTAGATGGAATTACCTTATTGCAACCCGTTGAACAGGTGGAAAGAATCGAAAGAATCTCTCCATACAACAGAAACGCAGATAGAAATACAAAGCAGGACAGCTCGTTTGCAGCAATGTTTCAAAAAGCAAAAGCACGTACCACTACCAACCAAGCAATAATGTCGAATGGATTCGATGTTTTGTGTTAAAACAGAAACCTCAAAAAAGGGGCGAACCGCTTATATGCGATTCGCCCTTTCGTATTTTTATAACACCTTTGATAAAAATTCTTTGAGTCTTGGATTCTTAGGATTGCCGAAAACTTCTTCCGGTGTAGCGCTTTCAAGAATCTGTCCTTCATCAATGAATAAAACCTTGTTGGCTACCTCTCTGGCAAAGCCCATCTCATGTGTCACAATTACCATTGTCATGCCCTCTTTTGCAAGGGATTTCATAAGGTCAAGTACCTCGCCTACCATTTCCGGGTCAAGGGCACTTGTTGGCTCATCAAATAAGATAACATCCGGGTTCATGGCAAGTGCACGAACAATCGCTACACGCTGCTTCTGACCGCCGGAAAGTGTAGATGGATACACATCCGCTTTATCCTGTAAACCAATACGTGCTAACAAAGAAAGTGCATTTTCTCTTGCTTCCTTTACAATCTCTGCCTTTGTGGTTGTGATTGGAAGAAGCTCTTTCTTTTTCTCTTTTCCTTTGAAAATGTTTGTCACTTTTGTAACTGCATTCTTACGTTTTGCCTTACGAAGCTCCTGACACTGGATGTGTACTGGTGCTAACATGATATTCTGAACCACTGTTTTGTTATTAAACAGATTAAAATGCTGGAATACCATTCCCATATGTCTTCTATGGACATTGATGTCAACTTTAAAATCTGCAATATCAACACCGTTAAAAATAATCTGTCCGCCGGTTGGGTCTTCCATACAGTTTAAGCAGCGTAAAAAAGTACTTTTTCCAGAGCCGGAAGGACCGATAACTACCATGATATCGCCTTTTTCAATTGTGACATTGATGCCGTTTAAAACTTTATTTTCACCAAAATGTTTTTCAAGATTAATGACGTTTATCACTTTTCCTTAAGCTCCTTTCTAAGACTTTAATACCTGCACTGATAATTAATACAAGTACGATATAAATCATTGCCATTACTAAGTATGGAACCATGAATTCGTAACTGTTGCTTCCGATATAGTTGAAGGCAACATAAAGGTCTGCTGCACCAACAAAGCTTACAACCGATGTTTCTTTAATCAATGCAATAAATTCATTTCCTAAGGTTGGCAGAATATTTTTTACTGCCTGTGGAATTACAATTTTCACCATTGTTGTTCCAAAGCTAAGACCAACTGCTCGTCCTGCTTCCATCTGACCATTATCAACGGATAAAATACCGCTTCGCATAATCTCAGATATATATGCACCACTATTTAGTCCAAATACAATAATAGATACATCTACACCACTCATGCGGATGCCAAGAATCGGAAGCATAACATAATAAAAAACAAGAAGCTGCACTACAATTGGTGTGCCGCGAAATAGTCCAACATAAAAGCTGCAGATTCCGTTTAACACTCTTGGAAGTACTTTATACTTCGGAATCACTCGGATAGTAGCGATAATTGTTCCGATGGCAATACCAATAATCAGACCAAGTATGGCAATAAGAATTGTGTTCTTCAAGCCTTCAACTACTTTTAAATATCCATTTTGTTCGATAAATATTTGAATAAATTTTGCTACTTTCTGGTCAAAGTTTCCCATAAATATAAACCATGCCTTTCTAATGTTTCCAAGCCCTTGAACACATGACTTCTATTACTGCATACTGTTTACAGATTCTGTAATACATGCAGCTGGTGCAGAATCAAGCACAACATAATCGATGTTGCCATTTAATAAATCCTGTATTGCAAGAGAACCGTTTTTGTATCCAACGATTTCTGCTGAAAATCCAGCAAATCCCCAGTCAGTATCACCTTCACAGTAGAACTGTCCTGTTGTTCCTGTCTGAACACCGATTCTGATGCCGCTGCCTTTTTCGTTTAAGATTGCTTCTACAGAAGCTGCATCTGTACAGTTATCAAATTCTGTGTTATCACCTGTTACGATTAATTTCTGAGCTGCGTTATAGTATGGTGTAGAGAATGTTACATATTCCTTACGTTCTTCTTTTACTGTAAGACCAGCCATTGCGATGTCGCATTTCTGCTGTCCAACGGATAAACATACTGCATCAAATTCCATGTTCTGAATAACAAGTTCTACGCCAAGATAATCTGCAAGCTTTGCTGCAATTTCCATATCAATACCATAGTAGTTTTCGCCCTCTAAATATTCAAATGGCTCAAATGCTGCATTTGTTGCTACAACTAACTGGTCTTTGTTTTCATCGTAAACTGCTGATTTTACAGCAACCGGTGTTCCATCACCAAAGTAATGGTTACAGATTTCATCAAAAGTTCCATCTTCCATAATCTGTGCGATAAATGTATTCACAGACTCTAATAATTCTGGCTGAGTCTTATCCACACCAAATGCGTACTCTTCGCTTGTTAATTCGATTTCAATTACTTTTGCACTTTTTGCAGAAGAATCACTTCCACAGCCTGCAAGTGTTGCTACTGCCATAACAAGTGTTAAAGCAAGTGCTGCTAATTTCTTCATAATATTTCCTCCTGATAGTTCCTTAATTTCATTTTTCTTCTGCATAATATACCATGATATGCATAAAAATGCAATCATCTTTGCCATTACGCCATTCAGTCTCCCTCCTGCTGTTTTTCATTTTTCAACAACTTTGAACATGACATAATTGGCACTATCAAAAGTTTACGTCATTCACATTTATTCTTTCGACAATAAAAAGTTTGGAGAACGTGTCAAAAAACTTGAAATTCTACTGCTTTTTCCGATGAAATCGCTATCTTTTATGTCCGCTCAAGGTCTTTACACCCACAAAAAAGTGTCCGCATGGAACAAGGAAATTTGCGTTTCTCAGGTTTCTTAGTACATCTCACAGGGCAGCTTTGACAAAACGGAATCCGGCGGACGCAGGAGAACACTACGTGAATAAAAAAATAACGTAACGCCCTCCTTTGCGGTAGCCGGATTCTAATATCGACTTTGCCAAAGCTGCCCTGCTAGATGTACTTGAAAGCTGTAGTCCGAAATTTCCGTTCCACGCGGACACTTTTGATTGTGGGTGTAAAACGCAATGAGCGGACACAAAACGTTTATTCATCGGGAAAAGCAGAGAATTTCTAAGTTTTTATCCAACGTTCTCCAAACTTTCTCTTGTAAAAGAATAAATGTGAATGTTTAAAGTTTCTGATAGTGCCAATTATGTCTTCAATGATTTAAAAAATGAAAAACAGCAGGATGTGGCGTTAATTCGCCTGCGTCATGCCGCCGACAAAGATGCCGTAGTTGTCGGCATATATTTGTGGAAATTGGGTAAGGGGAAGGGGATTTTCGCCAAGTCCTGCTTCGATGGTGTAGCCTGGGCGGTTGTAGGTCTGGATAAACCAGTCTTTATATCCTGCATTGCCGGATTCTCCCGGTGTTTCTTCTACTGCATAGCCACTGACACTACTGAAATATTCCGCAATTTCTAAGGAACGTTCTGGCTCATAGTCTTTGTATTTCCAGTAAATCACCTCGCCCTGGGTATGATATGCCAATATTAACAGAAACTCATGTGCCCTTGTAAATTCATACACCGCCCGGCTTTCCGGTGCCGCAAGTGGAAATGGTCCCACATAATCTCTTGGTGCCGGCGAAATAAATCCTTGTGCATATTTAATTTCCCGTGCCATCTCCCAGCCCGCCGGAAATTGCAGATTCAAATCAATTCCATCAATATTGGCTTTCCAACCGGATGGAAATGGAATCTGTGGGTAATCTGCGGCAATCCGCTCTGCTCTTCCCTGATATTCTGCATTCTCAAGCACTCCATTTACCAAATCCACGCCATCGGGATTTACCATTGGCAGAAGATATAATGTATAATTTTCCATTAAGGCAGCGGCACTAACACCACCTCCCATGCTTTTATGTGCAGCATACGCCCTCGCATATTCTTCTGCAAACCGCAAAAGTAACGGCGTTGTAATCCATTCATTTGCATGATATGCCGCACTGTAAAAAACTTCCCCACTTCCTGTTCCAAGGCGCATATAAGAAATTGGTTTTCCCATTACACTTTTTCCAACCTCTCCCTTCACAATAAAAGGATACCTTGCAGCAAGTCCCTCTATCATTAACTCATTTAATTCTGACGAATACGGCACATTTTCTGCCACCACTGGAAATCCAAAAGGAATTTTTATCTTTGTTCCTATTTCTAAAAATTCCGCATCCACCTCAGGGTTCGCCGTCATAATCTTTGTGGCATCTGTTCCATATGCCTCTGCTAACCGCCAAAAGGTATCCCCTTCCTTGATGGTATAGTCCACATACCCCTTTAAAAATGGGAGCAGTCTTTCCCAATCCTGACTGCTTACATCACATTTTCCTGCTTCTTTAAAAAATGCCTGCACTGAGCGACAGGTCAGTTCTCCAAATATTCCATCTATCCGTGTTGGTATGCCCGCTCTACTTAAAGCAAGTTGTAAATACTGCACATATGTCCCCTGGTCTCCTAATCTGATTTCTTTCAAATTTCTACCCCTGCATCTTTTTTCTAAACTTATCTTATGCCAAAAATATACTTTTGCGACAGAAACAAACTGGTTTTTAATACTACTTATCCTTGTATTGTAAACCTTGTTATGTTACACTTGATTAGGAGATGAAAGGAAATTTACTATGAACGAGATGAAAAAGACAAGCCGCAACCGCTTTACCCGTATGTGTATTGGAGAAGCTGTCATTGCACTTATGAGCGAAAAAAAATTTGATGACATTAAAATATCCGACATTGTCGCAAAAGCCGGCGTCTCACGCATGACTTACTATCATTATTATGATTCCAAAACAGATATTTTAAGAGATTATTTACAGGAAATCGTGGCTACCTACTTAAAAAAAGTAGGCGTTATCCGCGCTTCCAAAAGAAAATATACAAAAAAGGATACCGGTGCTTTTCAAAGCTACACCCATATCCTTCATTCCCTTTTATTTTTTGACCAGTACGCATCCTTTTTTCTGACTTTAACAGAGGCAGGATTGTATTCCATTATCATTGATGCCATTAATGACTTTATGGTAACTCAGATTATGCCCACCTATCCGGGCTCTGCCTATGAGCTTTACTATTATTCCGGTGCACTGCTAAATATCTTCATTCAATGGGAACGTGATGGTAAAAAAGAATCTGCGGAAGAAATTGCAAAAATTATCTCTTCCTTTGTATCATAAAATCCCAACCGCTTCTTTGGCGAGGTAGTCCGCTTCTTCATTTCCCTCCACGCCAGAGTGGCCTTTTACTTTAATAAACTGAATCTTTATCTTATTCTTTACCGACTGGATATAGTCATAGTAGGCAATGGTTCCGGTTTTATTGCGTTTCCAGCCGCCAGTCGCCCACATTTCAATTCCCATATAATCATAGTAAATTGCAACCTCAGGAAGCCCTAATTCAATGGCTCTTTTAATCGCCGCCATGCTTCCAAGAATCTCTCCGGAAACATTTCTCATGGATGCCATTTCTTCATCATTGCCAGACCCCTGAAGCACTTCCTTTGTTCCATTATGAACTAAAAATCCACCATAGCCATAGACCTTCGTTGCAATGTTATAAGAACCATCCACAAAGGCATAGACTTCCGGCAAAAGAGACGTTGTATTTGCTGTTTCAGCCACACCCGAAGCTGCCTTGGATTTTGCCTGTCCCATCACGCCTGCATCTGCTTTCACTTCTGCCTGTCCTTCCACCGCAGTTCCAACAAAGGCTTTCGCCTCCTCCATCGTCTTAAAACTTTTATAAATAGCTCCCGGATAACCATCCACCATCTTTTTACAGATATCCCAACTATAATAAATGCCCGGTTTTCTTCCATTTTTTACTGCATAAAATTTTGATGCCATGCTTCCTCATTTCTGTACAGCCATCTGCTGCCACATTTCTAATATTTCTAAGTTATTTGCAATATTTCTAGTATTACTTATATTGCTTATTCAGTACGTTCTATTTTTTACTGAATTTTTACTGAAATTTTGCTGCCTTCTATCTGCAATTATCTTTTCAATATCCACTGCTCAAGAATCGCATAAAGCTCTCTAATGTAATAGGTTGGAAGATACATCAGAGATGTGCTGCTTGCGATACTGTAGCTTTCTAAGCCTTCTTTCTCTGCTAATACATTCGCGCGGTACTCGTGAAACTCACTTGTAATAATTGCTACATCAAGTCCAAACCCTTTTTCTTCCAATATCTCCTTGGAAAATTTAATATTTTCCTCTGTGGAGGTGGATTTATCCTCCATTATCAGGCGTTCTGCTGCAATACCTTTTGCGGTAAGGTATTCAAACATACACTGCGCCTCAGAAATGTCCTCGTCGTCCCCTTTCCCACCGGAAAGAATACATACCGCCTCCGGATTCTCATTCAGATACTCATACGCTGCATCCAAACGCTCTCTTAATACACGGCTTGGGCTTGTCCCCCTTACCTTGCAGCCAAGCAGAATTGCTGTTGTTCCCTGTGGCGGCTTATTCATTGCCGCTTTTACCATGCAGGTGGTTTCTACCATCGCTGTTACAAAAATAGCTGCGGTAAGAAGCATTGCAAAAACAAGAACTGCTTTGCCACTTCTCTTTGTCCATGTAGCAGCAATCCACACATTTACCCTGTGAAAAAGCAATCCATATAAAAATAAAAGCCCACACAAGAGCATTCCTGTAATATTGCCAATATTAAGCATTCCCGGTAAAACAGGCAGAAAAAACCATAAAAATCCGATTACACCAAGTATTATTAACACGTATTGTATTTTCTGCATTCCTATTCTCCTTTTTCTAGAACATTCTATCCTATCAATATGTTACGAGTAGTCTGCAAAAAATGCAAGCAAAAAAGCGTCGCGCGGCGACGCTTCCGAAAACGCTTTGCGTTTTCACCCGGCACACACCACGTACGAGCAATTTCCTATTAAAGCAAAAAACGTCCGGCTCAATTATGAACCGGACATTCTCATCACCTTATTCTTCTTCAATTAACTGCAGCTTGCAGGCTCCTCTGCTTTGAATCGGACATTCATATACATTGTCCTCTCCACTCTTTCCAATGTAGGAAAGCGGACATTTTCGACAATCGCCCTTTGCAAAATCAATCGGAACTTCAAATTCCAAACGCGCTTTCATAATTCCTTTCTTGATGTTCTCCTTACGGATATTATTCCAGCTTAATGCCTGCATACAGCCTGAACATTTCTCAGTTCCAACGGAAATGGCTCTTTTACAGACTGGACAAGCATAAAATGGTTTGCCATTACGGTCAATTGTCTCAATAACCTCTGATGGTAACTGTTTGATAAGTTCTGCTCTTAAATCACCCTGCATCGTTTCCCTCTCCTTTGCTTATATAATAGCCTTACTTCTAAAGTGTATACTTCTATTATATCAAAATAAAAATAGTTCTCAAGTACTATTTTTATCTTGAGCATTTGAACTGTAAATCTTCCCATCTGCGGTCAACTTCTGCCTGGAACTGAGCAATTAAATCCTCATTGCCCGGTTTAAACAGATGTTTAAATCTTCCCTGCTCTCTTAAGAAATCTTCAATTGGAAGCTTCTTCTTTGGCTCGTAAGTCAAGGTCCATTTGCCATGGTCCACCTCAAACATCGGCCAATAGCAGGTCTCTACTGCCAACTTACAGATTTTCATAATGTCAGAGGTCTCATAACGCCAGCCTCTTGGACATGGTGTCATAATATTTAAAAAGCAGGCACCCTCTGTATAAATCGCTTTCTCTGCTTTCGTATGTAAATCTTTAAAATCGTTTGTAAATGTGGTCTGTGCTACATATGCCACATCATGGTCAGCAATGATAGCTGCAAGGTCTTTACGGTTCTGCATTTTACCATCTGACTGTGTTCCAACAGGAGTTGTTGTGGTATCTGCAAACATTGGTGTTGCAGAAGAACGCTGGATACCGGTATTCATATAGGCACCATTATCATAGCAGACATATACCATATCATGTCCACGTTCCATTGCACCGGAAAGTGACTGGAAACCAATATCATAAGTTCCACCATCCCCACCAAAAGTGATAAACTTATAAGTTTCATCTGCCGGAAGCTTCCCACGCTTCTTTAATGCCTTATAGGCAGTTTCCACACCACTTAAGGTTGCTCCTGCATTTTCAAAGGCATTGTGGATATAGCTGTCTTCCCATGCAGTATAAGGATACATAAAGGACGATACCTCCAAACAGCCTGTTGCATTACCAATAACCGCCCGGTCTCCTTCGTGAAGTGCACGCAAAACAGCACGTACACCAATTGTTGCTCCGCAGCCTGCACACATGCGATGTCCTGGTGCTAACCGCTCCGGTTTATTCATCATTTCTTTTAAACTGTAATTGCTCATATTTTTCAACCTTCTACCTTTCCATCAAAAGTAATCTTTCTCTTATTTACGCAAGCCAACGTACTGATACTGCCCTACTTCTTTTCCGTTTACTTCTGCATCCTCTAATTCTGCAAAAATGTCGTAAACATCTGTTACCGTAAAGTCACGTCCTGCAAGACCGTAAATGTAATTCACTGCTGAAATCATTACCTTATTGCGGAAAAGTCCGGCTGTCACTTCACTTCCAAGTGGTCCGCCATTTCCATTGTAGCTTTCACATCTATCCATAATTGCCACTGCTTTACAGTTCTTTAAAGCCTCTGCCAATTCCTTAGCAGGGAATGGACGGAACACGCGAAGCTTAATCACACCTACTTTTTTGCCCTGAGCTCTTAAATCATCCACTGCCTGTTTTGCAGTACCTGCTGCTGAGCCCATGAGAAGCATGATATAATCTGCATCTTCTGTTCTGTATTCTTCAAAAAGTCCATAGCTTCTTCCAGAAAGCTGTTCAAACTTCTTAGCCACCTCTAAAATCACTTCTTTGGAATTTTCAAGCGCAATTTCCTGATTCTTTTTGGCTTCCATCGCATAGTTTGTAACGGAATAAGGACCTACTGCAATTGGTTTTCCCGGATTTAAAAGATATTCTTCTGGCTCATATTCGCCTACAAATTCTTTTACCTCTGCATCCTCTAATAATTCAATATTTTCCACCGCATGACTTGTAATGAATCCATCCTGACAAATCATAATTGGAAGATGAACATCCTTATGCTCTGCGATTGGATATGCCTGAATAAAGTTGTCATAAGCTTCCTGATTATTTTCTGCATAAATCTGAATCCATCCGGTATCTCTTGCTCCCATACCATCGGAATGGTCGCAGTTGATGTTGATTGGACCGGAAAGTGTACGGTTTACTAAAGCAAGTGCAACCGGCATACGGTTAGATGCGGCTAACAATAATTCTTCCCACATTAATGCTAAACCTGCGGAGGAAGTTGCTGTTAAACTTCTTGCCCCTGCTGCTTCTGCTCCGATTGCAGCACTCATGGAAGAATGCTCACTCTCTACCGGAATAAATTCTGTATCCATTTCTCCATTTGCAATATAAGTAGATACCATCTGTGGAATCTCTGTAGATGGAGTAATTGGGAAAGCAGGCATTACATCCGGGTTAATCTGTCGAATTGCATAAGAAACTGCTTCATTTCCTGACATTCTATCTCTTTTTGCCATGATTATCTGCCCTCCTTCATTTCAATTGCTCCAAATGGACAGACCTTCGCACAAATGCCGCAGCCCTTGCAATGGTCGTAATCGAAGTCTCCACGCTTACTATCTTTCACTGGAATGCTGGAATCCGGACAGACTGGTGCGCATAATAAACACTGTTTGCACAAATCTGCTTTAAATACCGGTGTGTTTGTTCTCCATTCGCCTGTTTTAAATTCCTTTGATGTGCCGCCGGCAAACATCATCAATCCTTCTGTCAGCTCCTGATGAGGAGTCTGTTCATTTATTTTATGTACATCTGTTCTCATTTTTGGTATTTCTGCCCCTTTCAAAATCTTACGTCTGCTAAGGTTTATCCTTCTGCATTTAAAATGTTTGTTATTGCTTATTCATTTGCTGCTAATGCAGGTGCTAATTCCTCAAAGGTCATTGTTAATGCCTTCATATTGCCATCAATCACCTCTGGTTTCTTTGCGAATTTGTGCTGGTAAGAAGCACGCATTTCATTAATAAACGCCTCCTGCTCCATCACACCACTGACTGCAACTGCTGCCGCAAGCATTGGGGAGTTTGGAAAATTCTTTCCTAATGTCTCAACAGAAATTCTTCTTGCATCTACTGTAAAAACCCGTCCCGCATAACCATTTAACAATGGAAGAACCTCTTCTTTTGTTTTTGGTGTATTAATAATAATTGCACCTTCCTCTTTTAACCCCGCTGTTACATCTACCGAGTGAAGCAGTGTCTCATCGACAACCACTACTAAATCCGGTGTGTAAATGTTTGAGTGTACACGGATTATCTCCTTACTGATTCTGTTGTACGCAGTAATTGGTGCACCCATACGCTCAGGACCATACTCAGGAAATCCCTGTACATACTGCCCCGTTTTAAAGGCTACGTCTGCTAAAAGCAGTGCGGCTGTTTTCGCACCCTGACCGCCTCTTCCATGCCATCTGATTTCTAAACTACTACTCATCTTAACATACCTCTCCTATTTTCTCTTTTGCTTATTTTATTATAACTCACATTTTAGCAAAGTAAAGCGGAAGTGTGAAACTATTTTCTTTTATTTTTCATAAAAAGCAATTCCCACCGCTTCCATACCTGTATTGCATGCATTAGAAAGAGATGCCTTATGCGTCACCACCTGGTCAAAGGCTATATAACGCTCAATCTCATTCCTGATAAACTCCTGCTGCTTTACACCACAGCCTACATGAGTAACATATACAATCTCCCTGCACACCTTACGTTTTCTGCGTAAGCTTCTCCAGATAAAATATTTCCAGGCAGAAAAAAGCTCTCCACCACATATTCCCACTAGGGTTAATCGACTCTGCTTCATCTGGATAATTGGATGCAGATTAAATGCTTCAAAAAATCCAGATGTTGATTTTTTCATATATCCATGTGCCTGCAGATGTCTGGTTGATGGTATTAAGAAACGATTTACAATGTGAGACTTCATCTCATTTACCTCACGGCATATGGTGTTTACATCCTTTCCTTCTGCGGCAAGCTTTGCTGCATATAAAACCACCAGCCCCTGTCCGCCGGATATTTGTTCCGAATCAATGACATGAACATGGTCGAAGCCTTTTGCCGCAGTTACCGCCACATCATAGCTTTTTCCCGCAAGCGCCGCCATGGAAATATGTATCACGTGCTCCGCCTTTGCCAATGCTTCTGCGAAAAATTCCTCATATTCCGAAACAGATACACTGTCTGCATACAAAATACTGTCTTTCTCTGCTAAATACTGAGGCAGATTGTCCGAGCTGATTTCGCGAGTATCCGCAAATCTGCCCCGGTCAGTCTTAATATACAAATACATTGTCTTAATATCATATTTTTCAAGCAATGCGCTTGGTAAATCGCAGACACAGTCTGTAGTAATATAGAGTCTCTTTTTCTTTTTTCTTGGTGTCTGCTCTACCTCTGCTCCTGAACCCTCAGACTCTCGCTGGTATTCAATGATTTCGTCCGGCAGGAAACGTAAGACTTCTTTTTCTAACACCTCACCCCGAACCGGCTTCTCGATAAATCCATCAAAGCCCTGCTCCTGATAACGTTCCTCCTCTATCAGTGCAATATTTGCTGTTAATGCCACCACTGCTGCCTCATGGCACACGCCATTCTCCTGACGACGCACCTCCCGCAGTGTCTCGGCTCCATTCATGTCTGACATCATGTAGTCCATCAAAATCACATGATAATATTTCTGTTTTGTTTTTTCTAAGCATTCTGCTCCGCTTCTAGCATAATCAATCTGCACCTTCGTACCGCTTAAAAGTCCCATGACAACCATTGCATTCATCTCACTGTCATCTACCACTAACACTTTTGCCTCCGGTGCTTCAAAGCTCTGCTGGTATTTGACAACATCTGCCTGCGGATGACGCTCTAAAAATGCCACTCTGCCAAGTGGTGTTTCATCCACGATTTTCTGCTCTAAAATTACGGTAAAGGTCGTACCCTTTGTATAAATGCTGTCTACCGTAATTTCTCCATCCATCAATTCTACAAGCTGCTTGGTAATGGATAAACCTAAACCGCTTCCTTCAATCTGCGGATGCACCTTCTCATCAAAACGCTGGAAGGAATCATATAAATGCTCTAGATTTTCTTTCTTAATTCCTATTCCGGTGTCCTCTACAGAAATTCGTAAAATAACAGTTCCATATTCTGTTCGTTCTGCCTGAACGCCTAATTCTACCGTACCTTCTTCTGTATATTTTACTGCATTTGTAAGAATATTTAGAATAATCTGTTTGATACGCTTTTCATCGCCCCAAAGCACTCTAGGAAGGTTTTCGTCCACATTTACTAAAAGGCGCAGCTTCTTTTTCTTAACGCTTACCTGTATCATGTCAACTAATTCACCAAACAATTCCTTTGTCTGATATTCCCCAGAAACAAGCTTCATTTTCTTTACTTCAAGCTGGGACAAATCTAGCAAATCATTTACCAGATTTAAAAGCATTTTGCTGGCATTTTGAATATTCTTGGCATATTCACGGGTAGTGACATCCTGTTTTTCTCTAAGGAGCATCTCATTTAAACCAATAATTGTATTGATTGGTGTTCGAATCTCATGACTCATATTTGCAAAGAAAACATCCTTTGTCTGGCTGACCGCTTCTAATGCCTCCTTTTGTGCTAATGTAACCTCACGCTCTAACTCATATACCTTCATCTGGAATTTTAAAATAACGCCTAATGCAATTCCAACTGCTGCCATCGCAAAAAAGGAATCTCCATACAGCCTTTCCGTACTTGATAAAGGTGATACCAGTTCCGGATGCAGGTAGGCTCTGATATAAACAACCGCATCCGATACCAGCGTTAACGTGAGAAAAAATGCCAGTTTTTTCCCGGAAAACATCATAAATACATATGCGATGCACAGGGCAAACCACACCATCGTACCGCTGTTTACTCCGCCACTGATAAAAAACATTTTCGGAAATACGATTAGAATAATCACAAATGCCAGTATCACTGCTGCTACATTAATTTTGCGCCACCTAAAGGTTGCAAGGACGCATATAATCATTGCAGGCACTAAAACAACGTATGGCAGAATAATGGATTTTGCATCTAATAAAAGGATGCATTCTACCAAAACAAGAAGGGAAAGTAAACATCCTACGATAATACAGATACGAAACAGCCGCTCTCTTAAATCAAGCTCACGTCCAAATATCGTCTGTTTTAATTTTGTCAGCATATTTATTCCTCCTTTCCTGCCATCTTTTTCCATGTCCGTACCTGCTCTACCGCAGACATATAATCAGACATTTCCACTTTGCCTATTACTGCATCCACCTTTTTCTTAAGGCTCTTTCCATGATACCGGTACTCTGCTAACTGCATTAGAATATCTTTCATTCGTGCTTCATCTAATGCAAACATCGCAGCCTCTAGCTCCGAAAACCTTGCGTCAAATGCTTCTTCCGATAACTCCGGCATCTTAGCATCTTCTTCGCTATCCTCTTCTTTTTCTTTCATGGAACCGCCAATCAATAGATGCTCCTTTAAAATGCACAAAACGCGCTCATATTCTGTCAGCATTGCAGCATGATTTTGCTGAATATATTCGATATTTTCTTTCTTTCCGGCAAACTCCAACTGTTTTGCCATCTCCGACAGCGTAAGGGCGCCAATACTAAACATCGAGCTTTTCACTGCATGAACTGCGATAATGTAATTTTTCCAGTCCGCTTTATCGTACAGTTCTCTTATCTGTGCCATATTTGCTTCGCCATTTCCACAGAATTTCTTTAAAATAGTCAGATATTTCTCCTCACCGCCACAATAAAGCAAGCCTTTTTTCACATCTAAGTCGCCCACCACAAGAGCTTCCTTCTCTTTTTGCTTTTCTGCCTGTGCCTTTTTATTATCATCTTCTGTCTCAACAGAAAAGATAAGCTTCTTTTCTGGTATAGTACGCTTTAACACACGCTCTAACACAGGTATTTCTACCGGCTTTTCAATGAAATCTGCAAAGCCTTCTGCGATAAACATTTCCCTCGTTCCTGCGACAGCATTTGCTGTTACTGCAATAATCGGAACCTTCTGGAAATAGTTTCCAATCTTTTTTCGTATCCGGCGCATTGTCTCCACACCATCCATCTCAGGCATCATATGGTCCATAAAGACAAAATCATAATTCATTGCGTCGATTTTATCGAGTGCTTCTAAGCCGCTGCAGGCTACCGATACATGAATTTGATATTTACTTAACAATCCCTGAATAACATCAATGTTCATTGCATTGTCATCCACCACAAGAGCACGTACCTCTGGCGCAATAAAAGAATCCTTTTGTCTTTGTACCACACGCTCTTCGTTTTTTAATCTGCCATTTAATGCATCAGCAATCGGAAGCACCGATAGCGGTTTTGCAATATGAAGCAGATTCGTATTGGTTAACTTCATGCAGTCTGCATATTCTGCAATTACAATTACCTGTGTCTGATTCGATAAGGCGTCTATATATTCCTTTGCCTCCCGATACTCGGTAATACTGATAAAAATATGGGTAAATTCTTCTCTGTCAATATGACGCTTTGCCTCCGCTAACTCTCTACAGATATAGGCTTCTATCTTAAGCTGCGTTACCACATGGTTAATCAGTGTTACATACTCATCTCGAATTTCCGGCTGCTCAAATTGCTCCATGTCAATGTAAAAAAGAGCCTTTTTTGTTTCTCTGTTCTCAACCTTTACAAGTGGTCTTTCGTCTACAATCTTCTGGGGAATGACAAATTTTACCGCAGTACCCTTTCCAAAACGGCTCTTAATAGTAAGCACGCCACCCATTTTCTGTACAATTGCCTGTGAAATCGCAAGTCCAAGCCCAATTCCACCTTCCTGTCGATTTCGTTTGGTATCTACCTGATTATAGCTGCTGAAAATCTTTTCTAAGCTTTCTTCCTTCATTCCGATTCCGCTGTCCTTTACGGTAATGGAAAGATTTAAGCCATATGCCTCTCTACGATAGCCGATGATAAGATTAACGTAGCCGTCCTCTGTAAACTTTAATGCATTATTTAAAATATTAATAATTGCACGTCGGATTTTCTTTTCATCTCCAAGCAGACCACATGGAACAGTTGCATCGCAGTCTACCAGCAAATCAATATGCTTTTCTCTTTTCTTGATTTCTGCCATATTTATGACATCATGAATAATCGAAGAAATATCATATACTTCTTCTACCAGCTCCATTTTCCCTGATTGGATTTCTGAAAAGTCCAGCATATCACTTACCACAGACAGCAGATTCTGACCTGCGGTATGCATACGCATAACCTTCTCCTTGGTATTTTCATCATGGTCTTCACGCAGTATAATTTCACTCATGCCACAGATAGTATTGATTGGTGTTCTGATTTCGTGACTGACATTCGCCATAAAATCATCCTTGCTATGCTCCGTTTCCTTTAAATCTGAGATAGCCTGTACCAGCTTTACACTGCTTTCATTGCGTTTTTTTATCCAGACGTAAATTACATATTCCACAACAAAGACATTTACAAACTGCAAAAATCCACGGAATAAATCTCCCATGTCTTCAAAATGAACCGTCCGGGCAATGAATGCATGATAAAAAATGGCAATCACCATGGAAACCACTGGCAGATAGACCAATTCCTTAATTCCATATAAACCAGAAAAAACGGATGCCGCAAAAAAAACATAAAGACTGGCAGATACATCCTCTACCTGTGAAGCATACAAGATTGCACAGATTTGCATAATCACAGATGCAAGTATCGCGCGAAAACGATAATCCTTATACTCTCCCAAATAAGCTGCCCAACTGATAATCATGCCGGCACCCATAAAAGAGATTACCCCTCTGTTCCAATCATTTGCCAATATGATGCAAATCATTGCCAACACATATGCACTGTAGAGTGCCAAAATAAACCGCTCTACTTTTCTTTCATTTTCCTCTGCTATTTCATATCGCTGTTCCAAAATATGCCTCCTGAATCCAACCCGAAAAATGCTAAGTTTTGCCCTTGTAACTAAGCAAAGGCATACCTAGCTCTTGCTGGTATGCCTTTGTGCGAAATCAGGTTCTAGTATTTTCCAAATCCATCTCCCAGTGAAATAATCTGCTCGTTTCTATCTATGGTATTATCAAACCCATTCCCAGCATTCTCCACCGTCATTTCTGGTGCTATTGTATGATTGCCTAATTTGTATACAGAAAGTAAATCTCTCATTCTGCTTGCCTGATTTGAAAGTTCCACACTTGCAGATGCACACTCTTCACTTGTTGCTGAGTTAGTCTGTACTACCTGTGAAACCTGTTCAATCGCCTGGTCAATCTGTGCGATTGCAGTTGCCTGATAATTAGAAGCTTCTGCAATGCCTGTAATAATCTGTCCACTCTGTTTTACTGCTTCTGTAATTGCTTCTAATGCTTTTGCTGTTTCATCTGCAATGTTTGAACCAGCATTTACTTTATGAATAGAATCTTCAATCAATTCTGCTGTTTCAGCAGCAGCTGCTGCACTCTTTGCAGCAAGGTTGCGGACTTCTTCTGCTACGACTGCAAAACCTTTTCCTGCTTCTCCTGCTCTGGCAGCTTCTACTGCTGCATTTAATGCGAGGATGTTGGTCTGGAAGGCAATGTCGTCAATTACTTTAATAATCTTTGAAATGCTTTCAGATGATTCATTGATTTCTTCCATTGCAGCCATCATATCGTGCATCTGCTCATTTCCTTTTTTCACATTATCAATTGCTTCTGTAACTAAATCTGCTGCTTCATTGGCTTCTGAAGCATTCTGTTTGGTCTTCTCTGCGATGTCGCTGATAGAAGCGGTAATCTGTTCAATGGCACTTGCCTGCTCGGTAGAACCCTGTGCTAACGTTTCACTGGCACTCGCTACCTGTGAAGAGCTTGTGGATACCTGATAAGCTGCATCATTGATATTGGTTAATGCATGTAAGTTGCGGTTTACTAATTTCTTTAAGGAATTACCAATTGCATCTTCTTCGGACTTGGTATGTACTTCTACTGTCATGTTGCCGTTTGCTACTGCTTCTGCAATATTTGCCTGATAACGCATAGTATCAACAACATCCTGATATTCATCAATTAAAGTTCCGAATTCATCGTTTGCGCTTTTTTCAAGCTGGATGTCTACTTTTCCTTTTTCCATTTCTCTTGCTGCATAAGAAAGAGTTGCAAAGGATTTTCTAAATGCTTTGGAAACAGTAATGGAAATGCCTGCTCCAAGTATGGTACTGAATGCTACTGCAACCATACAGAATGTGTTATAGCTCTTTAAAAAGTGCTCCGGGTCTTCCTGTGTAAGAATTTCTTTCATAGAAGCATATCCTGTATAATATGCAAATAAAATTAATACACCCATGATTACAAAACTTACTACAATTTTTGTATACAATTTCATATTTTTTGCCATGATGATTACTCTCCTTCTTCTTCCGTATTGCCGCCCATCTGCTCTAATACAGACAAATCATTGTCATTAATCAGCTTATCCGGGTCTAATAATAATTTAACAGAATCTCCGATTCTTCCTATCGCATATACATAACTGTTCTGTCCGTTTTCGCTATGTCCGATTGATGGGGAAGCAATGATATTTTCCTCCTGAATCTCCACCACCTCTGCAATTTTTTCTACGATTAATCCAACCACTGTAGATTTTACGTTAATTACAATAATACAGGTTCTATCATTATATTCAAAAGGTTCTTGCTTAAATCTAAGCCGTACATCAATGACCGGGATGATTTTGCCTCGAAGATTAATTAATCCTTTGATGTAATCCTCTGTTTCTGGAATTTCTGTAATTTCCTGAAATACAATGATTTCACTTACATATTGAATCTTAAGACCGAAATATTCACTGCCAGACTTAAAGGTCACATATTTGCCCTTCTGTTCGTCTTGTTCGCTTAAGTGTGTCTCGTTATCACTCATAAGTATCTTTCCTTTCTGCATTTCACGAAGCCTTTTTCTTTCGTATGCTTTATTCAATTAGTCCGGCTGCATCTAAAATCAGTGCAATACTTCCGTCTCCAAGCTGGGTACATCCAGAAAGACCTTTTACTTTCTTAATGTATTCCGGAATAGGTTTTACAACGATTTCCTGCTTTCCAATCAGTCGGTCTACAAACAGGCAGATGGTTTTCTTTTCGATTTCAATAATCACCATCATTCCATTTTCTACTTCTTTTTCACAGTCTTTAATGTGATACCACTCCCCAATACGGTGAACCGGATAACATTCTCCTCGAATCATAACCAGCTCTTCTCCGTTTGGCTTATGAACCATCATATCTTCATTGACGCTGACAAATTCTTTTACAACACCTGTTTCGATAACAAATGAAGAATTTCCTACTTCCATAACAATTCCATCGATAATGGCAAGTGTCAGCGGAATCTTTAAATTCATAGTGCTTCCTTCTCCCGGCTCACTTTCAATCTCAAGTGCACCGCCAATAGAAGCCAGATTCGAAACAACAACGTCCATTCCTACGCCTCGTCCGGAATATTCTGTTACCTGCTCATTGGTAGAAAAACCAGGCAGGGTAATAAACTGATAAACCTCTTTGTCGGTATAGGAGCTGTCTGCTCTGCCAGGGTCTAGGATTCCCTGTTTTCTTGCTTTCGCCATGATTTTATCACGATTTAAGCCTTTTCCATTATCCTGAACACTAATCCATACTTTACCGGATTCTGTCTTGGCAGAAAGTGTTACCTTCGCTTTCTCTGTCTTGCCGGATGCAGCACGTTCTTCCTTTGTCTCAATTCCATGGTCAACTGCATTTCTTACCAGATGCATCAATGGGTCAGAGATATGCTCAATGATATTTTTATCTACTTCAGTATGCTCACCCACCATTTCAAACTCGATTTCTTTGCCAAGTTTTCTGGATACATCAAATACAATACGGTTCATTTTCTGGAAGGTATTCGTTAATGGAACCATTCGCATACTCATAATTACGTTCTGTAAGTCTGTAGATATTTTGGACATCTGTGCGGCTGCTTTATTGAAGTTATCGAGTTTTAAGCCCGGTACTTTTAAATCCGGGTTCTGTAATACTACCGATTCGGAAATTACAAGTTCTCCGATTAAATCCATCAACATATCCATTTTGTTGACATCTACGCTGATAAAGGCTGCCTTTTCTGCTTTCTTTGGCTTATCCTTTGCAAGCTTTTTCACTTTACCAGGCTCTTTGGATTCGATAACGTAATCACCAGGTGCAACTGATTCTTTTTTCGCTGCCGGTGCGGCTTCTGTCTGTTTATTTTCTGCTTTTGCCTCAATCTCTTCCACACTCGACTCTAAATCAATACGGATTTCTGAACCAACACTGTCAAATCCCTGCATAAATTCCTGCTGTGAGCAGGCATTGATTTCTACTTTCTGCAGTTCATATCCAGTCTGAATCATCTTCTTTAATTCTGCCTCTGAACTCTGTGTCTGCAGCAGGATTTTAAATCCGTTTTCTAAGATTTCATCTGCACTCTCTTCATTTGATATGATGTCCTCTGGTGAATACATCATATCTTCCGCAATTTCTTTTAAGGAATATACGATTTTATATGCATGTACATTTGCCAGCTGGATTTCCGGTGTATAGGTCAGATAAATCTTATAATAATGTGTCTCTGTGGTTGCCATTGGTGCAATATAGAACTGCTGTGGCTCTGTATGCACATTTTCTTTGATAACTTCGTCTTTGCCCTCACCCTTAATGGAATTTAAGAACTTATCAAGACTTGCAACAATTTCTTTGGCATCTCCATCTGCTTTTTCACCATTCTGCAGCTTGTCCATCTCACCTGTGATGAAATCTGCGACTTCAAGCACATGTTCTACTAACTGAATATGCGGTACATTCTGTGGATGCGACTCTCTTAAATAAAAGAATACATCTTCAAGCTTATGTGCAACGGTTGTTATCTCGTCAAACATCATGACTCCAGAAGAACCTTTGATTGTATGCATGGTTCGGAAGATTTCATTAATACTCTCTTCGTCGAAACACTCTTCATCCTTCTGTTCCAGTACGATTTCCTGCAGCCGTTCCAGCAATTGCCCATTCTCAAACAGATATATGTCCAGCATGCCTTCTGTATTAAACTCTTCGGCCATCCTTTACTCCTTTCTATACCAGTCCAAGCTTTACTAACGCCTGCTCGAATCGGTCTTTATCGATTGGTTTTCCTGAATATATCGTACAACCAAGTTCAAATGCTTTTTTTACATTTTTCTCATCATTTAATGCAGTTGTCATAATGATCTTGACTGCTTTCTCTTCCGGAATATGTCTTTCTTTTTCCAGACTTCTGATTCCAAGCAGTGCCTGATAGCCATCCATAACCGGCATCATAATGTCAAGGCAGACCAAATCGTATGGCTCTCCCTCTTCTAACGCCATCATAAATGCATCTACCGCCTCCATGCCATCTACAGTAACATCACACTCACCGTATTTGGATAAAAAGCTGGTCATAAATTTACGAGTTACAAAATCATCTTCTGCTAGTAATATTTTCATGATAAAGTCCTACCTTTCTCTTACATTCGATTTAGTAATGTGTATGTTCTTCCCGCAATATCAGATAATTTTTCCTGATATGCAACTGCACCAATATCATATGCAACCTTTGGCATTCCATAAACAATACAGGTGGATTCATCCTGCCCGATTGTCTGCGCTCCTGCTTCACGCATTGCCAAAAGCCCTTTTGCGCCATCGCCTCCCATTCCGGTTAATATAATGCCAAGCGCCCGGCTTCCTGCCACTTCTGCCACTGAATGAAACAGTACATCTACAGATGGGCAGTGACCATTCACTTTCGGTCCATTTCGTAATACCACCTGATAACTGCCATTATTTTCGACAAGCCTCATATGGGCATCACCGCCTGGTGCAATTAAAACCTGTCCCGGTAATACGGCATCCCCGCTTTTTGCTTCTTTTACCGTCACGCGGCACTGGTCATTTAATCTTGCTGCATACATTTCAGTAAATCCTGCCGGCATATGCTGTACAACAACTACGCCGGGGATATCTGTTCCAAATTCCTTGATAACAGAAGCAATTGCTTCTGTTCCTCCTGTTGATGCTCCAATGGCAACAACAATATTTTTATTATTAACTGCTACCTGTCTGCCGCCTGTTGCCAAAGTTGTCTTTTTGATATTTCCAATCTTTGCAATCGAGGCAATTTTAATTTTGACCGGCAGCTCCTTTTTTACAAATTCTTCTAACTGTTTTCTGTCTTTGACTGCAGGCTTTGCAACAAATTCAACTGCTCCTGCATTCAGTGCATCAAATACTTTATCACTTAATGCACTTACCACGACTACCGGCAGCGGATACTGCGGCATCAGTTTTCTTAAAAATTCAATTCCATCCATACGTGGAAGCTCCACATCAAGTGTCATGACATCTGGTTTATATTTAATAATTGCATCTCTCGCCTCGTATGGATTACTTGCTGTGGCAACTACCTGAATTGCCGCATCTTTATTCAGATTCTGTACCAGAAGCTCCCTGAACACCAGAGAATCCTCTACCACCAATACACGTATCTGACGCATAAGTTTCATTCCTTCCTATTTTCGGAAGATAGATGGTTGAATCAATTGAAATGGCGTACTACTTCGGTCAAGCGTTTCTGTCCTGCCAATAAATAGATACCCTCCCGGCTCCATCACATCGTATACCTTCTGAATTAATCTTTTTTTTGTTTCATTATCAAAATAAATCATGACATTTCTCAAAAATACGATGTGCATCTTCCGCTTAAATGGAAATGGCTCCATCAGATTGAATTTGCGAAAGATAACCTCATCTTTAATTTCTTTTGTCACTTCATACGTTTCCCCATCCGAGCTGCATCGGAAAAAACGACGTTTCCACTGTTCTGGAATTGCAGCTACCTGTTCCCTGCTGTAAACCCCGGCTGCCGCCTGTGTTAATACATCAGTTGAAATATCTGTTGCTAAAATTTTTGTATCCCAGCTTCTATGCTCTAATCCAAAAAAATCTTTCATCAGCATTGCCGCCATATAAGGTTCTTCTCCTGTAGAAGAAGCACCGCACCAGATACATAAATCCTTATTCACCTGCTCTTTATTTTTCAACCAGGGAAGCACAACCTCTCTTAAAAATTCAAAGTGCTCAAATTCTCTCATAAAAAAGGTATGGTTGGTTGTCAGCATATTCACCAGTTCTTTTTCGAGACTGCCTGTTACATCGGCTTCCACTGCATTCATATATTCGTTATAGTTCTTCCAGCCGCCGTTGTGAATGTAATTTTCCATTCTTCCCTGAATAATCTCTTTCTTGCGGCTCATATCAATGCCATAACGTCTTTTTAAATATGTATATATTCTAACAAATTCCTGTTCTGTCATTTCTATTACTAATTCATCTGTCTGTATATCTTATTTAAAATCTGGAACATTTCCGGGTTGAATTTCCTTCCGGATTCCATTTCTAAGATTTCTACAGCTTCTTCTCTGCTAAACGCCTTACGATACATTCTGTCTTCAGTCAACGCACAGTAAGCACTTATCAATGCAACGATTTGCGCAGAAAGAGGAATCTCCTCTCCTTTCATCCCAGTTGGATAACCACTGCCATCCCAATTTTCATGGTGGTAATGTGCAATATCTATCGAAATTTTAATAAAGTCATTGTAATCACTTGACATTCCAATATCGCTTAAGATTCTAGCACCGATTACCGTATGTGTCTCCATGACTTCTTTTTCTTCCGGTGTAAGTGCCCTGTCTCTCTGCAGAATGTCTGTTGGAATCGCAACATTTCCAAGGTCACAAAGCGGTGCTGCTAATTCTATCGTATCAATATAACTGTCAGAAATAATATCTCCATATGCCTCTGAAAGCTGCATTGCCTCTGCTAACAGTCTGCTGTTATAAGAAAGCCTTTCCATATGTTCTTTGTCATAACAGGCATTCTCTCTTGCGACACGAATCAGCGCGTATAATACCTTTTTCTTTTCATGCTCTACCTGCTTTAACTGCTGGCTCACTGAATTGTGAAGCTGTCTGTTAAGCTCGATTAGATTCTGACTCGCCTCGTAAAGCTTTACATGTGTGCGAACCCTCGCCTGTACCACCTCTGGTATAAAAGGCTTCGTAATATAATCTTCTCCACCAAGTTCAAATCCTTTGACAATATCTGCCGGGTCATCAAAAGCGGAGATAAAAATAATCGGTATATCTCTTGTTTCAGGATTTTCTTTTATTATTTTACAAAATTCATATCCATCCATCTCCGGCATCGCGACATCTAAAATAATAAGCAGTGGGCGGTAATGCTGCATAATCTTTAACGCCTGCACACCATTTTCTGTCAAAATCGGCTGATAACCCATACCGGAAATAATATCTTTTAACGCAAATCGGTTCGTATCAACATCATCTACAATCAGAATCTGCCGCATGTCCTTTTTCTCATTCTGCTGTTCCATAAAACCTCCTTACTGACGTATTAATGCCTGTAAAGTCTCATATGCAGTTGTAGATTTTTCATAATCCCCTTTTTGGACTGCCATTTTCAGTCTGAGTGCAGCACTTTTTATCTCAGCAGGTGCATGCTTTGTCAGCTGTTTGACTGTCTCCGCAAACATTTCTGCCTTTTCCCAATTATCCATCTCGATAGAAAGTATCAATTTGGATAATTTCTTGCGTATTTCTTCAAAATTCTCTGCCTCCCCAAATACCCAGACGCTCTGATTGGAATCATTATCTGACAGGCTGTAAAGCTTGCTCATTACTTCTGCGTCCTGTATACCTGCTGTCACTTTATTCTGCTCCCCGGTCGGCAAATCTAACCAGATGTGAAAAGAAAATACTGTCTCTTTTTTCCGCTCACTTTCCACAAAAATCTTACCATTCATCAACTCTACTAACTGTTTACAAATATATAGTCCTAATCCAGTTCCGCCATACTGACGTGAAATAGATGCATCTACCTGTGAAAAGCTCTGGAAAAGCTTATCCTGGTCTGCTTTCCTGATGCCGATTCCCGAATCGACCACAAAGAAGAACAGCTCTATCTTATTGTCTACCTGTGCTGTCTTTACAACTTCTAACATAATCTTTCCAACTGCTGTAAACTTGCATGCATTGGATAAAAGATTATTCAATATCTGCACGATTCTAAGTTCATCACCAATGACAATCTCCGGTATCTCCGGTGAAACTGTCACAAAAAAGTCTAATCCTTTTTCGATGATTTTATTCTTGTGATTGCTCTTCACATAATCAATCATGTTACGGAAATGAAACTCTCTCGGCTCTAAAGTAAATTTCCCTGCATCCAGCTTGGAAAAATCCAGAATATTATTAATAATGGAATTCATATCATTACAGCCGCGTTCAATCAGCCGCAATGCTCTTAAATTCGTCTCATTCTGCTCTAAAGCAAGCAGCTCTTTGGTATTTCCAAGAATTCCATTGACTGGTGTCCGCAATTCGTGTGTCACATTTGCAACAAATTCGGATTTGACTCTGGATGCTTCTTCTGCTTCCTGCCCCGCCTGATTCGCTTTCTTCGTATAATACTCACGTTCTGTGCTGTTATCTCCCATCATAAGATAGACAGGCGGCTGCTTCTTATACTTCATCATTTTTACTCTGATTGGAAAACAAGTCCGGTTCTGCCTGTATGCTGTCATATCCAAAATCTCTCCTGTAATAAGGCTTTCATCTAAACATGCATCCTCAGTTCCAAATAATTCCGGTAAAATATCCTTCATATTATGACCACATATATCACAATCATATTGAAGCTGTTCCTTCGCAGTCTTATTCGCATATGTAATTGTTCCACTTTCCTCAAAAACGATTATGACTTCGAGCGCATTATCCATTGAGAATTGATATAATGCATTATCTTCCATAAATTATCTCCTAAATAACACGAAAAAGAAACTACAAGATGCAATATGATACCTGTAGCTTCTTCATGCTTTTCTGAATAATCTCCGCTGTGCTTTGTGGTACATGTCTCATCCTCCAAAATGTCTATAGACAAATTATAGTAAAAATGTACCATTTCGACAAGGGTATTGTTAAAAAAAATCCAATTTTTTCAATATTTTTTCTTGATTTTTACACAAATCGCACAAAAATTTTCGTTTTTTTTCGTATTTTGTCACTATTCCATGATTTTTTGTAAGAGATGAACTTTGTTAAATGGAAATGAAAAATAGTATCCGTCCACGAATGTATGCGTGTATTCCATCATTTCTTTTGCGATTGCAGCACCGACTGCCTCTCCCTCTTCCTTGGTGGCATTTTCCGGGTATCTTGCAACGATTTCATCAGTTACCGGAACACCGGCAATCTCATTTTTCATAAAAAGTGCATTTTTCCGGCTGATAAGCGGCATAATTCCACATAAAATACGCGCACCTGTCTCTTCTTTGATTCTGCGCACGCGGTCTGCATCTTCTTTGGAAAATACAGGCTGTGTCAGGAAAAACTCCGCCCCGGCTTCCATTTTCTTTTTCACGCGGTTAATCTCTACGTCTAAATTTCTTCGTCCCTGGTTAATCGCTCCGCCATAGGTAAGCGGCATCTTAGCAAACATCTCTTCATTCATATCCTGCGCAATTTTCATCAAACCTACCGCGTCAAAGTTAAAGACAGGCTTTACAGTCTGACGCACCATCGTTGGCACAGGGTCACCTGTAATGATTAACATGTTATGAATGCCATTGATATGTGCCCCAAGAAATGTAGAGCGCATCGCAATTGCATTTTTGTCACGACAGCAGATGTGAGGCATTACCTCAAGTCCTGTCTCAAGCTTTACTTTTCTTGCCATGAGTACGGAATCCACTCTTGTTCTGCCGGATGGAGAATCTGGAAATGTCAATACGTCCACGCCGGATTTCTGCAGCATGTGCGCCGCTTCTAATAATTTCTCATCATCCGCATTTGCAGGCGGTGCAAGTTCTACTGCTATCAGCTTTTTCTCCTTAAGATTTCCATTTTCATCATAGAAAAATCCCATTTTCTTTGGTTTTTCACACGCTGTTTCAATCTGCGCTGCCTCTGCCTTTGATTTCTTTGGACAATTGGAAAGCTTCTCTGCTAATTCCTTAATATAAGCAGGATTTGTACCGCAGCAGCCGCCTAAAATATCAATACCTAATTCAGCAATATCTGCGGCTTTTTCTGCAAAATATGCCGGTGTGTTTCCAAATTGTATCTGACGCTGCACGCGTTTCGGATAACCTGCGTTTGGTAACGCAATAAGAAACTTTTTATCACTTAAAGAAACTTTTCTTAAAATCTGCTCCATGTGTCCCGGCCCGATGCCGCAGTTTAAGCCTGCTGCATCGATTTCTTCTACTTCTGCCGCTTCCTGCATCAGTTTTTTGGCACTTAAACCTGAATTGCTGTATCCGAACTGGTTGACAGAAAACTGCACCATAATGAACACATCATGTTTTTTCTTTATCCTTTGAATTACTGGCAAAACTGCATCCATATCCGAAAAGGTTTCAAAAGTTAAAATCTGAATACCTTCCTCGATAAATGTCTCTGCAATCTGTTCGTACTGCGCGGACATTTCTTCGCTCTCCAGACTTCCGTCATTTGGAATTGGCCCTATGTCACCAGCAATGTAAATCTCTTTTTCCTGCGCGGATACTGCCTGTTTTGCAAGAACGGCTGCTGCTTTGATGTTCTTTTTCACTTCCTCGATATTTCCATAAAAAACTGCTGTATTCGCCGCAAAAGTATTCGTTCTAATAAGCTTCGCCCCAGCCTCTATGTAAGCTCTATGAATCTCAAGCACACGCTCCGGGTATTTGAGATTTGCTAATTCACAGATTTCCTCTGTCTGATATTTTTCTGCATAATATGTTCCAAATGAACCGTCTGTCAACAGTCTGTTTTTTGCTAAGTATTCTTTGATGTTCATTTTCATATCCTCTTTTCTTCTACTGTCCAATGCACCTTTTTATTCTTTGTCTGTCTGCGTTTTTTCATTACTTCTGATTTTTCTCTTTTAATGTGCGGATAATTCTTGCTTCAAAAAAAATCGCAGTTGCCAATATAAACCCTGCAACAATCAGACTGTATGCTGCTTCTATCTTTAATCCCATTACATCACAGATGGATGTAAATAACAGGCTTAACACAAAAATCAGCTTAATCAGACGCACCATCCATATGGTATCCTGTCTGATTTTTCCCTGACAGATTTCAACACTTAGACGGTTGACCTTTTCCGGGAAAAACACCAAAAGTGTCAGTCCTGCATAAACACATAAAAATACCAGAATATTCATAATTAATGTGAATATTGAAACACCATACAAAATTCCATAATATATCTGCAAGCCAAGATAAATAAGCCCTGCCACAATTGCAGTTGCCTCTACCAATAATCCTGCCACAGTCCAATCTTTCTTTTTCATATATCCTTTGCTGCCTTTCTTATTTTCTATTGCATGTTATCACTCATTTTTCGTACCTTACCTAGCATACAATAAATTTTTGCCCTAGAAAAGCAGTTTCTTTTTGTATACACGTATTTTCTTTCAAATTGCTTTATCTTTTCTTGAAAAACAAAATCGCTGTGCTATAATGAATTAGGTTATTTAACACTTTAAAGAGGAGATACATACATGGAAAACTTAATTATTCCAAAGGATTATCATTCAGAATTAAACTTACATGATACACAGATTGCAATTAAGACTGTCAAGGATTTCTTTCAGAATCTTCTTGCATCCCGCCTTAACCTTTCGCGTGTCTCTGCACCACTTTTCGTTGACCCGGTTTCCGGCTTAAACGACAACTTAAATGGCGTTGAGCGTCCTGTTACTTTTGATATCAAGGAACAGAATGGCAAAGAAGCTGAGGTTGTTCAGTCTCTTGCAAAATGGAAAAGATATGCACTTAAAAAATACGGTTTCACTTATGGCGAAGGTTTATACACTGATATGAACGCTATCCGCCGCGATGAAGTAACTGACAATATCCATTCTATTTTTGTTGACCAGTGGGACTGGGAAAAAATCATCAAAAAAGAAGAGCGTACCATTGAGACCTTACAGGAAACAGTAAAAACTGTTTACAAATGCTTACGCAAAACAGAAAAATACATGTCTATCCAGTATGATTACATCGAAGAAATTCTTCCTCATGATATTTTCTTCGTTACCACACAGGAATTAGCAGACATGTTCCCTGAATACACTCCAAAGGAGCGTGAATACTACATCGCAAAGACAAAAGGTGCTGTATGTATTATGAAAATTGGTGATGTTTTAGAAAATGGAGAGAGACATGATGGTCGTGCACCTGACTATGATGACTGGTCATTAAACGCAGATATCGTTGTTTACTATCCTGTTTTAGACATCGCTTTAGAGCTTTCTTCTATGGGTATCCGCGTAGACAAGAAAGCACTTCTCTCCCAGTTGAAAAAGGCTGGCTGTGAAGAGCGTAAAGAGCTTGCTTTCCAGAAAGCTATTATTAACGAAGAACTTCCATATACTATCGGTGGCGGTATTGGTCAGTCCCGTATCTGTATGTTCTTCCTTCGTAAAGCTCACATTGGCGAGGTTCAGTCCTCTATGTGGCCGGAAGCAATCCAGGCAGAATGTGAAAAGAACGGAGTTCAGCTTTTATAAAAAAGCGTCGCCGCGCGACGCTTCCGAAAACGCTGCGCGTTTTCACCTGGCGTACACTACGTACGAGCAATTTCCTATCACATAAACAGGGCAGATGCATATGCATCTGCCCTGTTTTTTAGCTTTAGATTTCAAACTGTTCCATCATCTGAGCCATTGTAGAAACATTTGCTGCCTGTTCTTCACTAATTGCAGCTGTCTCCTGTGATGTAGCTGAGTTATTATCCACAACCTCTGCCACATGATTAATACTAGAATCAATCTGATTCATATTTCTTGCCTCACGCTCTAACGCTTCTGCTACCTGCTGCATCTTCTGTGTCGCAACCTTTGTTCCCTCAATAACATCCTCCATGTTCTGAACTGTCTCGTCAGCAATCATGATTCCCTTATCAACAGTCTCTACTGTCATCTCAATCAGACTCGTAGTCTTACTTGCTGCTTCTGCAGATTCTTCCGCAAGCTTCTTGACCTGGTCAGCAACAACTGCAAAGCCTTTTCCTGCTTCTCCTGCACGTGCTGCTTCAATTGCTGCATTTAAAGACAATAAGTTGGTCTGATTTGCAATTTCCTGAATTGTTCCGATGATGGTATTAATTTCTTCAGAACACTTGCTGATTTCGCCAATCGCAACCTTTAAATCCTGCATCTTGATGTTGCCTTCTACCAATACCTTCTCTGCATGTACAGAAAGCTCTACGGTTTCTCTTGCTGAAACTGCTTCCTCTTCCATACTTCTTGTCATTTCATTAATCATTGTTGCTACAGCAGAAACATCATTTGCCTGTGTTGTACTTCCTTCTGCTAAATCTTCTGCTGCTTTCGCAAGCTGCTCAGAACCACTGTCTAATTCTTTTGCAACCTCGCGGATTGTTGAAAGTGTTTTTCTTGTATCATCTACGATTTTCTCCATAGACTCTTTGATTTTAACAAATTCACCTACATACTGGTCAGATACTGAAACTGTGTAGCAGCCATCACCCATCTGTCCTAAAACATCAGAAATCTCGTAAATCATATTGGAGAAATTCTGTTTCATGAAAACAATTGCTTCTACCATCCGTCCTACTTCACTGTCATCTGCCACCATATCTACCTGGCTGTCAAAGCGTCCCTGTGCTAGCTCTGTCATCTGTTCGGATACCTTGATAATTGGATTTAAAAGTTCTGCTCTTGAAAACTTAATCGTATCCATAACCTTCTTAACCATACAAATAAACGAAATCACAAATACAAGTTCACTCAGCAGCATTACCACATTCAGCACACTCTGCTTTTTTGCCAGACGATTCTGCACATTACTGATACATTCTTCTGTAAGAGAATTAATCTGTTCGATAGTGCTTTCGTATTCTTCTCCGAATACATAGGATTTTGCCGCTTCTAAATCACCATTCTGTGCATAGGCAATTGCCTCTTCTTCTAACGGGACAAGACCATTAGAAAGTGCTGCAATCTGCTCTAACTGTGCCCATTCATCATCTGTAATATCATTCTTCTGTAACCCTTCCCACGCAATATCACGATTCTTGTCTACATTTAATTCATTCATGTAGTTCTCGTAATGTTCCTGTTCTCCGGTAACAGCAAGCGACTGTACTTCTGAGGTTAATGTCTTAGAGCCCATACGGTACTGATTTAAGAACATGGTACTCTCTAAACGTTCTTCATTTACCAGCGAAAGTACAATATTTACAATACTAAACACCACCAGCAATGCAATACCTACTGCAACTATCCGGTAAGTTTCTTTTACAATCTTATTCAGCCTTACCAGCTGGCTGCGTGTATTTGTTACCCCTTGTTCTCCTGCATTTTCATTTGTTCTACCCATAGTTTTCTCCCTTCCATTTACTTGTGTCTCTTACTTTTCCGTCCTAATATAGTACATTATACCTATTTTTTATATTTTATACAAGCAGACACGTTAATTCTCATTATTTTTCAGCATTTTTACCATTATCACTCCTCTAATCCATAAAATCTGCTGTTTCTTCTGTGTATTTAGTCAAAAAAAGACAAATCACCTTGAAATCTGTGATTTGTCTTTTCTTTTACTTTTAAAATTCTTTCACTTCATATAGATATGCCTTTCCCATTTTACCAACACGCTCCACAATGGAAAGGTCCGTCATAATCAAAAGAATCGTACCTGCTAACTCTGCGGGAATCTTTGCATATTTGGCAAAATCCTTTGCCGTAAAACGCTCCGGCAGTTCATAAGGAATCAACTGCATATAATCCTCTCTCCGCTCAATACAGACCTCTTCTGCAAATTTTACCGGAATACGGTCATATCTTTCACTGCCCTTCTTTTTATCCTTGCTCCATCCATTTAAAAGACGATATTCTTCCATATCAAGCAAAGCAAAACGAAGACGCAGATTTTTATCAGAAAGGTATGGACGGATTTTGTAAAGCTCCTTAAATGCCTGATAGACATTTCCCTTCTTAGGAGACTTACGCAGTGCAGAAGCCTCACCTGTTTCTTCATCAATCCAGGAAAGCCATTTAATATTTGGAATCGGATAGACAATTGTTACCGGATACAGGGGTAAAAATGCTTCTAACTTTCTTCGCATCTTATTAAAAGCCCTCGTCTGTATCTCAATAATCTCTGTCCCGGTATAAATATCCGCCACATATCCTTCGATTGGTATCTCATGCATATCCTCATCAGGGGCATAATAGTTCTTTAATACGGCATGAACCGTCTTTTCTGACAGCGTTCCAATTCCATGACGCTCTCTATTTTTCCCTATTACTTTCTCCCTTGCTTCTTCAAATAACGTTTCATTGATACCCATGAGAGTAAACTCCAATTATCTTTTTTCTGGATGCTTCATATCTTTTAAAATGTCAAAGCAGTCAAAGGTTGCAAAGTAATCATCTGGTGTCTCTGCACGACGGATTAACTGTGTCTGACCATCCTCTTTTAATAATACCTCAGCAGAACGTAAACGTCCATTATAATTGTATCCCATTGAGAAACCATGTGCTCCTGTGTCATGAATTACCAAAAGGTCGCCTTTTTCGATTTCAGGAAGCATACGGTCAATCGCGAATTTGTCACAATTTTCACAAAGTGAGCCAACCACATCATATTTGTGGTCGCAGACTGCATCTTCTTTTCCCATAACAGTAATGTGATGATATGCTCCATAAATTGCAGGACGCATTAAGTTTGCTGCACATGCATCTACACCGATGTACTCTTTGTGTGTATGCTTCTCGTGGATTGCTTTTGTTACAAGACATCCGTATGGTGCAAGCATAAAACGTCCCATTTCTGTATAAATAGCAACATCACCCATTCCCGCTGGAACTAATACTTCTTCGTAAGCAGCTCTTACGCCTTCGCCGATTGCATAGATGTCATTTTTCTCCTGCTCTGGACGATAAGGAACTCCGACACCGCCGGAAAGGTTTACAAATTTAATGTCACAGCCTGTCTTTTCTTTTAATTCTACAACTAATTCGAAAAGCTGACGTGCAAGCTTTGGATAGTACTCATTTGTTACAGTGTTGCTTGCAAGAAAAGCATGTACACCAAAGTATTTTGCCCCTTTTTCTTTTAAAATTTTAAAGCCTTCAATTAACTGTTCATGTGTGAAGCCGTATTTTGCATCACCAGGGTTGTCCATAATTCCATTGCTCATTTTAAACACTCCGCCTGGATTGTAACGGCAGCTAATCGTCTCTGGAATATGTCCAATTGTCTTCTCTAAGAAGTCAATATGTGTAAAGTCATCTAAGTTGATGATTGCTCCTAATTCCTCTGCAAAAGCGAACTCTTCTGCCGGAGTATCGTTTGAAGAAAACATAATGTGCTTTCCGTCAAAGCCCTGAGAATCAGCTAACATTAATTCTGTTAAAGATGAGCAGTCACATCCGCAGTCATAATCTTTTAAAATATTTAAGATGTATGGGTTTGGAGTAGCTTTTACTGCAAAATACTCGCGGAAGCCCGGATTCCATGCAAATGCTTCTTTTACAGCCTTTGCATTCTCACGAATTCCTTTTTCATCGTAAAGATGAAATGGAGTTGGAAACTTTTCAACGATTTTTTCCAATTGTTCCTTGTTTACAAATGTTTCTTTTTTCATTATAAATTCCTCCTAAATATTAAAAAATACTGTTCACATTGCCCCGTTTTATGTTATAATTTCTGTATCTAATGTACTAGAATTTACAAAGGGGAGTATTTATGAGTATCTCTATTTTACCTTACCTTGATGAAGCAGCTGTTGCTGCCTTACATGAACAGGCTGAAATAAAAGCAAATGAATTATATAACCAAAATAATGTAAATGCAACATCGGATGGCTCTGATTTTGCTACTGTTTTACGCGAACAGACAAATAACTTAATCTCTTCTGCTATTTCAGAATCGGCTGATTTAGCAGACCAGATGGAACGTTATTTTGAAGAAGCATCAAATACATATAACGTTTCTAAAGACTTGTTAAAAGCAATTGCCAAAACAGAATCCAATTTTAATCCATCTACCGTCAGCAGCTCCGGTGCTATGGGTGTGATGCAGTTAATGCCAGAAACCGCTGCCAGTCTTGGTGTCTCAGATGCCTTTAACGTCAGAGAAAATATTTTAGGTGGCGCTAAATTAATCAGCCAGCTTCTTAACAAATATAACGGCGACCTAGCTTTATCCCTTGCCGCATACAATGCAGGCAGCGGCAACGTTGATAAATATGGCGGTATTCCACCTTTTACAGAAACCCAGAACTACGTGAACAAAGTCATCAGTTGTCTGCAGGATGGTTCTTCTACAAGCACTACGATTGAGACTACTGCTTCTACTACTTCGAGCACCAGCAGTACACTGTCCGGCATCTTAAATTTAACCGGTGATGCCCGCGAAGAAGCGAATAAGATGTTAGCTGAATTCTTCACCAACAAAGGGATTACCAAACAGACTTTAGATGCGATGGTAACTATTTTAAAATTATTAAAATCTAATACAAGCAGTTCAGAGGAAACCTGAAATTCAGGTTTCCTTTTATGATTCTTTTGTAATTCCCTCTATCTGCTCTCCAAGGTATTGGTTAAATTCTTTCATGAATTTTGAAATCAAGTCGATTTCCTCTTCGCTATAGCGGCTTAAAAACTGTGTATCACGTTTTTCCCAAAGCTTATGACGCTTTTCATGCTCTTTAAATAAAAGCATTCCCTGTTCTGTTAATTTAAAATACACTTCTTTTTTATTGGATTCGAGCGTATATTTCTCAATCAGCCCTTTGGCTAAAAGCTTCTTTGTCATTTTGCTGATTGCTCCGCGTGTCATCTGCATATGCTCTGCAATCTTTGTTACATTCGGAAGCTCTAATCTTCCAATATAATCAATGCAGTGTGTCTCGGAATATCCATATTCATCAAGACAGACGTTTTCCGTCAGTTTTGAAAGCATTTCCTGCTGTTCGAGCATCAGCGATATTTCTTTTAATAAAATCTGCTGTTCTTTCATTTTTGTTTCCTCGTCAACATTTTTCTAGTAACACTATAGCGCATGATTGTTTCCTTGTCAACATTTTCTTCCTAAGCAATGCCAACTCAATAAAAATATTTAAGCAACTATCATTATAACATAAGCTGCATTATCAAAAGGTTACGTCATTTCCACTTATTCTTTTGACAAAAAATAGTTTGGCGTGCGTGTCAAAAATTTTGAAATTCTAATGCTCATTCCGATGAAATCGCTATCTTTTATGTCCGCTCAAGGTCTTTACACTCACAATAAAAGTGTTCGCATGGAAAAGGAAATTTGCGTTCGCAGTTTTCTTAGTACATCTTCAGGGCGGTTTTGACAAAACGGAATCCGGCGGACGCAGGAGAACAAAACTTATCCTAATTAGAAAACGTAACGCCCTCCTTTGCGGTAGCCGGATTCTGATATCGACTTTGTCAAAGCCGCCCTGTTAGATGTACTTGAAAGCTGTGTCCGAAATTTCCTTTCCACTGCGGACACTTTTATTGTGAATGTAAAACGCAATGAGCGGACACAAAACGTTTATTCATCGGAATGAGCAAAGAATTTCTAAAATTTTATCCAACGCACGCCAAACTTTTCTTTGCAAAAGAATAAATGGAAATGTTCCAAATTTCTGATAATGCAGCTTATGTTATGATGAAATTGCTTAAATATTTTTTATAATCTTAAGCGTGCGACATTACGTTTTAAGGATTCGACTGCGTAATCAATATCTGAGCGGGTAGTTTCTCCATTCAAGGTCATCCGGACCGTTCCAACGGCATAATCCTCTGGTACATGAATCGCTTTGATAACATAAGAAATACGCTCCTCTCCTGTATTACATGCAGAGCCGCCGGAAGCACAAATTCCATCCTCATCTAATAAAACAAGCAGCGCACCGCCTTCCACACCACGAATACTGAAATTCGTATTGCCCGGAAGTCTGTTGACCGGATGTCCATTCAGCCGCACCTGCGGTATTTCTCTTCGTACACGCTCTATCAGATAATTACGAAGCATTGTCTCTTTCTGGATTCTTTTACGCATATTCTGATGAGCAATAGCGGCTGCTTTTCCCATGCCTACGATTCCGGGTACATTTTCTGTTCCTGCACGTTTTCCGCGCTCCTGGCTGCCCCCATGAATAAACGATGGTATTTTTACGCCCTCTCTCACATACAAAAATCCAACACCTTTCGGGCCATGAAATTTGTGTGCACTCGCACTTAACATATCCACCGGATAATGCATCACAGAAAGTGGAATCTGTGCATATGCCTGCACTGCATCAGTATGAAAAAATATCTGATGTTCTCTTGCAATATATCCAATCTGCCGGATAGGGTTTATTGTTCCAATTTCGTTATTTGCAAACATAATCGAGATTAAAATGGTGTCCGGTCTGATTGCCTGCAACACTTTTTCCGGGGAAATCATACCCATATCATCCGGCTCTAAATAGGTGATTTCATATCCCATATTTTCTAAATATTCACAGGAATTTAAAATCGCATGATGCTCAATGCTGCTGGTAATAATATGCTTTCCATGCTCTTTATACATTTCTGCAATGCCTTTTAATGCCCAGTTGTCCGCCTCAGAGCCACATGAAGTAAAATATATCTCCTCCGGCTTTGCCTGAATAGAATCTGCTATCAGGCTTCTCGCCTTCTCGACTGCTTTTCTTGCTTCTTCCCCCATTTCATAGGCGGTTGACGCATTTCCATATTTTTCTCTTAAGTAAGGTTCAATTTCTATTTTTACAGCTTCTGACATCTGTGTCGTCGCTGCATTATCTAAATATATCTGTCTGTTCATAGGAATAACCACACCTTTCTAATACCTGCACTCAATTTCCTTCTGCACGACTTCTTTTTTTGCCATATGCTTCATATATTAAAATAATAAATTTTCCTACCGTTTGGAGGCATACTTGAAATTATCAACCAAAAATCCGTTTATTTTCGGAACTCTGCTGTTAGCTGCAGCAGGTATCCTTACGCGCATCATTGGCTTCTTTTATAAAATATTCCTCTCACGTACAATTGGTGCAGAAGGTCTTGGAATTTATCAGCTGATTTTTCCGGTTATGAGCATCTGCTTTTCGCTCACCTCGGCCGGAATCCAGACCTCGATTTCCAAATATGTATCGATGGAAATTGGAAAAAATAATCCCAAAGGTGCAAGACTTTATCTTGTGATTGGATTGCTGATTTCTACCGCCCTCTCCGTTGTTACCGGAGTTTTCATCTGGAAAAATGCAGCTTTTATTGCAAACACTCTGCTTGGAGAATCACGCTGTACTTCTCTTTTAAAAATTATTGCATTTTCCTATGTTCCATGCAGCATCCATGCCTGTATCAATGGCTATTATTATGGCATGAAAAAAGCTGCCATTCCCTCTGTCTCACAGCTGGTGGAACAGCTCGTGCGGGTTGGCAGCGTCTATTTGTTTTATGTAATTTTACAGAGCAACGGACAGGAAATGACTATCGGTATGGCAGCATGGGGACTTACGCTTGGTGAAGTCGGCGGCATGCTCGTTTCCCTAAGTGCCATTGGCTGTCAAAAGGCATCTGGAAATATGCGGTTTGCAGCCAAAAATCTGCTCTATATGGCAGTTCCGCTTACTGCAAGCAGACTTGTTTTAAATCTGTTTTCTAGTGTAGAAAATATTTTAATTCCAAAATGTTTACGAAGCTTTGGCTATACAAGTGCAGAAGCACTCAGCGTGTTTGGCGTTTTAACCGGCATGTCCTTCGCGATTATCTCTGCCCCAAGCGTCATTACCAACTCTGTTTCTGTTCTGCTGCTTCCAACTGTTTCCGAAGCGCAGGCAAAAAATAACCACAAGCTGATTCAACGCGCCATTTTGCGGACTGCTTTCTGCTGTCTCCTGCTTGGTTTTCTATGTACGATTCTGTTTCTTTTCACAGGAGATTATATTGGAAACTTTGTATTTCACAATACGCTTGCCGGAACTTTTATCAAAACATTAAGCTGGATTTGTCCTTTTCTTTATATGAACACAACGCTTATGAGTATTCTGCATGGACTTGGGCTGGTAAACCAATCCTTTGCTTTAAATCTTGCCGCCAGTATTCTGCGCATTCTTTTCATACTGCTTGTAATTCCGACAATCGGCATCCGCGGCTATCTCTACGGACTGCTTATCAGCCAGCTGTTTTTGTCTGCTGCTGCACTTGGGCTGTTGTATCATAAAATGACTCATCTCGTAAAATCATAAAACACGCATTTCTTTTCATAAATCGAAAAAGCTAGGAACGTAAGTTCCTAGCTTCTATTATACGCATCTAAAACTATGCTGCTTTGATAGCGCGCAAATCAAATTACACACGTGATAAATATTCGCCTGTTCTTGTATCAATCTTGATAACATCGTCCTGCTCAACGAATAATGGTACATAAACAGTTGCGCCTGTTTCAACAACAGCCGGTTTTGTAGCACCTGTAGCTGTATCGCCTTTGAAACCTGGCTCTGTATCTGTAATCTGTAATTCTACGAAGAGAGGTGGTTCTACTGCAAATACGCTTCCGTTATGAGAGCACATTTTAACCATTTCGTTCTCTTTTACGAATTTTAATGAATCACCGATATCATCCTGTGATAATGCAATCTGGTCATATGTTTCAACGTCCATGAAGTAGAATAAATCACCATCTGCATATAAATACTGGTAATCTTTTCTGTCAATACGTGCCTGTGGACATTTTTCTGTTGGACGGAAAGTTTTTTCTACAACACCGCCACTCTTAATATTTTTTAATTTTGTTCTAACAAACGCTGCACCTTTACCTGGTTTAACGTGCTGGAATTCGATAATCTGAAAAATGTTACCTTCTAATTCAATAGTGATACCATTTCTGAAATCTCCTGCTGAAATCATGAATAACTCCTCCTTAAGAAAATACGATACAAGCCTTATAGGCTCTCTGATTTCTATATTTTATAATAAACCGCTATACATTTCAAGCTTTTTTTCTCACTGAATGACATAAAGTAAGAAAAAAATTAGTTACGTCCCTCGATTTCGTGAATCATGTCAATACGTGTCTGATGTCTTCCACCTTCAAATTCTGCGTCTAAATATGCTTTTACGATGTCTTTTGCAAGCTCATTTCCAACGATTCTTGCACCAAATGCAATAACATTTGCGTTGTTATGCTGTTTTACAAGTCTTGCAGTTGCACAGTCAGAGCATACTGCTGCGCGGACACCATTTACTTTATTTGCTGCGATTGAAATTCCTACGCCTGTTCCGCAGATAAGTACGCCGCAGTCAGCTTCCCCAGCTACAACAGCACGTCCTACTTTTTCTCCGATTTCCGGGTAATTGCAGCTTTCATTTGTATCAGTACCCATATTCACTACTTCATGTCCTAAGCTCTTTAAGTACTCCATAATTTCAAATTTCATTGCGGTTGCTGCATGGTCATTTCCAATTGCGATTTTCATTTTTCCTCCATTCTAAAGTGCATCACACTTTACGCTCAAAAGCTCTCTTTATTTATTTTGTTTCTTTTGATATCTTTTATAAAAAAATAATACGATTTTTTCTAAATATCGTTTTAATACAATTTGAATTTCTTCCTTTGGATGAATTGGTTTTACTAAAATCGTACGGATTCCCACTCTGTTTGCACCAAAAATATCAGTAAAAATCTGGTCGCCTACAAAAATGGTGTTCGAAGTATCTGTTCCCATAAGCTCCATTGCCTTTTTATAATTGGCTGCCTTTGGTTTTCCTGCCTTGTGAATATAGGAAACCTGCACCGCGTCATTAAACATTTTTACTCGCGGCTCTTTGTTATTTGATAACAGCATACAGGAAAATCCCAATTCCTTTAAATGTGCAAATAACGCACAGGCTCTTTCATCTGCCGGTTCTCCATGACGGACTAAGGTATTATCAATATCAAAAATGACACCCTTATAGCCTTCCTCATGCAATTTATCAAAATCTATCACATATGTGGAATCTAAATATTCTCCCGGATAAAATACCTTTAACATTTATTTTTTTCCTTCCTAAACACTTATACCGCTACATAGATTACTACATTTTGAAAGAAAAATCCAGTCCAAATGCTGTTTTTCAGGCAGGAACAAAAAAGAGACTATAGATTCTACTCTATAATCTCCATAAATCCTACAAATAAAAATTCTCATTGGCTCTGTATGCAGTCAACTTCTCATTTTCCTGCGCAATACTGTCACCCACGAAAAACTGATACTGCTCTAGTACCTGGTCTTTTTTCAAATCAGAAATTGCCTTTGCCATATCAAGGCTTGTAATATCACTATCTACACCCTTTAACTCATATACAGCATCCGGCTGATAGCTCTTGGCAAATTCCTCTGCACCCTTATCTACTCCAGCTGGTTTTACCGGTGTATCATAACTTACTTCTGCAGTCTCAATAGCAGCAATTTCATTTGGCTTCGCTTCTTCCTGCTCAGATGCCTTTGCCTCCCTCACCTGCTGGCTGCGTACTTCATTCAGTCTTATTATATTGTAGTCATAAAAGCCCGCAGATGTGCGGATTCCTGAAATATTCATGGCAATCTCTCCATTAGTTACATTTTCTATAAGTTATCTCTAATGCTCAAGCATCTTCTTTAACTCGTCCATAAAAGTATTTACATCTTTAAATTCACGATAAACAGATGCAAATCTTACATAAGCAACAGAATCTAAGTTCTTAATCTTGTCCATTACAATCTCGCCAATAACGGTGCTTGAAATCTCTTTTTCCTCGCGGTTAAAGATTTCTGTCTCTACAACATCCACCAGCTGATTGATTTCGTTGACAGAAATTGGCCGTTTATGACACGCACGAAGTACACCTGCTTCAATCTTTGAACGGTCATACTGCTCACGATTATTATCCTTTTTAATGACAATCAATGGAATCGTTTCAATCTTTTCATAAGTTGTAAAACGTTTTCCACACATATCACATAATCTACGTCGTCTGATAGAATTATTATCATCCGCCGGTCTTGAATCAATTACTCTGGTATCTTCGCTGTTGCAAAAAGGACACTTCATACATTACCTCCACACTATACTATGCGCTCCCCTTAATCTAGTCAAAAAAGTCAAATTACCCCCACATATTGTATAGTATATCTATCCTTTTGGCAAATGTCAACATAATAAATTGCATTATGTCGACTTCTCTCTGTCTATTTTACACAGATTTTTCGTATTTTTTTCATCCATGTTGTATCTTATGACGTACTTCCTTCTCATCTATGTCTACAAGTATAATATCTGGTCCGATTTTTACAATATCACACCAAGGAATAAATAATTCAAACTCCCTGCAGATACATCCTAACCATTTTCCAGGACCTGGCACAATCAGGCATTTGATGCAGCCTGTTTCCTCATCAAATTCCAAATCACGCACATTTCCAAGGCATTTACAGTCCGTAACGTTGATTACTTCCTTTTGCTCTAATTCGCAAAAACGCATATCATTCTCCAAAGAATTTTCCTTGTAAAATGATATGCGTTCTTTTCTCATACTGTGCCTGTATCTGCGAAAATATATATTTCGTCAGGCTGTTGCAGTTTTATAATTATACATTGAAACGGAATAATATTACATCACCGTCTTTTACCACGTACTCTTTTCCTTCTAAGCCAACAATTCCTTTTTCTTTCGCTGCTGAAAGACTTCCACAATCCAGTAAATCCTGATAATTTACAACTTCTGCGCGGATAAATCCTCTTTCAAAATCAGAATGGATTTTTCCGGCTGCCTGTGGTGCTTTTGTGCCTTTTGTAATTGTCCATGCACGTGTCTCATCTTCTCCGGCTGTTAAGTAGCTGATTAAACCGAGAATACTATAACTAGCTTTGATTAATTTCTCAAGACCAGATTCAGATAAACCAAGGTCTTCTAAGAACATTGCTTTTTCATCATCATCTAATTCAGCAATTTCCTGCTCAATCTGTGCGCAGATAACAAATACTTCGCTGTTTTCAGCTTTTGCCATTTCACGAACTGCTGCTACGTGTGGATTGCCTGCGCCATCGTCTGCAAGGTCATCCTCTGCTACGTTTGCTGCATAAATGACTGGTTTTGCAGTTAAAAGGTTATAGGAAGCAAACCAGTTCTGAGCATCCTCGTCTTCTGGTACTTCGAAGGATTTTGCAAGCTTGCCTTCTTCTAAGTGTGCCTTTAAAGCTTCCATAAGCTCTAATTCTTTTGCAAGTGTTTTATCCATTCTTGCCTGTTTTGCAACTTTTGCAATTCTTCTCTCTAAAATCTCAATATCAGAGAATACTAATTCTAAATTGATTGTTTCAATATCTCTTGCTGGATTCACATTACCATCTACGTGAACAACATTTGTGTCCTCGAAGCAGCGTACTACGTGCACGATTGCATCAACCTCACGAATGTTTGCAAGGAACTGGTTTCCAAGTCCTTCTCCCTTACTTGCACCCTTTACAAGACCTGCAATATCAACGAACTCAACAACAGCAGGTGTTACTTTTTTTGAGTTGTACATATCTCCAAGTAATTTTAATCTTTCATCCGGTACAGCTACGATTCCAACGTTTGGGTCGATGGTACAGAATGGGTAGTTTGCAGATTCTGCTCCCGCTTTTGTTAATGAGTTAAAAAGTGTACTTTTTCCAACGTTTGGTAAACCAACGATTCCTAATTTCATAATATGTTAAACCTATTCAAAAAGCCTTATATTTATAGGCTTTTTGCCTTTCTCTTTATTTTTCTACACAATCTACTACACAATTTTTAAAGCTTTTTCTATTTTTTCAACCTCTTTTTGCTTTTCATCCTCTGTCACATGAACGTACAAATTCATGGTAATTCCCACATTGGAATGACCTAAAATAACTTGCAGAGTTTTAGGACGCATACCACCTTCAATGCATCGAGTAGCCATTGTATGTCTTAGAACGTGCATTGAAAATCTGTCAATTCCAGCTTTATCACATAACTTAAATAAGGTAGTATCATACGCAGAGTTTTTTGTTGGCTCTCCTTTTCTATTAAGAAACACAAAATCCTTAAACTCAATGTTGATTACTTTAATCGACTTCAGCTTTTTCTTTTGGTTTTCTAATATAGCAATCGCTTCCTCCGTTAGTGGTACATCACGATACCCGGATTTGCTCTTTGGTTCACCAATCCGCCATTCCCCTACGCTATACCTATACTCCATACTACGCTGTATATGCATAACTTTCTTGCCAAAATCAATGTCAGACCATTTTAAACCTATAAGTTCACCCGTGCGCAATCCTGTTTGTAAAAGGAATGCGTACTGATTATAGTTGCTGCACCCCTTTGCTACCTCAAGAAATGTTTTCTGCTCTTGAATTGATAAGACCCTCGCGGCTTTAGGTTCCTTCCCAATATTAAATTTTACAGCTTTAGTTACTGGATTTTTAGCTATCACATCATTCTCTACAGCATCAGAAAACATACAAAACAGTGTTATCCTTGTCTGATATATGGTGGATGTCTTGTAATCATTCTTCATCTGATTCAACACATTTTGACAATGCATAGGCTTTACATCTGCTAAAAGCATATTCCCTATACAACCTTTGATATTGTGTACGAATCGTTCCTTATAATTTCTAATTGTATTAGGTCTTATGCTGTCGCCTTTGATGTTTTCAATCCAATACTCAAACCATGCCGTCACAGTCATATTACCTGATGCATTAATTCCACCGTGTTCATCCTGAAACTTTGCATCTGCATACCACTTACGGCACTCCTGTAACTTAGGAAAATATTTTTGGACAGTTTTCCCCGTTTGTGCGCTTATAAAACGGGCTGTATATAAGCCATCTTTTCGTTGGCATATACCCACACCTAATTCTTTTCCTTTCAGATCCTTACCCACTTTGTCAACTCCTTCCATAGAAAGAGCCTGGTACAATTTTTGATTATAACACAATTTGTCAGGTTTGAAAACATCTATATTTCCAAGCTTTGTGTTAAAAAATCTTCAAATGCTTTTCGTTTTACCAGTTTCTTCTTTCCTACATATAAAACAAATCCGCAGCTTGGGTCCTTCAAAAGTTCATTAATCTTATTAATTCCGACATTGGAATACTCTGCCGCTTCTCGTATCGTAAGATTTGCTTTTTGCCACACAGGAATAATTACTTTTTCGTCTCGCATACACATCCTCCCCTGTACTCCTACCAATGCGTTGGAAGCTCCTTTCCAACAGGACCTGTTCTCGCACGTAGCTTATCCCAAGACTTTAGCGATGCAATCATCTTACTCGTCAATTTTGAAACATCTTCATAAAACTTCCCCCTATAGTGATAATCGGGCGTATTGCTTTTAATATATTCCCGCTGCGCTTTCGTCAGCCTTAACAAAAATACACTCTTTTCGTCCTCTCGCTCCGCCCCGCCCACGTAGTTTGAAATGCGGTATCGACGACCTCCTTTTTCGCTCATAAAAAGGCACATATTTAATTTGAATAAATCCAAACCTACAGTTCGAGGCGTAAAGAATTCTTCTGAAAATTGATTTTCTTTACAATATATCTCTAATTCGTTATTGAGAGCATAAAGTAATCTTTCCGCCGGAAAAATAAGTAAAGCATCGTCTTCCGTCAAAAGGTACTGTGGGAAATGAGGAATATAGGTCGCTTCCTCAAGAAATATAGCATCAAAATCATCTTCAATCACAAGCTCCAATGGGTCATAGCTCCGTGATTCCGTAAAGCCATTACAATCAACCTCAAAGTCGCAGGAATAGTCAGCTTCATTACAAGTTCCTAGCAAATAATGGCTACATAACTTTTTGGTTTTGGGATACTGAATTTTTAATTTCTGACCAAATATCAATCGTTCAAAAATAGTTGACAACTTAGAAGTAGATGAATGCATCCTTTTCCTTCGCTGTTCAATCAGGCTCTCAGTAATTTTGGTTATCTTGCAAAGATTTATCTGCATCTTAAATTCCTCCAACAAATATCTTGCCAGAAGTTGCATTGAAATGTGGTAGCAAAACACCGTATAGGCTGTTCTTGTATCCTCCACCACCTTATACTGCTTCACAAACTGCTCTTTTTCCTTTATGACGTAACATTTAAGTTCTTCCACTTCGCTTCTACTAATCCACTCTCTGAATCCTCTAATAACCTCTAAAATTATGTCCGTTCTTACCTGCAAATTTGAAATCAGTGTTTGAAACTCTTCCTGCTTCCAAATGTGATCTGTCGATAATATCAACAAGCGTTCTTTGCATGACTCTGACAATTTAGGTAAAATCTTTGATTCCACAGTTATACAAAGTAATGAACTCTCTCCTGCATATGCTCGTCGAACAAACTCATCAAAATTTGACATTGTCCGCTCTTTTGCACGAACCGAAATATCGGCCAAGTCGTCAACTAGTGTATAAAAGCCACGTTTCTTCTCTAATCCCTCCAACAGAGCCTTCCTTGAGTCACTAAAGAAAAAATATTCCTTCGATTCACAGCACAACCGCGCAATCGTGCTTTTCCCGGTACCCGGTGCTCCACAAAGTGCAATCGTTGGAAATGATGAAAACCCTGATTCTAAAAGAATACTCTGAATAGCCCCCAAAAAATTTCCAGACAATACAGGCGATAACAACGGATGCTCGCAAGCCTCCTTCCAAAGTCCTAATTTTTTTTGCTCCATAATTTTTCCTCCATTTTTTTATTTACTTGTCATTTACTTGCTCAAACTGTAACATAAAAATATGAAAGAATACGGCGATTCATCGCTGGCGAAAAATGTTTTTTTTTCAAAAGGAGCACCATCATATGAATACTCAAAAAGAAATCTTAGAACGTCTCGAACAAAGATTAAAAATTAACGAAATCTTTGACAAATATCATGTAACAACATTAGAACGTGATTTTTTTCGTTACCATCTTTCCATAAGCAGAATCAGAACCTTAATTCAATTTAATCCAAACTATAATATGACTAGAAAAGAATTTATCGAGCATCTTTTATCCGAGTACAACATGAACAATATTGATGATTCTAACAAGAAAGCGCTTCTAAGAACCCTAAAAAAAGACCTAGAAGAACAGTGCACACTCTCTGAAAGAAACGCCTTAGACAAATATGTATGGTCGCATACAGCTGCACATGGCACAAAAATTTCGAACAATACCTCTTCAGAAAAATCACAACTTCGATTTGGCATTCCTAATTATGAATATGCATATTGTAAATTCTGCTTTCTTATAAAAAGAAGAAATAGCAAAGCTTGTGATGCACTCTTAAAATTGAAATCTTATTTTCAAGATGAAATATACGAATTAAATCCCACGTATAAAGAACTTTTTTCAGCGAATAACTGGGTAAAACTTAGCGATAGCTATCGTTTGATTTCCTGTTTATTAAATGAGCAAAAACTTGCTACAGACTATTATCAAACCAATGTAGATACCGCAAAATCTACATTCCCTTGGCTACTTCGCATTTTATATGATTATGTATTTTATTGCACAGACAAAAACAACTTTAATTTATCATTAGCATTTTCTTCTTTAGAAAATATATATTACGCAAATGCTATTTCCCATATTGTACGCAAAGACATACCTACCCTCTGGCCATTCTATTTTTCCAAACCTAATGAGCGCACAAAATATGAGGATTTTTTTCAAGACATCCAAAATCAAATTTTCATAACAAATACTGATGAAAGTAACATCACTTTATATGATAACTATACCCAATTGGTGTACATTCTAGCCTCACAGAGCAGCTCCGCAAGCATTTTCGCTTATAAAAAAAGGTCATTATGGAAGATTGCTATGCTAACATGGGATTTTTGGCTTTATTGCAGAACTTATACAGGGAATTGCTATATTGTAAAAATTAACGACAATTTTCTAGATAATTATCCCATACTGCATCATCCATACAAGAACTTATGTGTTACAAAAGATACTATTAACTCTGATTTAAAATTAGTCCGTAAAATAAAAGACGTATGGGGTAATCCCCAAGAAGAAAGTGACGAATTCTTTTACCAATATAATTTTTTCTTAAATGACTTATTAAAAGAAGTAAACGAGCCCCACTCCCTTGCATCTAAAAAACGTCAATGGATGATGATTGAGGCAATCAAATTTTATACACAATCTAAACAAGTCAAAAATACATATATTTTATCTCCTGAAAATATGGAAGAACGGTTTGATGACAAAATGTATCAAAGCACAACAAAAGCTTTCCAAAAAAAATTTTATGATACATTGTACCTTACTGAATACCCTCACGATAATAATATCAATAAAGTAATAGAAAGAAGGCGTACATTACTGGCAACTTTTGAAGAGACTGAATATTCCCCTATTCCTTTGACTGAAGTCCAGCCATGGAAGGATATCGATTTTGAAGATGAGGAATACGCCAATCGCATTTTTAACCAAGAGCTAGATTTCATTATCTACATGCAACACAGGTATAACATCCCTACATCTGAGGAAATACTTTCTTCCTTTGAAGAAAATCTCAAAAATTTTCTTACTTATTAAGCTAGAAAAAAACGTAAATGGTCGTACCTATTGTTATTCACAGTATACCTACACAACCATTTACGTTTTTTATTTTTAACTCTTTTAAAATTCATGTATCACCGAATATCACTCCCATAGCTTTGTTTTTCCACTAAATATCCTCTACGAAGAAAGATATTCTTACCGCTCATTTACATTCGCAGTCTCTATGTACCAAAGTGGATTCTCAAAATACTCTTCTTCCCAGCTATCTGGGATTGTAATTGGAGAAATCCCCAAACTGTTAAATAATGGGAGAATTTTTCGTCTCTCTTCTTCTGTAGCATTCTGCCATGCAAAATCAAAATCATGAGTCTTTGTTTCCATCACAACTCTTTCCATAAGCGCTTTGCTCTCTGCACTCTTTTTACTATTCCAGATTACATTTAGTGCTTTTGTTCTTTTTAATATTCTCCCCTCGCCATAAATCAGACGAAGGTATTTCATCATATACTTTGACCCTATTTCGCTTGCACACGCTAAAAATTCCGATGTTGAATAAGCATCAAAACGCTTTTCCAAATAATGTATTTTCCTACGGAATGTCCGCAATTCAATTCGAATTTGTCCCTCAGCCATTTTTATTTCTGACAAATCAAAGTACTTTCGATTTTCTTCCATCTGCGCAGCTTTTAAGTAGATGGACATGTCATTGTTTTCACCCATCTGTGTAGCCTCATTGTCTGGAAAACTTTGTCGATGTCCAATTGAATCATATTCCTTTTTCCAGTGCATTCCATAAACCTGTCTTCCTTTTTTCAGAATTTTCAAATATCGCTCGGCCTGTTTTTGATTTTCCATTTGAAAGTTGGCACAAAAATCTATTCGTGCCAAATGACACTCCAAAATACACACCTCATTAAAACCTAATTTCACTAATTCTGCGACTAACTTCTCGCAGATTTTTCCTAAATCACGCTCTGGAACAATACAAACATCTCTATACTTTTCATATCCAAGGAGCTTTCTTGGATTCACAATTGCAGTCAAATATACATTATATATAGCACCATCTACCCCTCTAATAATTACAAACTCAATCCTTTTTATTCCTTGCTTTTCCAAGCCTTTAAAACATCTCACCTCTCGCCTAATGCCATTCTTATTAGCAAAATTATTGATATACTTATTGCTCCTGTATACGTCAATTGAAAGTTTGGACTTAATTTGTTGATAAACAATTTCTCGTTTATAAATATCAATTGGTAACCAAAACTCGAACGTGTGTACTGAATAGTTTTGACTATTGTACGCAATTTTTTCATATATTGTATTATAGTTTTCTATCATATAATAGCTCTCACTTTCTTTTCATTTAATTCATATATTCCACGTCTATTTTCTTTTCTCCCCTATATAACCAAATCAAACACCTCATTTTTTTTATTTATTACAATCATGTTCCCGGTAAATGAAAATTTATTTCATCTATTTTCAACGCAAACAAAAAAAGCATGGACAGTCAGCTTTCTTTTCTTATTTCCGAATGTACATACTTTTCAATCCTTACATTTATAACAAATATATAAAAAAATAAAATGGAGGTTTAATAATGTCAAACAAACCAACAACAAAATACTTATCACTTAAAGAAGCCGCAACCATTCTCTGTATAAGTGCCAACACTCTAAATAGATTGGTTCAGGCAAAAAAACTGGATGCCTTCCGTTTCGGCAACCAAATCCGTATTCCGGAAGACAGTCTAAAACAATACATTGAATCAAATAAAATTTAACGCAGTCCGTATGAATATCCTCACTTCGATATTCATACGAACTTCTTTTTTCACTTAATGCATACTATTTTAATTCAATCATTTCTTCTCTTGCGCTTCTCCCTTTGCATTTTCTTCGCAAAATATCTGAAAACACTCCAGCGAACCATATCCATTGATTAAATGACTTGCGGATTGCAATAACTTATTCTTTTTATTCGTTTCGCTTGCGTCATAAAATTCCAATCGCATTGGATTTATGTGCCTATGAGAAAAACAGGATTCCTCATATAAAAATTCCACAGTAACCATGACATCTGAATAATCACTGAACTCAGACTGTTTCATCTTCTTATCATAACTCTCCCAGTCCTCATCTGTCTTATCACATATCACAATCCCAATATCCCCAGTTACCATGTCCTTTACAATATCACCCTGCCTGAATGGATGTGGCATTGAAATATATGCATTCTCAAATCTATTCTTCTCTTCATAATAGTAAAGTTCTTCTTCCGATATTTCACCACTCCAAAATCTGCTTACTTCTCCTTTATTATTATATAAAACACTTCCTATATCACCACATTTCTCATCTCTGTCCTCAACCTGTAATATAGCGTCTGAAAATCTGATTTTGTTAATCCGATATCTCTTACCAAGGGTGTCCGCATAAGTTTTCGCACACTGATATTTCCTGTAGTAACTATCCGTTTCAAAAGTATCATCCTCTTCTGTCTCTAACATATACATCGTATCTTCACTGCCGCAAGCAATTAAATCCAATGTCGTTTCATCAAACTTCATTCTCTCCTCTATCTGCTTTATAAGCATCTGGTCAGATGTACTGTGTTTCACTCTGTTCAACGCTTCGTGAATAGAAGCTAAAGAATCCTCATGATTATAAATCATGGTGGCTTTTTCAAAATCACTGAAACTTACATTTTTCTCCTTCCAATACTTCTCCAAATCCTTTGACAATAATATTTGCATGCTCCATTCCTCCATATCTTAATTTTATCTTTCTATTAGAATATGAGCAAGAAAAAACATTCCAAGAGTACCTCTATATCCCCTCGGAATGTTTTTACATACATTATTCAACCTGTTTTTCTTCCAAAATCACAAAATTTCGCTCTTCTCTGGAATAGTAATAAGCCCTCTCGCCGAGTATATCTTCTCTACAAACAGCATCTCGATTTACCTCTTTTACCATTTGGGAGAATTGCTCTACATTTTTTTCTCCGTTAAAATCCGGTATCACAAGTATTTCATGTGTAGAAGAAGGCAACACAAATAAATTGCTATTCTGCTGCTCTGCAACTTTCTGTAAAACACCCTCATATAAAATAGCAGCAGCTCCATAAAATTTCATACGATTCGTAATCATATACATCTGAATACACTCTTCCTCCATCTCTTCCCGGCAAATTATACCCATATCCGCCAATATATCCTCAAAACTCCTTATACTATAAGGAAATATTCTTGGTGTATTTACTTCTGCCCGCTCAAATAATTCCTTATCTGAAATATTCCATATGTCCAAATGCATATTCCGAATTAAAATTGTTGCGTAACCTCCATTCAAATTCATTGCTTGTTCATCAACTAAATACATACAAACAATCGCAAAATCTAAAAATCTTTTGTAAGGAACGTCTAGCAGAAGTTCTTTGTTCATCTCATAGTTAATCAGTTTATATACAATGTTTTCCTTTGCAACCTCATAATTCGTAAATGTAACCACTCTAAATGTGCAATTTCCTTTGCTATCCTCATATAATCGTAAAATTTCCTCAGCAGCCTCATCCATATTCTTTTTTCCGGCTATAAATTCCTCATAAATTCTTTCCACATAGATAACCGGACATGTTCCTATATTCTCGTGTTCTTCAAAACACAATCCTAAGAGACGAATCCCATTATTTTTTAAGATAGGCTGTAATCTGACCCTTACTTGTTTTCCCCACTTACTCTCATTTATGCAACAAATTCTATTTACAAATTCTTCTATTGTCCTGTTTTTATTCATATAGTTAGCTCACTTTCACTATTAAAATATTTACGCAACATCCATCTCATACGCCATTTCATTTTGCACATTAAACATTTCCTCTGAAATTTGTGTTTTCACCGTTTCATCTGTCGACAATGCTCTTTGGAACTCTGTCATAATAGGCGCATATTTAAGTGCCTGCTTAATTACAGTCTTTTTTGCCATTTCCTCATAATTAGTTTTCCATGGAGAATAACCGGATTCGTATGCTTTTGAATATGTTTTTGCAAAACTATCCATATCATACTTTGACATAACACTAAATCCATAACCTCCATTAACCGTCCTAAAAACACCATAAAAATAGACCAACCCTCCACGCTCTGTGATTGTTGGTCTATGTATTAACTTCGGCTCAAGCCCATATTCATATTCAAAGTAATCATTTTCATATACTGCCTGTGCCTGTATGGTCTGCATCTGCCCGTTTCGATATGCCAAATCTATCAAACCTTTATACCCAATTTGAAACTGACACTCCAATACACCTTTATTTTTATATGGGATAAGATATGCCTGTCCTAATGGTGTATTAGGTTCTAGTCCTAACTGTGCCGCATTTAATAGTGCCGCAATAAATGACATGGGAGTACATTGCTGTAACATCGGTGTATTATTTAATGCTGATAATGCAATTCTTGTAAATCGTTCCGGTGTTATAACACTAGGCAATGCTTTCTTTATCTCCGGTAACATCGCTTTTACCATATCAGGAATTGACATTGATTTTGTCAATTTCACCTCTTTTTTCTCCACATCCATTACCTGATTTTGCAATTCTTCTTTAATTGTATCATTCTTCATCTACTTTCACCTCGCCTCTATGCCACTTCATTTATTGAAAATCTACGACTTGTTATCGTCTTACTAAACCGCTCAAATATATCCGGCTGTTCTTCTTTGAGTCTTTTGGTATCTAATCGCTTGCTATCAACACTTGTCCATGAAATCTTATAATTATCCGCATTAGCATAAGCAGCTTCTTGCATTTCAAGCTTAATACTTTGCTCGATTGCTTGCTTCTCCTGTTCCATTTTATTAATCAATGCCAGCAATTCACTGCGTCGCTCCAGAGCCTCTTTAAATCCGTATAATTCTACTGTTTTTTCATTCTCTGACTTATAATACATTTTTGCAATAAGTTCTGAGCATCGTTCTGTACCATCCGGCTTCGGCATATTTCTTGGAATAACATAGGATTCCCAAAAGTGCTCCTCTATCCGAATCAAATTATTTATAATATCTTCGTCTCGTTCAATTTTTCTTACAATGAATTCTCTTCCAAAAATAAGTGCTGCTACATACCAACAATCATACCCTGATACTGCCAAATAATGCTGAACCTGCATTTGATAATGTAATGGTATTTCCCCATCTTTCCACTTATCCGCCGAATAAGGAGAAACTGTTTTACACTCTAATCCAGCTTTCTGTCCAACAATCAACCTGTCAAAATCAGCCAACATTATTGGATGTTTCTCATTCTGATAAATTCCGTTCGCCTTTCGTACTTTTAATCCAGTCGCTTCTGTAAACCTCTCCGCCACATATTCTTCAAGATCACGTCCTTGTCTCATACTCTCATTATCTTCATCAGAAAAAGTCTCTGATATTTTATCTTGATATACTTGGAATGCACTTATATAAGGATTCATTCCCGTAATCGCTCCTGCATCCGTTCCTGTAATTCCACCTTTTCGATACCTTAACCATTCTCTTTTTTCCATTCCGATTGTTGAAACTAATTTACGCATATACTCCTCCCTTCAAACATTTTTCTTTCCTGCACTCTTTTTTACAATTTCACCTCCATTTTCTAAGTTCCCTAAAGGGGAACCCCACGGTTCCCACTACATACAGATGCTTTAAATGGTGAACCGTCTGCTATGTCATTAAGGTCACAGGTATAATATATATTTGAATTTTATTTAGATACGCAAAGAAGCTACTGGCATCACATTACCAGTAGCTTCTTAAATGTTTTTTCATATGACTTTTAATATAAAGCACTCAAATCACTTGTATATGTGAAAACCAATTGGTCTCCAACATGTACTGTTCCTTCCATATATTCCTGAAATAATTCATTTTCATATATACTTATACACTCTGTTTGCATATAATCCATATGCTCATATACTGAATATATGCAACAATCGCCATCATATACGTATACTGCTCCATAGAAATCGCCAAGCCAAACTGCCTCATTATCTAATAAAGTATACACGGAATTTGTCCAATCTGCATTACATGTACCATAGGATACAATTAATTCCTTAATTCCGTCTTCATTAATATCCCATAGTATATACTCACTCCAATCCCCATATGCATTTTCATAGTCCAAAATTACTGCTTCATACAAACTTACATCCGAATTTTGATATGATGTTTGCGTTTGCACTTCCTGACTATTTTCCACCTCATTTATCAATTCAAGATTCCTAAGTTCATATTCATTTAACCATTCTTCACGAAATTCCTCCGCCGAATATATACCAACGTACCACGGTTGCGATTCAAAATAACTCTTTAAATCTTCTGATGTAAAAATTCTACCATATCTTGCATATATCTCATTTCGAGCAATTCTTAAGGTTGCATCATCATAGCTGCTCAACTCATCATATGTGTAATACCTTATATTACTCTCTGGCAAAATATATCCACTATCTGTCTGGGCAATCGTCTTACTGTCTGTATTTGTACTTCCTACACTATCGTTTGTACCAAATAAGTCCATTTCCTCCATCTGCTCGTTAAGGAAAGTTTCCAAAGTATTTTCTACATACAGCACAAATTCGAGTTCTACACTTTCATTCTCCATTTCGCCACTTTCGATTATCGTACCGTTTTCATCATATAATACGCCATTTCCTTTTATTGCACCATTACGAAATTCGCCTTTATACCTAATTGTTTGTCCATCATCATAATACAATGTTCCCTCACCATGCGGTTTACCTCCTGAAATTTCTCCCTCATAATATTTCCTACCTAAAAGATAATAATATACTCCCTTACCAGTCGCCTGATTATCTGAATACTCTCCCTTATACTTAACAATAGGTTTTATTACTGGGTAATCTAAACATAATATATCCGTATTAACTTTAGAATTAGTACAAATGTAGCCCAATCTTATTGCCGGATTTTTCTTTAAAATTCTATCCATCTCACTACTATAATTTTTCTCACCATATGTATCCAAATATTGTGTTCCTTGCACCGTAAATAATTCCATCCACGTTTCATACACATCGCTAACAATCGAACATCTATAATCCACGCCTTCACCATCCATAAAATTATCTACACATTCTCCACTATAAACTAGTACATCTCCATAAGTATAATTTGAAAAACTAACAGCCTCCCCATTAATCTTTCCATCCTTAAAGTGTCCTGCACCTGAAACTCTATATTCTCCATTATCATTTTTTATGAGAACTATACCTTCACCATCCGGCTTATTCTTTTTTGTCTCTCCAAAATAAATAATTTTTGCGGATGCACCTACTTTATCTGATACAACTTCATAATATACATTTGCCTGTTGTTTTCCCATCAAAGTATTCCATGCACCTAATTCACTTTTTTCTTCAAGCACTTTAAAATCATTTTCTTCGTAAATATTTATGCCATCATTTTCCATTAATAGGGACACAAAGTCCGATGATAACCCTGCCTCTTTTAACACGCTCTCCAACGTGCAATTTTCAACTTTTTGCCCATTATCCGGAAAATCCTCGCTATTACACAATTTATTTAGCATATCAACATATTCATTGTGAGTCTCCGTATAATAGGGGTTATCTATCAACAAATATTTCTTACAAGATTCATCTATTGTAGATATAGTGTAATCTAATCTCGTACTTTCTTCTTGTGATTCTTCTGCTAGTGAATCATCTTTTTCTGTATCCTTTTTCTCTTTTTCTTCACTGGAACTTTCCGTCATAACCATCTCTTTATTTTCTGATACTTCCTCTTGCATGTTCGAATCACTTAATGTATCTTGGGTAACTGTCCCACTCGTTTTATTCTGTGTAGTTGTATCAGTCCCTAGAGGTATAATCATAAATATACAAAAAAATACCGTAGCAATCACACTACATACCAATCCAACAACAGAACATTTTGTTTTGTTACCACTCTTTTTTGCAAGTACTCCAAATACAATACCAAGAATGTTTGGTATAACAAACATTCCACAAGAGCAAATTGAAATTATCCCAAATATCAATGATAGTATTCCAAATAACTTGTTTTTTCCTTCATACGATGCTTCTCTTGACATATCGTATGAAGTATTTTCTCCTTGTGGCTCCCCCTCCATTATGGTTACTTCTACACTATCCTTTTCCTCATATCTAGTTCCACACTTTGGACAGAAATATCCTTCAAATTCCTTTCCACATTTTCTACAGCAATTCATTATTATTTTCTCCCTCGTACAATTTACCTTGTTCTTTTGTTTTCTATGAAACACTATACTTCCTAGATTTTCTTAATATTAGTGTAATGATTTGCTGACTTACTTTTAATAAATTTTACCATTTTCCATACTGGCCATATCCAAAACCCAAAACCAGTCCATGTTGAACAAATTATACCAACCATTGATATTTCTTCTGATGACATCAAAGTACAACTAATAAAGAAAGCAATTAATATTGAATAGCCATATATCGTACAAAGTTTTTCTACTTTTGCTGGAACGACACTGACTTTAGCTGCTAGTAAATCATATCTATTCTTAACATCACTAACTTCAATTGACTCATTAAATTCTTTAAAGATTATCTGACGCTTTTTCTGTGATTTTGTTGTTAGCAATTTTTCCTTCAATAAATCAATTTTATTATGTTCACTTCTGGCTTTCTCAGCTTCTTCTAACGTTTTATACATAACACCTCGAACCGTGCGACTTTCCATTTCCATTTTAACGTTCTCTTGCTCCAAGCGTCTTGTTTCTACATTTTCTACCTGTATTCCCACATTTTCCTTATCACAAGCCTTTCCGTTCTCATTCTCTTTTATCTCTTTGCACTCTTGTTCTCTCGTTTCTACTTCTTGACATTCTCGCTCTTTAACATCATCCTCTGTTCCTAGCTTCACTCCTTCATACTTTGCACCACACTCTGGGCAAAAAACACCTTCGTCAAATTCATTACTACACATTTTGCATTTCATACAATTTTCTCCCTCGTATTTATTTCAAGTCAAAAATTAATCAATTGGATTTCCAAACTATTTTTTCAATCACATCATTCATCATTTTGCATCTTGATTTTACTCATATACTTTTTTCCCACAATAATTGCAAAATTTAGTTGTTATTTTTATTTTTTTTCCACAATATACACAATACTTGCCATTTCCTTCATTCTCTATTTCCACTTCTAACAATGATGAATTGCTAACTTTTGTGGCTAATTCTTTATGATGGTTAACAATTTTCTTTATAATTTTTTCTGTAAACATAGTACCCAATTCAATATAGTATTCTTTATCCCGAAAAAATCCCAAGAATTTTGAATCTTTAAAATTATACTCAAAACTATAATATGAGTTTGACATTTTTAAGACTAATTCAATCATAGCACTGTCTAAAAAACAATCCTCTACATCTTTGAATAATATCACTCGCTTGTCACCAGGAAAAACAATACCATCATCAAATATCGCAAATCCGCTTTCTCCTCTATGAGATTCTGTATTATCATATACAAGCCAACACTTTATATCTTTTCCTACATATTTACTATAATCAAATACATTGATCTTATTTTCAAACTCACAATCTGTCTTTACACCATCAACCCATAAAAAACCATCAAAAGAATCCTCTCTTATATATTTATATCTCATACATTTTATTACTAATTCCGAAATATATTTGTTCATCGAAAACTCTTTTTCTAGTTCATTCTCAAAGTCAAATGTTTCATTTTTAGCTCTCTCTACATAATCATTCAATCTCAAATAATTATAATTTTTTTTCATAACAGAATATGAACATTCCTTGATTAACCGAGATATCATGTCCGACGCTATGTAAAATTGCTCTTGTGAAATTATTTCATAGTTAAAGCTTTCTATGCCTTCTTCGATTAATATATTTTCAATTTTTATGTACTCAGAGGTTTTTATTTCATTAATTTCCATCTCCAATCCAAAATAATCCATAAACCTAAACAGATCTGCTTCTTCTAACGTATTTTGAACTCTTTTATATATCATTCTATAGGGCTTTTCATAGTATGGATATTTTAAAATTGCTTCTATATACCCTTCCATCAGTTTTTCTTCATCTGTTTCATAACGTTCTACTGCTTCGCAAATTGTTTTCGCTTCTTCATATTTATCTGATTCATACGACAATATATATATTCCATGTTGCCGTAATTCGTTTAAAACAGCGTAAAATACACCTATAACAACACTATATGCTCCCCCAATTATTTGCCCTTGCACATAAGCAGAATCCTTCAATTCTGCAATTTTTCGCTGTGTATATGCAGCATCTGATTGTCTTTGGGCAGAGTCTCCAAAACTTCTCAGAAAATCTGTTCCTGCATTTAATACTCCTGCCATTATCGCACCTTTTACCGCACCCTTTACTCCAAATCCACCACCTTGCCACCTGCTGCGTGATGCATTTTGTAGATTACGATACCTAATTAATGCCTCTCTTTCCCCAAGTACTTCTGCATATTTTTCTACAACTTTTCCTATAATACGGTCATAATCCATATCATATCTATAATCATCATAATACTTATTTAAAAATGCCTCTGGTGTCATTCGAATTTTTTCGTCATAAAGCATTTCCATACTTACATCAATCACTGAACTCAACCCAGTTTCAATCATCTTAGGTACATTCTCTATAATCTGTCTAAAACTCGATTTCTCATAGTAATCATATACCTTTGCTCGTAATCTACGTGCTGTATACTCATATATTCTTCTTAATAAAATGTATTGTTCAAGTTCTGTACTAAATCTAAGCATATATTCTGCCATTGGAAAAACAATATACTCATTCTCTACTCGTTTTTTCTCTATGTCTTCTTGTTCCAACTTTTCTTTTCCTTGTTTACCTTCCTCTGTTTTTGCAATTTCATAAGAATCTAGTATAATCTCTTTCGGGCATCCACAGTGTGGACACTTTTCTGCTTTATCCGATACCTCTTTTCTACATTCTGGACAAATAAGTAATGCCATTTTCCCCTCCTATACACTGTTTTATCTTACATTTCCCGCTCTTTGCCTTTTAATCTACTTCCTGTGAATTCCTCAAAATCTGCCTTACCCTACTCTCTGAATAACCATACTTCTTAGCTAATGCACGCACATTTTTCCCATTGTACTCCTCTCGTATTTGCTTATTCATAAATTCCTTCGAGTAAAACTTTAAGGGAAAAACAAGTTGTTGTCCCCGAAAATGTTGAAATAACTCATATGCATTATCAATCCCTACCGCTTCTGCAACTTCTCCATATATTCCTGCTAAATCTGCAGCTGTGACATCAAATAATTCACTCAATTCTTTCACCCTTTCTAAGTATTCGCTTGTTTTGTTTCCCATGAATTAAATTATATTTATTTTACTTTATAATTTGCACGTATGAATTACCAAGTAATTCATACTTACAAATTATCGTATTTTCTATTTGAAACTATTTATAATTTCATTCTGTATACATTTTTTTAACTGTTCTTCGCAATCATCATCCAATTTAAGCCACTCCTCATACAATAGAAAAAGCAGTCCATCACAGGTGTACATTTTTTGTATACACACCAGTGATAGACTGCATAATATTTCTTGCATATATCTATAAATACACTCTATTTTTTCAATTTGATATGCATTATCATAGATTTCTCTTGGACTTTTTCGCATCATCTTATTCACGTATTGCAAATATTCTGATTCAATTTTCATAGATAATTTTTCTTTACAAAACTCTCTTTCCAAGATAACATTCCTCCTGATTAAGCCGAAAGCACCATCTGATAAGCTTTATCAATAAAAGGATTCCCTTCAACGGTTCTCAAAAAGAGATTTTCTTTATAATTCTTCGTTTTACGGATAGGTTCTGCATGTGTAGCAAAATCCGATACCGCATTCACAAATCGATATGCATTATTTCCCATACCCATTAAATCCGGTGCATCAAAATATCTGCTCTTCATGTCATTTAACAATTTGATATTATTCTTTTTCTGTGCAGTGCTCATATCTTCGGTAACCGTGAAAAACTCAGACATATATTCCATTACTTTTTTATCTGAAATTTTCTTGTGAACAAGCTGGTCAATTCCTTTTCCCAACTCTGTCATATAGTTTTCTGCAAATTCCAATGTTTCCCTTGCATCATCTATCCTGTGCATAATATTGGCTGTATGCTTTGTCATCCATATACGTTTTGCATTTCTAAATGCCAAATTGAGTGTATTCTGACATACAACTCGTACCGGTGTCATGGCTGCTTTAACTGCACTGCTCCCGTCATGCGAATTCATTATCACAAAATATGGTGTTATCTCATCCCCTGCAATGATAAAACGCTGTGGAAGACGCGCTAAAATAAATGTCTTTTTCCCATCTTGCAAAGAACCTGCTGTTTCATATCTTATACCAGCTCCTAACAATTCATCTGTAAATGCAAAGGCATCTTCATTCTGCACTACCTGATATCGTTCACTCACTACTCCTAACACTTTATGGTCAATATCTCTCACATTCGCCTTGTATCCATAAATTGGGATATTGTCTTCTGCATATATTTCCTTCTGTAATACTTTCCAATCCAAGCCAGCTAGCATAATAGCATCTTTTGAACTTGGTGCGTCCTCCACCACTACTCCTAATCCATGCCACGGTTTTTCACGTACCGAAAACATTGTTTCCACATTTGCTGCCATAAGCATTTCCTCCTTAAAAATAAATATTTTTCATGTTGATATCTGTACTCTCATGAAAATAATATATATTTATTTATCCGACTGATACGATATTTCACATTTAAAGTCCGTTGTTATTATCCCTTTTGTGAAATTTTCCACAAAAAAAACACTTGGATTTCTCCAAATGCTTTTTCTTCTTCTACGCCTCATAAAAATCAATTTTCTTCTAACGAAAAAGTCTCCCTGTCTGATTGTAATCGAAAGGCTTATATTCTTAAAATATGTACCAGACCCTTACGCAACTACTACACAATCACTACACAATTTTGCAATTAAATTACATAGATTTATGTAGATATATATGTATATCATCAATCATATAAAAGCTTTTCAAATAAGGATTTATCATACTTTATAAAATTACATTGAGATACATAAAATCGGCTCACATATTACGATACCTAATTTCATTTTATCTATCTCCTTTGCTTAAAAGCCTTGATATTACGTTTTTTATTTGGAAGATGCACCACCAATATACCACGAAATCATACGTGCTATTCTTACTGGTGTTCCTTTTCTATAAAAAAGAGCCTCAACAATCAGTAACTACTATACCACGAAGAGACTTAAAAGTAAATTTATAAAATGCTTATATTTCAATATTTTCAATGAGAAATTTCTCAAATTCCTTTCTCTTTATCAGTTTCTTCTTACCTACATACAATACGAATGGGCAATTCGGAATCTTTAACAGTTCTTCCAATTTATTTACTATCGCTTCATCTTTTATTTGTCCTATGTAAAAGAGTCCTGCTCACGCAAGGCCCTTACATTTACAAAATATATACTGGTTTATTTAGGTGCGTGCCACCCAATCGAAAGCCTTCCACTTTCATGCGAAATCAACTATTTCGTAAAGTGTGTGCATAGTTTTAACGTTTCCAGTCTAACGACGATATGCTCCTTATATCGCGTGCCCATACGAATATGGAGAAGAATTCTCTTCTGGCACTTTTAGTATATCACTTACCCAATCAAAATACAATTGATACAGTTTATTCACAGATTTACTTGACCTTGAAGATACTAAAATCCCTTGTCATAGTAACAATTCCATTACACTTATACCTTTGCACTGTATGTACACAGATTATACTCTGCTTCATCAAAACGCTTACACCAAATCTCTAACACTTTACACGTCGGACGACTTAACTTTCGCACATCTTCATGATACAACGTTACCGGAATATCTGCAGTTTTACCCACTTTGAATCCAACACTAATTATCGCCCTTGTATCGCCCACAAAATAATCTGCACGAATCATTATTCCACTATTTATGAAATCACCAATCATACAATTTCCATAAAGCAAGTTTGGAAGGTATGGCAACACCGCAATCTTCTGTTGAACTTTTCCCTTATTATCAATTTCGAAATCTCGTTCTGATAATTTACCATTTACACAGGCTTGATAAAACTGTTGTGCTGATAATTTCGTTTTAACTCCCGTCAAATGCAGGAAGTTCATATCACGAAAACCTACAACCGTTTCCTCTATGTTCTTTCCCTTTTGATAAGTAATTTTAAAATGCTTATCATTCAGCTTCTCATCATATTCTTTCGCTACAGAAAGAATAATTTTTAAAACCTCTTGTTTTGTATAATTCTTCATATGTACCCCTAATACACAAAGAGGTTGTCCTCACCGGACAACCTCTTTACAAACTAAAATATGCTGATTTTTCTGTTGTCTGCCAACTTGCCACCCATCATGTGTGGCTTATATGTGGAGTTTTTCTGTTGCTCCCCAACTTGCCAGCCTACGCATCTGGCTTATCTGTCAGATTTTTAAGGTGTCAGCGCACCCAGATAAGATTTCTTATCTAACTATATTATATTCTATAACTTTAAAAATTACAATTGCTTTTCGAAAATATTTTCGCTATTTCAGAGCTTACTTCTTTACATCACCTACTGTGCCATTTTTCTAAAACTCATATGAAACTATAGAAAAATCATCAACCGATTTCGATAAAGTCTCTGTGCTTTACTTTCCTAACTAATGTTACATAACCACTTGAATTTAAAGTGTTGTTTCATTAATCAATAACTGGCATATTTTCTATCACACTTTCATCTATCTTTCGAACTGTTAAATTGATTTCCTCATAATTTTGACTACAAATCAAATTATCATATTCCTCTCCCGAGCTGTCAGTTTCATACTCCAACTTAAGTTCTGTGTTCGCTTTTATATCCTGTCCCGTCACTATATACTGCTTTAATACATTCATATCACTTGCATCTACATATGAACCGTCCTCTGCAGTGAACACAAGGCGCATCTCACCTGCACCATATGTATCTATACGACCACTACCATCTACTTCTCCAAAAGAAGCTGCATTTCTCCCTACATAATCACGTATGTGATATAAATGTCTATCTAGTGTTGGACTAATCTCCGTATAGGATGGCTTATATGAACTATCTCCGATAGGTGCAACATACAAAATGATTTCATCATAACTTTGATAATCAACTAAATTGCTATATGGTTCGCCATCACTATCCCTTAAGTGTACCATTGTAATATTCGTATCTGCTTTCAGGCTTTGTTCAACTACCGTATATTGTTTCATCTGCTCCTCATCATTTGAACTAATTATCATTCCATCTTCTGTCACAAAAATAAGTTTTAACTCTCCATTACCATATTCATCAACTTGATAATTTCTTGATTTTTCTCCGATAGATGCAACATTTTTTCCTATATAGTTACGAATCTGATATGTATATATACCTTCTTCACTATTTGTAGTTGTATCCTCTGTTATAGAAGGACTATTAACATTTCCCTTAACTACTTTTACATTTTCTACTTTTGAAGAACCATTACCACTTCCATTAAGTACTCCCACATTTGCTGTTTTAGTCCATAAAATAACCATCACAAATCCTATCGCTGCTAAAAGAATATGCATTCTTGGTATCTTTTCTTTTACAAATTGCATTCCCATAAGCCAAGCCGAAGCAAAAATCCCTGTCTGAATAAGTGCAACCATACCAAGCAAGATACGCCCTTTCGAAAACGAATAAAGCATCAATAACATACAGATTACAAATGCTATAATCAATACCCTAGAAAATTTTCCATTTCTAAATTCATTTACTTGACGCTCGTTCTCTTTCCTCTGCTCTTGCTCTATTTTTCTTTGCTCTTTTTCATCCTTAAATCTCATTTTTTCAAACTCTACTTCTTTGTATGTTCGACTCTTAATTCTCTGAATTATTACTTCATCGCTCTCATTAATTAATTCTTTCGAACCACAAAAAGGACATAAAAGAACTTCTCTATCAGCATCAACATTTAAAGTTCCATCACACGCTTTACACTTAAGCTGTATTGTACTTTTTTCTTGCATTACTTTTTCCCCGCATTCTGAGCAGAACTTTGAATTAATATTTATATCTGCTCCACACTTTGTACACTTCATACAGTTTCTCCTTAAACACTTACCCCAGCTACACACGCTATCATATATCTAGCAATCCTCTTTTGTACGTTCTTAATTGGATTTGAAATATGAAGCTGACTCAAAGGTATTTATAGTAATTAACTCATCGTCATTATAAGTATAGCAAAAATGTGTATAAATATAAACTATACACATAAAAAACTTTTTTATATCGAATCACATCGAACACAATGGAAGTTTTGACCTTGTTGTTATTGGTATTTGCTATATTATCTTATTTAGATAATCATGATAACAAAAAGAAATAGCATCCCCAACCGTCCAAAGTAAAAGGATGCTATTTCAAATATTCTACACTGAGGGCAATCGGAAACTTCAATTCCGACAACCTTTCTAATTAGATTAGATACTAGGGTACTTGCCTTTGCAAGTGCCCTTTTTTAATTCATAGGAATTTTTGCAATCATTTTCAGTTGCATTTTGATTTTGCAATCGTTTTTGATTGCATTTCAAATAACTTTTCATTTTTAACTATTTCATTTTCATCAATCCCTAGATTCAATCACCAGCAATATTCCTTCTTCAAAAGAGATTTCTGCCACATCCGCAGTTATCTCATTGCTTACGCCAAGTGAGCAAAATCCTTTCAGTGTGGCATCCTCTAAGGGATACATAAAACCCTTTAAATATAAATGCTTCACTTCATTCGTATATGGTATCAGCGAAACATACTTGCCAAACTGCTCTGCTTTTTTTAGCTGCATACCGGACTTTCGCATTCTAATACGGTTATTCGCATCTAATAAAAGAATCTCAACGCCTGTATTTAAGCCGATTCCAAGCAGCTCAATGTTGCCTAATACGTGGTCCAATCTGCTTCCAGTTCCTCCAAGCAGTACAATCTGCTTTGCTCCCAAGCTGATGGCATAACGGATTGCAAATTCGGTATCGGTATCATCCTTTATAGGATTTAATGTTTTCCAGAGGATTCCCTCCTGCTTTTTAAAATTTGCCAGAATCTCCTTACTGACCGAATCAAAATCACCTAGTATCATATCTGGCACTTTTCCTGTCCGGTAAAAAAATTCCATCCCAGAATCTGCTGCTATGATATAGTCCGGCTGATATTTCTCTATCCACTCTGCCGCAAAAGAATCTTCTATTTTTCCACCCGAAACAATTACTATCTTTTCCATGATTTGTGCACTAACTATTCAAAATATCTAAAAAACGACAGACATTTTCTTCGATGTCGCCGTTAAATACGGCACTTCCGGCAACAATGATATTTGCACCTGCGTCCATAATTTCTGTAACATTTTCTGTATTGATTCCGCCGTCTACTTCAATATCCGTCTTTAAGCCGGATTTTTCAATCATTTTCTTTAATTCACGAACCTTGTCCACAGTATATGGAATCAGTTTCTGTCCGCCAAAGCCCGGATTCACTGTCATAATAAGTACCATGTCTACTTTTGGAAGTACCCACTCAATCGCACTTAATGGGGTTGCAGGATTGATTGCAACTCCGGCGAGCAGCCCTTTTTCTTTGATTGCTTCAATGGTTCTGTCTAAATGCTTACAAGCTTCTGCATGAACAGTAATTAAATCTGCTCCTGCTTCGGCAAACTCATCAATATATCGTCCTGGTTCATCAATCATTAAGTGAACATCAAAAATACGGTCACTGCAGCCGCGGATAGATTTAATAATTGGCATACCAAAGGTAATGCTTGGTACAAAGCTTCCATCCATCACATCAATATGTACATATTGTGCGCCTGCTTCATCTAATTTGCAAATCTGTTCCCCCAATTTTGAAAAATCTGCTGATAATATAGATGGTGATAAACAATTCATTTTTTCCTCCAAAATTTGCATAGCATAATGCTTGTATCTTTTAATATTTCTTTACGTTTTTTAATTCTTCATATAAAAGCTTATAATTTTCATAACGCAGACTGCTAACTTTTCCGGCAGCTAACGCTTCTTTGACACCGCAATCCGGCTCACTGATATGGCTGCAGCCTTGAAATCTGCAGGCTGGCTCATATTCCGCAAACTCTGGATAAAACTGCTGCAAATCCTCTTTTTCAAAGCCCGGAATATAAAGTGTGCTAAATCCCGGTGTGTCCATAATGTAGGTATTCCCGGCAATCGGTATAATCTCTGAATGTCTGGTTGTATGCTTTCCTCGCTCGATTTTTTTGCTGATGCTTCCAGTCTCCATCTGAATTCCCTGCTGGAGACTATTGACAAGCGAAGATTTTCCAACACCCGACGGTCCTGCAACTGCTGTTGTTTTGCCTTCTAACAATGCCCGCAGCTTATCAATTCCCTGCTTTTCTGCAGCACTTGTATAAAGCACCTCATATCCACAATTTCGATAAATTCCAGCCATCTTTTCCACTTCTTCATCTGTCACAAGGTCTCTCTTGTTAAAACAGATAGTCACTGGAACTTTCTGATACTCCATCATCACTAAAAAACGGTCTAACAGATTAAAATTTGGCTGGGGCTTTGCTGCTGCAAAAATAATCAATGCTAAATCAATGTTGGCAACAGCAGGACGAATGAGTTCGTTTTTTCTTGGCAGAATTTTGTCAATATTTCCTTTTTTCTCTTTTTCATCAATAATCGCAATCTCAACATCATCCCCGACAAGTGGTTTGATGTTCTGATTGCGAAAAATGCCTTTTGCCTTACACTCATAAATTCCGGATTCCGCTACGTGAACGTAGTAGAATCCGGAAATTCCTTTTACAATCTTACCCTGCATGCTTCACCTTACTGTTCTTCGGAAAATTCAATATTTTCAATCTGTGGTTTTCCTATAACGTTTCCGTCTTTATCGAGCCATTCGATTTTTAAAGAACCTTTCGATACTTTAATGCCGGTCTTCTGAATTTCTAAACCATCAGAACCAAACATTGCAATAGACTGTCCTGTCCACTGCTCAATAATGCTGCCGCGTGCATCGGAATCATCATACAGATAGATATTCGCAGAAGCAACTTCATCATTTCCTGGGTCACTGATAGTTGCCTTCATATAGTATGTGATTTCAACCTCTTTCTCTGGTTCTTTTCCAAGGCTGACTACAAGATTAACAACTGTGCCCTCATTTACCTGCGTACCTGCTGCAACATCCTGACGGATAACACAGCCTTCCGCAATCGTATCACTATATTCTGTCTTAGTATCTCCTACTGTGAGACCTGCATTTGTCAAGGTCTGTTTTGCAACGTCCTCACGATAAGTGTATACATCCGGCACTGTTACCTGTACTGGCAGTACTTTTTCTGGTCCGCGGCTGATAACAATCGTAACACTGTCACCTTTTCCAGCCATGCTTCCTGCGGTTGGTGTCTGTGAGATAACTTTTCCCTGCTCAATGGTATCACTGTACTCATATTCTTTCACTGGATTAAGCTCAGCTGTTGTTAATGTTGTATAAGCAGTCTCTTCGTCCTGTCCTGTCACACTTGGAACTTCAATTTTTGCAGCGCCACTGCTTAATGTTACAGTAATGGTTGTATGTTCTTCTACTTTTTCATCTGCTACTGGTGACTGGGAAACAATCTGACCTTCTTCATATTCGTTTGAAGCAGCTGTTTCGGATGCTTTTGTAATTCCAAGTCCGATTTGATTTAAGGCATCCTTTGCCTCATCGTATGTGTAACCTGCTAAATTAGGTACTACTACTCCATTTTCAATCTCAGACGACTCTGTTGTCTGGGAACTTATTTCTGTATTGGAGTCATTGTTTTTTTTGCCAGAACCAAAGCCACCAAAGAAGGTTACGAGAATAAATACAATCAATGCAACAATAATGACACCTGCTGCAATTCCCATAATCATAATTGCGCGGTCCATCTTTGGATTTAATTCATCATCATCAAATTCATCACTGTATTCTTCTTCGTCATCCTCATCTGTATTTTTCATTGCGCGCTCCACAAGCATCTTTTCATCTACATAAACGCTGCTGGTCTGCTGCTTGATTTTATTTACTTCATCCTCGCCGATAACTCTTGTTTTCTCTCTGGATACCGGAAGCATCACAACAAAGTCTTCATCCGGGCTGATTAATGCTTTTCTTAAATCTGCCAAAAGTGCCGTCATAGACTCATAACGTCTGTCTGGATTCTTCTGGGTACATTTTAAGATGATTTTCTCCATGCTGATTGGAAGATTTGGTGCATATGCACTTGGAGATACCATCTCTTCCTGTAAATGCTGGATGGCAACAGCAACTGTTGTGTCCCCGTCAAACGGAACTCTTCCTGTTACCATTTCATACATAACGATACCAAGCGAATAAATATCACTCTTTCCATCTACAAAACCATTTCTTGCCTGCTCTGGAGAAGAATAGTGCACAGAACCCATCACATCTGAATTAATTGTGTTTGAAGTTGCAGCTCTTGCAATTCCAAAGTCTGTCACTTTTACTTTTCCTTCGGTGGAAATCATAATATTCTGTGGCTTGATGTCACGATGAATAATATTTTTGTTATGGGCAGCCTCAATACCACGTCCAACCTGAATTGCGATACTGATAGCTTCTTTAAAGGTCAGCTGTCCTTTTTTCTCGATATAAGTTTTTAAGGTAATTCCTTCGATATATTCCATTACAATGTAATGTAATTCACTTTCGCTTCCTACATCATAAATATTTACGATATTCGGATGTTCCAAACCTGCCGCGGACTGCGCTTCTGTGCGGAACTTTGTAACAAAGTTCACGTCCTCTGAAAATTCTGCTTTTAACGCTTTAATCGCAACAAAGCGTCCAAGTGTATGGTCTTTTGCTTTATATACATCTGACATTCCGCCAGTTCCAATTTTTCCAATAATTTCGTAACGGTCTCCAACAAACATTCCTGTCGTCAACATATTTACCCTCCATGTCTGTCTTCTATTCAAAGAATCTTATCTATAAATCTCGTCTGCACCTGTATCTGCAAACGGCTCAAGTAAAACAGCGGTAATATTATCTCTGCCACCGTTTTCGTTTGCAGTTTCGATTAATTTCTCTGTTCGTTCCACAATATCGCGCTGACTTAATACAATTCTTCGGATATCTTCATCTTCTATCATGTTCGTAAGCCCATCGGTACATAAAAGAATGATATCTCCGTTGTTAATTTCGATTTCAAAAAAATCAATTGCAAGCTCTGGTGAAACTCCTACAGCTCTTGTAATAATATTTTTATCCGGATGGTCTTTCGCATCTGCTTTATCCATCTCACCTAAACGAATCATCTCTTCAATCAGAGAATGGTCCCTTGTTATCTGCGTAATCGTGTCCTGATTCAGCACATATAATCTGCTGTCTCCGACATTCGCTGCATAAAGTGTCTTATCCATCAGTGTCGCAGCAACCACTGTGGTTCCCATACCAGCCTTGCTTTCATCTGCTTCGGCTTCTTTCATTAACAGCCGGTTTGCTTCTGTTACAGCCTGCTTAATTGCAGCCACCGGCTCCTCTTTCTCTGCATTTCTTATGATATCAACCATTGTGTCGACAGTGAATTTGGAAGCGTATTCGCCTGCCTTATGGCCACCCATACCATCTGCTACAATGAAAAGGTTAGGTAGCTTTCCCACTGCCGTTTCCGACGTAAACATATAATCCTGATTCATTTCACGCCGCCTTCCAACATCCGTCATGGAAAACGTTTTCATCTCCTACCCCATCCTTTCTGCTAAGATTACTGCTGTCCCATATATCTTTTGCGCAACTGTCCACAGGCACCATCAATATCTCTGCCCATTTCCCTTCTAATTGTAGCAATAATTCCGTTTTTTTCAAGCTTATTTTTGAACGCCTGTGTCACCTTGGTATCCGGCTGCACAAAATCTCTTTCTTTAATTGGATTTACCGGAATCAGATTAATGTGACAGTTCATGCCTTTTACAAGGGTACATAAATTGCGTACATCCTCATCGGTATCGTTCACACCGCCAACTAAGCTGTATTCAAATGTAACCCTTCTGCCTGTCTTATCAAAATAATATCTACAGGCATCCATTACTTCCTGTATATCATATTTATTTGCCACTGGCATCAATTTTAAACGCTTTTCCTGCGTGGATGCGTGTAAAGATAACGCCAGTGTAATCTGTAATTTTTTCTCTGCAAGTTCCCGCATCCTTGGAACAATTCCACAAGTCGATACGGTCAAGTTTCTCTGACTGATATTTAAGCCATTTTCATCGGTTAAAAGCTCGATAAATTTTAACAAATTGTCAAAGTTATCCATTGGCTCGCCTGTTCCCATAACAACTACATTCGAAATACGTTCTCCAATGTCTTTTCCTATCTGATAAATCTGGTCGAGCATCTCAGAAGCGGTAAGTCCCCTGACTAAGCCATCTAACGTAGAAGCACAGAAACGACAGCCCATACGGCAGCCTACCTGTGAGGAAATACAGACGGAATTGCCATGCTTGTAACGCATTAACACACTTTCAATGACATTTCCATCCTCTAATAAAAAGAGATATTTTCTTGTGCCATCTAACTTTGAAATCTGAACTGCCTCCTGTTTTAAATTTATCAGCACACAGTTTGTATTTAATTTTTCGATAAATGCTTTTGAAATATTTGTCATTTCTTCAAAGGAGGCGACCTGCTTTACATGAAGCCACTGGTAAATCTGCTTTGCGCGGAACTTTTTTTCTCCAAGCTGCTCCACAAGCTCTGTTAATTCCTCTAAATTTAATGACTTAATATCAATCCGATTACTCATATTCATCCTCATTTGCCTACTTATCTGTTCGTTTCAGCTTTGCAATGAAAAATCCATCTCCAAATTCCTCTTCCGGGAAAATCTGATGCATTTCCACCAAGGAGAACTCCTCATGCTCTGCTAAAAACCAGGAAACATTTTCTTCATTTTCCATTTTATTCATGGTGCAGGTAGAATATAAAAGAGTTCCACCTTTTTTTACATAACGGCACACCGTATTTAACATGGTGCGCTGTAATGACGCAAGTTCTTTTTCCTTTTCCGGTGTTGTATTGTATTTAATGTCTGTTTTTTTGCGCATAACACCAAGACCGGAGCATGGCAAATCTGCAATGACAATATCTGCTTTTTCCACAGAGGCTTCATCTAAAACTGTCGCATCCATCTGCACCGCTTCCATATTAGCAAGCTGATGACGCAGGATATTTTCCTGAATCAATCCAACCTTGTACTCAGTCAAATCTCTTGCTTCCACATGACCTGTCCCCTGCATTTTTTCAGCAAGGTGAATACTCTTTCCGCCCGGTGCTGCACAGACATCAATCACGTAATCATCCCTCTTAGGGTCTGCAAGCTCTGCTACTAACATGGAGCTTACATCCTGCACATAAAATAAGCCTTCCCGAAAGCTTTCTAAGGCATTCAGATAATCAAAACCAGAAATTAAGAATCCATAATCAAGCTGCGGGTAATCCTTTAACACCAGTTTTTCTACGGTAACGTTTTCAGTCCGTAAACGTTTTTCTAATTCCTCTGGCGTAATTTTTAAAATATTGGTGCGGATTGTGACCGGTGCATCTTTTAAAAATGCACGAAGATTCTTTGTCGTCTGCTCCATTCCGTAATCCGAAATCCACTGTTTTACAATCCATTCCGGCATGGAATAGCGAACCGAAAGTGCTTCTACCGGCTGCGTTTTCTCATCCGGATAAGTAATGTCAGACAATCCTCTGCTGATATTACGAAGCACACCATTTACAAAGCCGCTTAAGGAAGAAAAACCTTTCTTTCTTGCAAGCTTGACTGCTTCATTACATGCCGCAGATGCTGGAACGGAATCCATATATTTAAGCTGGTAAACGCTCATTCGCAAAATATTGCGGATAACCGGCTTCATTTTATTTACTTTTACTTTGGAAAACTGGTTAATAATATAATCCAGCTCTATCATATACTGGAGTGTGCCCTCTGAAACTCTTGTAATAAACGCACGCTCTTTTTTCTCTAAATACTGATATTTTTCCAACACAGAGCGAATCACAAGATGGCTGTAATTCCCCTCTTTTGTTACTTCCATTAAAATACCCAGTATCAGTTCTCTTGTATTTACTGTATCAGTCATCCCGTCTTCTTCCTCCAAGCAGGATTACCAGTCGTAACAACTGCAAAATAGCAGATGCTGCGCTGGCAACATAAGTCAATGCTGCTGCAGACAATACCTTTCTGGTATATGGCAGTTCCGTAGAAGCTAAGATTCCCTGCTCCTCTAATGCCACAAGTGCTCTTTTGGATGCATTAAATTCCACTGGAAGTGTTACCAGCTGGAAAATAACTGCAAAGGAAAAGCAGATAAGTCCCAAATTAATGAGTAATGTGCCTGTATTTGTGGTGAAAAATAACCCAATCAAAATCAATGGCCATGCAATCTTTGAACCAATATTTGCAACCGGAACAATTGCAGAGCGAAGTGTCAGAGGAACATATCCTTTCTGATGCTGAATGGCGTGTCCACATTCATGGGCTGCTACGCCGATTGCTGCAACAGAAGTCGAATTATAAACAGAATCAGATAAATTTAACGTCTTTCTCGCCGGATTATAATTATCCGTCAGATTTCCCGAAGTGTGCTGAATGGACACATCATAAATTCCCGCATTATTTAAAATACGCTGCGCTGCCTGTGCACCAGTCATCCCGGACATGCTTCTGTAACCGGAATATTTTTTGAAAGTAGATTTTACTCTTGCTGATGCAATCATACAGATGACTACACCGATTAACACTAACAGATATGTTGGGTCGAAACCATAGTAATAATAAGAATAAGGCATATTATTCGCTTCCTTTCACATTAACCACGTTTAAAATAAGTTCCCGCTTCTACCTGATAGCCTCGTAAAAAGGCATCTGTTGTCATTCGTTTTTTTCCTTCTAACTGAATTTCTAACAAGGAAAGTACTCCTTTTCCTGTCTGTACGTCAATTGAATCCTTTGTAACATTTACAATACAGCCCGGTGCTGCGACATTATCCTCTGAAATCACTTTTGCTTTCCAGATTTTTAAGGTCTTATCGTCTAATCTTGTATATGCACTTGGCCAAGGATTTAATCCACGAATCAGACATTCGATTTCAGCTGCATCCTTCGACCAGTCAATGCTTCCAAGCTCCTTATGGATTTTGGCTGTATGGGTTGCCTGACTTTCGTCCTGCTTTGTATATTCTGCAGTTCCATTTTCAATTGCTTCCATTGTTTTTACACAAAGCTTTGCACCTACAGTGGAAAGTCTGTCAAAAAGGCTTCCTCCGGTCTCTTCTTCATCAATTACGACTTCTTCTGTCATAATCACGTCTCCGGTATCCACACCTTCTGCCATACGCTGAGTTGTAACACCAGTCACCTTATCCCCGTTAATTACAGCCCACTGGATTGGTGCTGCACCGCGGTATTTTGGCAGTAAGGATGCGTGTACATTTACACATCCATATTTTGGCATATCTAAAATTTCCTTCGAAACAATCTGTCCAAATGCCACTACAACAATAATATCAGCATCATATTGGGAAAGATACTCGATACTTTCTTTTGCGCGGATTTTCTCTGGCTGATAAACCTCAATTCCATGCGCAATCGCACACTCCTTTACCGGAGTATATTTTAATGCCTTGCTTCTTCCTACTGCCTTATCCGGCTGTGAAACAACAAGCAATACCTCGTGTCCTGCTTTTACGATTTCTTCTAATGTCGCTACCGCAAAATCCGGTGTTCCCATAAATATTACTTTCATAGCTTCCTCACTTCCATGCAATGCAGCATTTTATTCTTCGTCATCAAAGTCATAGTTTACATCATGAATCTGACCTTCGACTTTTTCTGTGTACATATGTCCATCTAAGTGGTCTAACTCATGGCAGATAGCTCTTGCCATTAATTCTTCTCCCTCGATGATAAACTCTTCCATGTTTTCATTAAATGCACGTGCTTTCACATAATTTGGTCTTGTAACCTGTCCAGCTTTTCCCGGAAGACTTAAGCATCCTTCATCCCCAGTCTGTGTGCCGGAGGTCTCTAAAATCTCAGGGTTAATCATAACAACAGGTCCTTCGCCGATATCAATTACAACGATTCTTTTTAAAATACCTACCTGTGGTGCAGCAAGTCCAACACCACATGCTTCGTACATGGTGTCAAGCATATCCTCGATTAATTCTTTAATCTTTGGTGTTACCTCTGTAATTTCTCTGCATTTTTTGGTTAATACAGCATCTCCCTGTATTCTGATTGTTCTAAGTGCCATAATATTTCCTCCTTTATCCCTTAAAATCCATTCATCGGATTAAAATCAAACTGAACTGTTGTATATTTATAGTCAGGGTTTTCTCTCATGTACTGCTCTAACTCGTCTTTCATCGAAACAAGCGTTTCATACTCTTTTGCCTTTAAATAAATTACTTTTTTGTAAATATCATTCACACGCGCAATTGCCGCATCTGCAGGCCCGATTAGAAAAATACGCTCTTTCTTAAAATCTCCGCCGTTCATTTCAAGCTCCTGCTTTCGCTTTTCCTGACTTTCGTCAATTTTCGCCACAAGCTTTTTTGCCGAATCATAGGCACGCTCTTCCCATTTTGACGCACATAAAATCACAAGCATATGATGTACCGGCGGATATAACAGCATTTTACGATATTCCATCTCCTGCGCAAAAAAGTTCTCATAATCCTGTGCCTTCGCTGTTACAATGCTGTAATGCTCCGGCTGATAAGTCTGAATAACAACTTCGCCACGCTCATTTCCTCTTCCCGCTCTTCCTGCCGCCTGTGTCAAAAGCTGAAAGGTTCGCTCTGATGCATGATAATCACTCACATAAAGTGATAAATCTGCTGCTAAGACACCCACTAATGTTACATTAGGGAAATCGTGTCCTTTAACAATCATCTGCGTACCAATCAGAACATCTGCTTCCTGATTGGCAAAAGCGGATAAAATTTTCTCATAATCATCCTTATTGCGTGTCGTATCGGTATCCATACGAAGCACTCTCGCCTGTGGAAAACGCTGTTTTACGACTTCTTCGATTTTCTGCGTTCCCGCTTTAAAGCCGCTGATATACTTTGAGCCACAACTTGGACAAACCTTTGCTTCCGGCTCTTCATAGCCGCAGTAATGGCATACCATTCTGCCATTATTATGCTGACTTAAAGAAACATCGCAATGCGGACATTTTATCACATGACCGCAGGCTCTGCAAGAGACAAAGCCTGCCATCCCCCTCCGGTTGATAAAAAGCATTGTCTGCTGCTTCTTATTTAATCGGTCTTCCATAAGCTCCTGAAGCTTTCTGCTTAAAATCGAACGGTTTCCTGTTTTTAACTCTTCTCGTAAATCAATCACGTCACATTCCGGCAATGGCTTTTCGGCGACGCGGTGCTTTAATTCCAAAAGCTGATATTCACCATTTACCGCCTTATAATAGCTTTCTACGGAAGGTGTAGCTGAGCCTAAGACAACGCTTGCATGACACATTCTCGCACGTTCAATGGCTGTCTCCCTTGCATGATAGCGCGGTAATGTTTCGCTTTTGTAACTTGTCTCGTGCTCTTCATCAATAATGATTAATCCGAGATTCGAAAAAGGTGTAAAAAGTGCCGAACGCGGTCCAATCATAATATCAATTTCGCCCTTTTTTGCCCGCTCAAACTGGTCAAAACGCTCTCCTGCCGACAATCTGGAATTCATAATGGACACCCTGTCACCAAAACGATTATAAAAACGCATCACTGTCTGAAACGTTAATGCAATTTCCGGAATTAATACAATCGCAGCTTTTCCATCTGCAATCACTTTGGAAATTAATTCCATGTAAACCTCAGTTTTTCCGCTTCCGGTCACACCTTTTATGAGGTAGGTTTTGGCAATCCCTGCTTTCCGGTTCGCTTCGACTGCGTCCACTACTGCCTGCTGCTCTTCATTTAACTGCATCGCATAGCCCTTGCTTGTCAAATGAGAAACCGGATTGCGGTATTTTTTTTCACTGTCAATCTCAACGATTCCAAGTTCTTCCATTGCCCTTATGACACTGCTTGTAACATTTAACTTCTGTGTAATCACAGACCAGTCTAATTCTCCAGATTCCATCAATGCCCGAAGCAGCCGCACCCTTGCAGTGGAATGCTTCCGCTCAAACTCTGCCAATTGATTCTTTGCCTCTAACTCCGATAAGCAAAGACGAACTGTTTTGTGTTCTATCGCACCAGCCTTCTTTTTTATTGGAATTACGGTCTTTAACGCGTGATTCATCGTCGCACCATAATTTTTGCGCATCCAGCCTGCAAGTGCAATTAACTGGCTTTCAATCGGGATGCTGTCTGTGACAATGCCAATAATATCTTTGATTTTTGCCACATCAAATTCTGGCTCATCCGTCATTTCCACCACGTAGCCCTTTAGCTTTCGGTTTCCAAATGGCACGTAAACCTGCATGCCAAGCTCTAGCTTTTGCTGCATACGTTCCGGTATCCGGTATTGAAATGTTTTATCTAGTTTTTCATGTGAAATATCAACAATGATATTCGCATATTGTGCCATTTATCCACCTCATTTGTTCTGTCAGTCTTTATAACATTCTTTTACAATTTCTCTATCATTCATGGGATAACGTTCTCCCTTGATTTCCTGATAAGTCTCATGACCTTTTCCTGCAAGTACAAGAATATCGCCCTTGTCCGCAAGCTTTAACGCATAGCGGATGGCTTCTTTTCTATCCACAATCTTTTGATACAAACCACTTGTTTTTTGAATGCCTTCTTCAATCTGTCCCATAATAGCAAGCGGCTCTTCCCACCTTGGATTATCGGAGGTAATAATCGTTAAATCAGCAAGCTTTCCTGCCGTTTCTCCCATATTATAACGCCTTAAATGGGAACGGTTTCCTCCGCACCCGAATATGACAATCAACCGCTTTGGGCAAAACAGCCGCAGTGTCTCTAATAATTTGCGAAGACTCATTTCGTTGTGTGCATAATCAATTAAAAATGCAAACTCTTTTCCTTCGGTAAGATTTTCCAGGCGTCCCGGAATCTTAAGCTGCCATAAGGCACGCTGTATTTCTGACTGATGGATGCAAAAATGCTTCACTGCTGCCACTGCTGCGATTGCATTATAAATATTAAAGCTTCCCGGCAGGCGCATTGCCACATAAAAATAACTATCATTCATTCTGATTCGAAAGTGCTCTAAAAGGCTGCCGTTTTTCATGCAGTGGACAGCCGCCTCTGCCATCACATCTGCCGGATGCTTTATGCCAAAGGTTTCTACTTTTTTACAGGTATGTCCTTTTAAAATCTCATTCACATGCTTATCATCCTGATTGACAATTCCAATCTCACACTGCTGCAATAAAAGGCTTTTACAATATAAATAATTTGCAAAATCAGGGTGCTCGCCTTTTCCAATATGGTCTGGCTCAATATTTAGGAAAATCCCAATATCAAAAAAAATTCCTGCTGTCCGCTGCATAAGAATTCCTTGTGAAGAAACCTCCATCACACAGCAGTCACAGTGATTTTCTACCATTTCAGCAAGCAGTTTTTGCAAATCATAGGACTCCGGTGTCGTATGCAAAGCTTCTGTCTCACGCCATCCGTTGTCTGTAACAATCGTGCCAATCATTCCAACACGATAGCCTGCCTCACGAAGCATTTCCCTCACCATATAAGCAGTTGTAGTTTTCCCATTCGTTCCGGTAATTCCAATCATTCTCATTTTTCTTGCGGGATAATCAAAAAAAGCGGCAGAAAGCTCTGCTAATACGGCTCTCGTATCCTTTACAAAAATCACACAAAAATTCTTTTCTGAATTATCATAAGTATTTTTCTCACTACATTTTCGAAAGAGTGCTTCTGCAAGATTTTTTCTGTCCTCGTGCATCACAAATACACGCGCACCTCTTTGAAAAGCATCTTCCGCGAAATCGTGGCCATCGGAATTTTGTCCTTTTATGCAAACAAATAAGGAGCGCTCTCTTACTTTTCCTGAATGATAGCAGATATCTGTTATCCTCAGTTCTTCGTCTCCCCTTACACTTTCGTATGAAATCTGCTTTAGCAGACTGCTCACTAACTGCATGCTGCTCCTTCGCCCTGTATTTTTCAATCTTTTCATTTCTTCAGGACAGAATACACTTTTTTTATTATATTCCAGTCACACCTTTTTTACAAGTTGTCCGATATTTTTCAGAAAACTTTCACAATTTTTCCATTCTTTTTGCTGCATAGGAAAAGCTTTCCCAAGACAAAATATTGAAAGCCTCATAAATTATGTTTTACCAAAGGAGTATTTTATGTTGAAAAAAAACTTTCTTGTCTGTGGTCTTACCGGATGGTGCATGGAAATTATTTTTACCTCATTGGATGCTTTTCGCAAAAAGGATTTTCGCCTGATTGGACAGACCTCTATCTGGATGTTTCCAATTTACGGCATGGCAGTTCTCATCAAACCTGTTTATAAACTTATCCGCAAGCTCCCTGCCCTGCTTCGGGGCAGCATTTATTCTGCCGGAATTTTCGGTTTTGAATATGCAACTGGCACAATTTTAAAAAAACACCACTTATGTCCTTGGGATTACAGTAAATCTCCCTACAACATAAATGGTGTCATTCGTCTTGACTACGCACCCCTTTGGGCACTTGCCGGTCTGCTTTTTGAGCGGATTTTAGAGCGTTAAACTGCAGCTTTCACTGGCTGTATTTTACTCCTCATCCAAATCAAAATCATCTTTGCCTGCGCTGATGTCCTGTGTATGCAGTGTACGGCGTTTAATGCGCGCTACTTCCGATGCTTTTAACAGATAATTTTTGATTTCCTTTGACTTTTTGATATGTACAAGCTTAATCTCCGGTGTTGTCACATCGCCGGTAAAGCAGGTAATGGTTCCCATTCTAAAGATTTTCTCCATAAATGTGGTTGTCAGCTTCACATCCTGCACCTTGTACATATAGCAGTCATTCTCTTCTGTCCGCAGCAAGCCCTCGTCAATGGTTAATGTACTTGGTGTAATTGTATACTTTGTAAATGTCCAAGGAAGTCCAAAAAACAGTAATCGTTTTCTCTCGCAATAGATTACCTCATCTTCGTTTTCCTGTTCTATATTTTTTACTTCTTCTGCCATGATAAACCCTCTCTTTCTCCATCACTCGTATGCAAAAATGTTATCACTGTTTTCCTGCAACTGCAAGGTAAAATTTCTGAAAATAATTTCATTTTTTCAAAGAATAATGTAAATTTTTTCACTCTTGAAATTGCTCAATGATTATTATATGATAGATAAAATGCTTGAAAACAAATAGTAATTTATTAATATTTCAAGTCACATTTATAAGGAGGATTAATATGCGTCATTTAATGAGCCCATTGGACTTCTCCGTCGATGAATTGGACAAGCTGCTTGACCTTGCCAATGATATCGAGAAGTACCCACAGAAATATGCTCATGCATGTAATGGTAAGAAGCTTGCAACATGTTTTTATGAGCCAAGTACAAGAACAAGACTTAGTTTTGAGGCTGCCATGTTAAATCTTGGTGGTTCTGTTTTAGGTTTCTCTGATGCGAATTCCAGTTCCGCAGCAAAAGGAGAAAGTGTTTCCGATACAATTCGTGTTATTTCCTGCTATGCAGATATTTGTGCAATACGTCACCCAAAGGAAGGTGCAGCTCTTGTAGCCTCCCAGAAATCCCAGATTCCAGTAATTAATGCCGGAGACGGTGGTCATCAGCATCCAACACAGACCTTGACGGATTTACTTACAATTCGTTCTTTAAAAGGCACGCTTTCTGACATGACAATTGGACTTTGTGGAGATTTAAAATTCGGCAGAACAGTGCATTCTTTAATCGAAGCATTAATTCGCTATCCTGGCATCAAATTCGTACTGATTTCCCCGGAAGAGCTTCGTATTCCAAGCTACCTTCGTGAAGAAGTATTAGTGGCAAACAATATTCCATTCATGGAAGTAGAACGTTTAGAAGACGCAATGCCAGAGCTTGACATTCTTTACATGACACGTGTTCAGAAAGAGCGTTTCTTCAATGAAGAAGATTATGTGCGTTTGAAAAACTATTATATTTTAACAAAAGCAAAAATGGAGCTTGCCAAAGATAATATGCTGGTTCTTCACCCACTTCCACGTGTCAACGAAATCTCAGTAGAAGTTGATGACGACCCAAGAGCAGCTTATTTCCGTCAGGCACAATATGGTGTCTATGTACGAATGGCGCTTATCTTAACATTACTTGGAATTACCGTTGAATAAGGAGGAACACCATGCTAAATATTAGTGGAATTCAGGAAGGCTTTGTCTTAGACCACATTCAGGCCGGAATGAGCCTTCAGATTTATCATGATTTGAAATTAGACCAGCTTGACTGCACCGTTGCAATTATTAAAAATGCAAAAAGCAATAAAATGGGCAAAAAAGATATTGTGAAAGTAGAATGTCCGGTAGAATCCTTAGACCTTGATATTCTCGGCTTTATCGACCACAATATCACAGTAAATGTCATTAAAGATTCTAAAATTGTTCATAAAAAAGAGCTTACACTTCCAAAGCAGGTAAAAAATGTAATCAAGTGTAAAAACCCACGCTGCATCACTTCTATCGAGCAGGAGCTTGACCAGATTTTCCTTTTAACAGATGCAGAAAAGGAAGTTTACCGCTGCAAATATTGTGAACAGAAATTCGCAAATCCAAACCGCAGATAAAAAAGGGACTGTTGCAAAAACATTTCATAAAGCAGTAGAATGTTATGAAATGTTTTGGTAACAGTCTTTTTTATTTAATAATGATTCCGCCTCCGGCTACGTGTTCTCCATCATAAAGAACGACTGCCTGTCCCGGTGTGACTGCACGCACCGGCTCTGCAAATTCACAGCAGATTTCATCCTCTCCTGTTTTTGTTATTTTACACATGCTTCCTGCATGGGAATAACGGATTTTTGCTTTTAATTCCATGCCGTCTGTAATTTCTGGAATTGCCATCAGATTTACCTGATTTGCATACAACTTCGTTGTAAACACATCACTGTTTTCTCCTAAGACCACCTCGTTTGTTTCCGGGCGAATCTCTGTTACAAATACAGGATGTCCTAATGCGATACCGAGTCCTTTGCGCTGTCCAACCGTATAATGCGTAATTCCTTTGTGCTGTCCAAGAATTTCTCCTGTTGTGGAAACAAAATTTCCCGGTGGCGGCACGAGTTTTCCACATTCTCTGTCAATAAATCCTGCGTAATCATCATCCGGGATAAAACAGATTTCCATACTGTCTTTCTTGTGAGCGACCATAAGTCCAATTTTCTCTGCAATTTCCCTGATTTCATCCTTGGTGTAATCACCAACCGGCATTAACGTGTGGGATAACTGCTCCTGTGTCAGATTAAAAAGCGCATACGTCTGGTCTTTTGCCGCAGTAACAGAATTGCGGATTGCATATCTGCCATTTGCAAGCTGTTCAATTCTTGCATAATGCCCGGTTGCAATATAATCTGCCCCAATTTCTAAACTGCGGTTTAATAATGCTTCCCATTTTACATAACGGTTACAGGCGATACATGGATTTGGCGTTCTGCCCTTTAAATATTCCGCAACAAAATAATCCATGACGTTCTTCTTAAATTCCTGTTTGAAATTCATCACATAATATGGAATATCTAAACGTTCTGCCACTCTTCTGGCATCATCTACGGCACTTAAACCGCAGCAGCCGCCATTCTCTTCCTGCGTAAATTCATCCTCATCCTGCCATATCTGCATCGTCACACCGATAACATCATAGCCCTGCTCTTTTAATAAATAAGCTGCCACAGAGGAATCCACGCCTCCTGACATACCTACAACAACCTTCTTTTTTGACATTTCTTTCTCCTTAACAAAAATGAGAAACCTATTGCTAGGTTTCTCATAAGATAACATTTCTTATTCCATTTTGCAATATGCAAATCACATCCAAAAATCACTTTTCGTAACAGTTCAGCCATAAGCCATGTAACAGACAAATCATGCTTGCTAAATTCCTGTATCGTAAATCTCACCTGTACTGTAGTTATAGGTGTAATTTCCGGTACTTCCATAAGTATTGGACTTAGAAGCTTCACTTTCTGCATAATAATGAATCATAGATGCCTGTGCAGAAGCCTGATAACCATAGCTTCCTGTTGTATTAAATAAAGACTTCACTGTAGCCATGTCTGCCTTTTTGAAAGTTTCCTCATCAATCTGCAGCTTATTGTCTTCGTCCACTGTAATTCCAATCTTATTTAATAACTTCTCGTTGGCTTCCGTCAAATTGATTAAGTTGTCTGCTGCTCTTGAGATATTTGAAGTATTTGCTCCTGATGCATCTTTTACTAATTCATTGTAGCTGTCTGCAAACTTCTTCACTGCTTTATATATCGCATCTGTATCGTACTGCTCTGTTGTATTTCCGTCTTCATCTGTCACTGTCTTTTTCTCGAAAAGGGATTTACTTCCTTTTGCCATCAGTTCATCTGCAGCCGCATTCACTTTATCTGCATCATCTTCAATGCTGCTTAACTTCGAAGCAGAATCCTTTGCAGTTGATGTGGTCTTATTCACAATACTATTAACAGCACTGTCGCTGTCTGTATTGTCAATGCTATAATAAGCCTTCATCAGTTTAAAATAAGAACCGCTCTTAATAGTCGCATAATCGCTGTAATTGATGCCGAGCAAATCCGATGTTCCACCGAAAAAAGAACTGGTGCTGCTACTGCTGTTCTTGCTATTCAAACTTGAAAATAATGTGCTAATAGATGATGAATCATAAAAAGAAATTGCTGCCATAATATCACTCCTTTGAAAAAAAGCACTGGCTTCCCTGCCAGAAAACAAACCTTTATTTCTAATATCTATATCGTCATTTTAACCACTTTTCATAAGTTTATCAAGTACTTATCTACTATTTTTCTTGCAAATGAAAATTTATAACATTTCAAAGATATTACAAGTAATTTTTCTTTTCTTCTGCTTTTTATTGTTATTTTTATTAATTTCATTCTCTTTTTCGACATATTTTTCAACATTATTCACATAAAAACCAGAAAAACGATAGAAAAGATATTAAATTTTTATCATTTGTTCACATTTTATTCATATATTACTGATATAATAACATTATCAAAAAGAGATAAGTAGTTTTTTTATACTTGATAAATTTTTTCATAATAGCCCAGGCACTCCGTAGTGTCTGGGCACTCCTCATTTTTACTCTATATATTCTCTATCTGCCAGTCAATTGGCTCAATTCCATTTGCTTTTAAGAAATCATTTGCCTGACTAAAATGCTTACACCCGAAAAATCCTCTGTACGCAGATAATGGACTTGGATGTGGTGCTTTTAAAATCAAATGCTTTGGATTTGTCAGCATTGGTATCTTAGACTGTGCCGGTCTTCCCCACAGCATATAAACAACAGGTCTGTCCTGTGCATTTACTGCCTGAATAATCGCATCTGTAAACTGCTCCCAACCTTTTCCCTGGTGTGAGTTTGCCTGATGCGCGCGCACTGTCAATACAGTGTTTAATAATAAAACGCCCTGGTCAGCCCACTTTTTCAAATATCCATTGTTTGGAATATAACATCCCAAATCGTCATTTAATTCTTTATAGATATTCTGCAGGGATGGCGGAATCTCTTTTTGTGATGGCAGCACAGAAAAACTCAGCCCATGTGCCTGATTCACATTATGATACGGGTCCTGTCCTAACAGCAGCACCTTTACTTCATTTAATGGAGTAAAATGCAGTGCATTAAAAATATCGTCCGCAGGCGGATAAATGACTGTTTTGCTGTATTCATCCCTAACAAACTGATATAGTTCTTTATAATATGGCTTTTTAAACTCTTCCTGCATTGCCGGAAGCCAGTCATTATCTATCATTGCCATGTATTTTTATCCTTCTTTCCCTTATTGATGTACTTTTTTCATTCGAAATCTTTCATCAAATATTTTTTATCTGCGCACTGATACGCCTTTTTCTGCCAGATAATTCTTTAAATCCATAATTTCTAATTCCTTATAGTGGAATAAGGATGCTGCAAGTGCCGCATCAGCTTTTCCTTCGGTAAGTGCATCATAAAAATGGTCTTTTGTTCCTGCACCACCGGATGCGATTACCGGAATGGAAACATTCTCTGCAATCATACGTGTCAATTCCAAATCATAACCTGCTTTTGTTCCATCGCAATCCATACTTGTCAAAAGGATTTCGCCTGCTCCAAGCTTATCAACCTTCATAGCCCATTCTACCGCATCAATTCCTACATCAATGCGACCACCATTTTTATAAATATTCCAGCCCGAACCATCCTCACGTCTTCTTGCATCAATAGCAACTACAACACACTGGCTGCCAAATTTGTCTGCTGCTTCACTGATGAGGTTTGGTGTGTTAATGGCAGAAGAATTGATGGAAATCTTATCTGCCCCTTCACGTAAAAGCATTTTAAAATCATCAACCGTACGGATTCCGCCGCCAACAGTAAACGGAATAAATACTTTTTCTGCAACCTTGCGAACCATATCTACAACTGTGCCTCTTGCATCCGCGCTTGCTGTAATATCCAAAAATACCAATTCATCCGCTCCAGCTTTATCATATGCCGCAGCAATTTCTACCGGGTCTCCGGCATCTCTTAAATCAACAAAATTTACACCTTTTACCACACGTCCGTTATTCACATCCAGACATGGAATTATTCTTTTTGTAAACATAACATTCCTCCACCTATCACATAAAGTTTTAGGGGAAAGAATACTCTTTCCCCTTTTTTTCTTATAACTCTGCAAAATTCTTTAATATCTGAAGCCCTACACTGCTACTCTTTTCCGGATGGAACTGGCATGCAAAGATATTATCTTTCTCCACAGATGCATGGATATGTGTTCCATACTCTGTTGTCGCTGTTACAATCGCGTCATCTGCTGCTTTCAGATAGTAGGAATGCACAAAATAGACATATGGATGCTTGTCCATACCCTGAAATAATCTGCCTTCCCTTGGTAAATCTAAAGAATTCCAGCCAATATGTGGAATCTTTAAGCCCTCTGCATCCGGGATTCTTAAAATCTTACCGCCTAAAAGATTTAAACCTTCCACACCCTGACTTTCATCGCTGCCTTCAAATAACAACTGTAAACCAAGGCAGATTCCTAGCAATGGCTTCTTTTCTTCTGCCACTTCATGAATCACTTTGTCTAATTCATACTTTTTCAGCTGCTCCATTGCAACGCCAAATGCTCCAACACCTGGCAGAATCACCTTATCTGCTGTCATAATCTCCTTGTGGTCACGTGTAATCATACACGTTTCTCCAAGTGAAACCAGAGCTTTTTCTACACTTTTTAAGTTACCTGCATCGTAATCGATTATTGCTATCATTCTTCTGTCACCTTTTCATAGCCTGTTTCTTCTAAAATCTGATATAACGCAAGAGAATAATCTTCTCTCTCTTCATAAGAGTATAACTCAAGTGCCCTGTCTTTGGAAACCCCAAATGTTGAATTTAATTCATTTTCTACTTTTTCTACGAATGCACTTAACTCATTCATACATCCATAAACTTCTGCATCTGCCTTATATTTCTCATAACGGCCAAGTGTACAAACAAGTGAATCTAAGGCTAAATCATAAAGTTCAGCGGTCATTAAATTCTCATATCCATCGTAATTTCCTGCAACAACTGCCATCACTTTATATTTTTCATAATCAACCGCATCTGCTTCTTTTGCTTCCAGTCCGGAAACTGCTGCAAAAGCTTCCACATATTCTGCATGGTCATATGCACTTTCTGCTTCTGCAAAAGCATTCGAATAGCCAACCAGATTTGTTCCAATCATAATCAATGCTAACATAGATGCTGCCATAACCAAAATCAGAATTACAGGCACTTTTGGAAGTGGCGGTGTATTATCCGGCTCCTTTGGTGGCTTTGGTTTCTTTTCTTTTTTCGGCTTATTAGCTTTCTTTTCCTTCTTTTCTTTTGCCTTCTGTTCTTTCTTCTCTTTACGCTCCTGCGCTTTCTTCTCTTTCAGTTCCTTTTTCTCACGCTTTTTCTTTTCTTCTGGTGATTCTACAGGTTCTGCCGGCTGTTCCTCTGCCGCTGAGGTTAATTCTTTTAATAAAGCTAAATTCTCATCGGTCAGTTCCTCAATAGCAGCCGCACCCGCAGTCTGTGCCGCAATGTCAAACTCATCTTCTTTCTTCTTGGCATCTTCATCCTCACCAAACAAAACTTTACTCAGTTTTGCAAAAAAGCCTTCTTTTTCTCCATCGTCTTTGGCTTTTTTCTCTTTTTTGGATTTTTTAGACTTTTTAGACTTTTTCGTCTTCTCATCTTCTGCTTCTACGGCTTCTTCCTCTTCGGTTGGCATCTCTTCCGTTTCAGCTGATAAGTCTTCGCCAAAAAGACTTCCCATATCTTCTGCTGACATTCCAGCTAATTCTGCAAAAGGGTCACTTTCTTCTATTCCAGCCATTGAGTCTCCCTCTGTATCTTCTCCCATATTGGAAAAAGAGCCTTCTTCATTTAAAAGTGCCATTAAATCCTGGTCATCTGATGTATTGCTTTCTCCACCTAACAATGACATCAAATCATCATCACTGCTTGAAGCATCTCCCATATCACTTCCGATATCACTTCCAAAATCATTATTCATATTATCTTCCATAATATCATGACTCATATCGGTATTCTGCATAAAGGAATCATCCAAACTTCCTGCTGTCAGGTCGCCTAAACCATTCAACATATCTCCAAGTGCAGAATCCATATCGTCACTTTCGAACGCTCCGTCCATCGTATTTACCATCATATCATCGAAGTTATCTGAAGCATCATCCTGCATCTGATTTTTGGCTGCATCTAAAATTCCATCAATATCATCTGTCATAGACACACTGCTATCCATAGCAAAATCATCATCATTTACGTTCTGTAATTCCTGCTCGAACTGCTTTAAGAAATCATCATCATTGCTTCCATCGGCAAGTAATTCACGTTCAAATTCGTCTAAGAAATCCTTTTCTGATTCACGTCCACTCATAGTCGTACTCTGTTCTTCCTCCTGCAGCATAAAATTATCATCAAACTCTGGTGTATTTGTCTCACTTTTACCACCACCAGACATATCCTGCAATAAATGATCCAGGTAGTCTTCTGATTTGCTCATTCAGGTACCCTCCACTCACTGTAACTTAATTGGGGATGTGATTTACATCACACCCCCCTTTTCTTTTGAACTAAGTGTGCTTATGCCACGTTTCACGCCTTTACGCAATTTAGCAAAGCACGTTTCACGAGCCCACTCTCGTTATACAATTACGCATCCAGACTCTTTGTAATTAATTTATCAATTGCATCAACAAGCATGCCAATTTCCGGTTTGGTCAGCTGTGCATCTGCACCAAGCTGTTCTCCTTTTCTTCTCATTTCTTCGTTTACAAGAGAAGAGAAAATAACTAATGGAATTGATTTAATTTCATCATCTGACTTACAAAGTTTTGTTAATCTGTGTCCATCCATTAATGGCATCTCAATATCAGTAATAATACACTGAACATCTCTCTTAACAGTTCCTGCCTGTCTTAATTCAGTAAGCTTGTCCCATGCCTCCTGACCATTTGTTGTAACAATAAGCTTGGTATATCCTGCTTTTCTTAAGCAGTCTGTTATCAGCTTGCTAAGTAATGGTGAATCTTCTGCGATTAAGACAGTAGAATCACTTCTCTCGCGGTCTGGCATATTATCTACATCAGAAACCTTCAAACCAGTCTCTGGACTGATGTCTGTAACAATCTTCTCAAAGTCGAGAATAACAACAAGCTTGCCTTCTAATTTGATAACACCGGTAGATGCACTGTTATCTTCGGAATTAATAGTAGCATCCGGTTTAATGATGTCTTCCCAGGATACACGATGAATACCGATTACCTGGTCTACATGGAATGCGATATTTAATTTGTTAAAGTTTGTAATAATGAAAAGTCCTTCATCCTCTCCATCCGGCATTCCAAGACATTTTTTCAAATTAACAACCGTCATCATTGTATCACGCGGCATGAAAATACCTTCTACGCATGGATGTGAGTTTGGAATCGGTGTTACTGGCTGATATGTAAGAATTTCACGAATTTTCGCCACATTGATTCCATAATGATTATTTCCTAATGTAAATTCCAAAACCTCTAATTCATTCGTTCCTGACTCTAAAAGAATATTTGTATCCATTGATATCTCCTCCCGCAAAATAGATTCGGTTTTATAATCTAATATCTGTGACTATTATACCATATATTTACTCATAATTGTATCTTTTTTCGCACAATTTATAAATTTATTTCATAAATATTTCCATCTAACTCAACTTGAAGTGTGAACTCACCAACTTCTGTGATGGTGTCTGACACTTCGAATAACAATACTGCCTGTTTTGTCTCACCTACTGCAATGTTATCTATATAAGTAGTAAAATCATTCAGAAGAATTGTCGAATATGCATCTGCTTCTACGATTCCTCCGTCTGCATCGGCAAAAGAAACTTTAAAGGATGGTGAACTTGTGATATTATCCATTTCAATATCGTTTTCACTGCCATTGATGATGTCAAAGTTTAATATCAGATATGCCTTCCCCGGTTCAGACTCTAAAGAATAAACATTTCCTTCTACATAATTGTCTTTGATTTCATTTCCTGTGTAAACAATATCAAGACCACCTGCTCCAAAAATATCATTCATAACAGCCTGCTGCCCTACACCTGAAACATCTTCTTCGGCAATTACTTCACCTTCTAAACCATCGCCGCCTTCAAATGTTTCCTGACCTTCTACATCCTCTTCTTCTGAAAACTCAGCATCTGTAAAGACATCTGCATCCTCTGTTTCCTCATCTATCAGATAGGTCAGTCCATCTTTCTGGTAAGTATTAAACTTCGCGACAACACTGGCGGAATAATTGACAATGACTGCTTCTTCCTGCTCAGTTAATACATACGGTTCTGTACCGCAGCCTCCTAAAAGCATCATACCAGCCACGCAAACCGATATTGCCATAATTCTTTTTTTCCTCATTTGTCTCTCCTCCCGACTATGGTTTTCCCTTTCTTTTCATGTAATATAAGACTAGTTTACTTTATGTTCTGTGTCTAACTCAAACCAGAATTCCACGCCATTCTCATGATTTACAACGCCACACTTCTGATTGAAAGACTCCATAATCGCCTTTACAATTGACAGCCCGATTCCGCTGCCTCCATATTCTCTTGTTCTTGCCTTATCTACTTTATAAAACTTCACCCAGATACGTTCTAATTCATCCTCTGGAATGTTATTGCCTGTATTAAATACTTTTACGCGGACACACTTTTCTTTTCTCTCATAAGTAATCCGAATGATTTTTTCATTCATTGCATAATGGATTGCATTGCTTAAATAATTCGTAACTACTTCTTCTACTTTAAATTCATCTGCCCACACATAAAGCGGTTCTTCTGAAAATTCTACACGAATCTGATTCTGTCCAATCATAATCTGCTGTGCATGAATTACGCCCTGTATCAATTCAGTAATATTAAAGCGTTCCATCACAATCGCATCATTTCCAAATTCCAGCTGATTCAAGGTCAAAAGCTTCTTTACCATCTGATTCATTTTATCAGCTTCATCCATAATGACCTCACAATAGAACTCTCTACTTTCTTCGTCATCATTGATGCATTCCTTTAGCCCTTCTGCATAGCCTTGAATTAATGCAAGCGGTGTTTTTAATTCATGCGAAACATTGGAAAGAAATTCCTTTCGCATTTCATCAATCTGTATTTTTTTCTCAATGTCCTGCTGCAATTCATTATTTGCACTTTTTAACTCTGAAATGGTATTTTCTAATGTTTCGGAAAGCCTGTTCATATGCTCTCCTAATTCATCAATCTCATTTCTCCGCCGCGCTTTCCGGTGGAATTTTGCTTCAAAATCAAGCTCTGTCATCTTCTTAGAAATGTTAGTCAGTTCCAGAATCGGTGTTGTAATTCCTTTGGATACAAAAAAACCGATAATTGCACTGATTGCAATTCCTAAAATTCCAACATATGCAAGAAACTGGTTAGAAACCTTAGCACTCTCACGAATACTTTCCAACGCACTTCGCATTAATATGAGATTCCCATTTGCCAGTGTGCCATATAAGACAAGATATTCCGAATTCAAACGGGTATCTGTCTGTTTCTGAATGACATAACTGTCTGTTCTTTCTATAATACTATTTTCAGCAGCATTGCCGCCAAAAAGAATATTCATAAATTCCATCAGAATGACCTGATTATCATTGACGGATGACCTCACAATCGTCCTGTCAGAGCTGATAATCATGACTGTGATATTGCCATTCGCACAAAGATTCTCGAACGTAATATCAAAACCACTCGATGTCAGTTCTCCATTAGCACTTGCTGTATTAATAATGTCAAACCCATCTGCTAATGTATTCTGTTTATTAAGGATATAATATTTCTCGGAAAATGTTGTATTTAAAAACCAGCACAGGAGCACTGTTCCTGTTAAAAGTCCGATAAGTATCAGAGCTATCTCTGTCCTCAGTGAACTTTTCTGTTTTCTCTCTTCATTTTTTTGTAATCTAAAATCGTTCTGCATCATATTATTCTTTTATTCTATGTCATCTTATTTCAGTTGTCAAATATTTTTGGGATATTAGTACTATTTTTACAATGATTACGCCTCAAATTTGTAACCCATGCCCCAGACAGTTGTAATACATTCACCTTTCTGTCCAATTTTCGCACGAAGTTTTTTCACATGGGTGTCAATCGTCCGCGCATCGCCAAAATAATCATAATTCCAGACATGATTTAAGATTTTTTCTCTGGATAACGCAATTCCTGCATTCTCCATAAAATAACTTAACAATTCAAATTCTTTATAACTCAAATCTATTTTCTCACCGTCTACTGTTACGATATGTGCATTCTTATCCAGACGGATGCCATTGATTTCGATACACTGCTCTTCTGTTTCTGTCAGACCGCTTCTGCGAAGAATTGCTCCAACACGCGCCACAAGAATTTTCGGTGAAAAAGGCTTTGAAATATATTCATCCACGCCAAGCTCAAACCCCATCAGTTCGTCACTTTCATCACCTTTTGCAGTAAGCATAATAATTGGTACTTTAGAAGTCTCTCTTACTTCCTTACATACTTCCCAGCCGTTCATCTTCGGCATCATAACATCTAAAATAATCAATGCCAGTTCTTTTTCCTGATAAAAAATATCCAATGCCTCTTCGCCATCGCCAGCCTCTAATACCTCATAATCCTGACGTACCAAAAAGTCTTTTACCAGTTTACGCATTCTGCTTTCGTCATCTACTACAAGTATTTTTAATTTTTCCATTTTAACCACCTGTCTTCCTTATTGTAGATGCATTCTAGCAGGTTTCTATGAAAAATTTGTGAATTTGTTATTCTTCTTCAGAAATTCCAAGTTCACTTTCTATCTCTCTAATCTCCTGCTCACGTTCTGTCAATTCCTGTTCCCATGATGCATATTTATCCAGCAATTTTGCTTCATAATTTAAAATAGTTGGATTGCTGCTTGTCATACTGACAATAAACATTCCTACGATACAGCATACTAAAATCAGATTAATCATCATGGAAAGCTTGTATTTGCGTCCAATTACGCTGTTATTCGAAGAACGTTTTACTTCGTTTAACTTGCTTTGCATATTTTTCTGCTGTTCGCGCTGTTTTATCCGTTCTTTTCGGATTTCTTTCTCAAAAGCCGGATGTCTTACCGGAATCGGCTGCACCTCCTCATTATTGATAAACGGAATGGTATGTAAATATTCCTGTAATTCTTTGAGATAAGAATAACCAACTGCCGTCGTAAAAAAATTCTGCTCAATCATTTTGTTGTAAATCTGTAAAACCATCTCGGGCTTGTCCATATCCGTTTTGCTGCGGATATATTTCACGCCCTCCTGCTCCTTTTTCGCAAGTTCTTCCTCGTCCTTACTCAAAAACGAAAATCCACTTACTGAAACTTTTTCTGCCTTTTTAGCCATAGTTGTATATTCCTCTTTTTATCTCGTAGAATGTCACACGATTTTTTCCGTATTCTTTTGCCTTCTCTAAGGCTTCATCTGCACACGCAACCATAGCCTGATAAGATGCTTTCATTGATTTGTTATACGAAACACCAATGCTTAATGTCAGGTGAACATCACCTGTTTTTCCAAATCCAAGATTGCCAAAGGCAATTCTGAAATTCTCGATTTTTTCTTCTATCTCCGACATATCCTTGATTTCTTTAATGAAAATCAAAAATTCATCTCCACCGAATCGTCCACAGATACAGTCCTCTGCAAATTCTGTCTGAATCAAATCGGATATTGCCCGAATGACTTCATCTCCTAAAAGATGTCCAAAGCTGTCGTTTACCAGCTTAAAATCATCAATATCCACAAACGCCATCGCATCCATCACATGTCCGCCGCGCTCTGTCAGATACTGCTCTACCTCATACTGAAAAGCTTTTTTGTTAAGAAGCCCTGTTGCAAGGTCACACTTGCTTCGTTTTTCCATTTCTCTTTTGTGTACTTCAAGCTTTTGAAGGCTTTCGACATTTTCTAAATTCTGTCTGCGGAATGTTTTCAATATCTGTTCATATTCTGCATATAAAATCATAAAATATTTGCAGGCTTCTAAATATTCTTCTTTTTCACTATACGCTTTCTTATAATCGACTTCCATTTTCTCTAACAGAAGGCGCAGTTTCAAAAACTCTGTCGGACGGAGCTTCTCCTGTAAAATATCAAGCATTTTCCGGCACTCCTGCTTTCGTCCGATTTCAAGCAGATATTCACAAAGCTCCATATAAAAATCTATCTGCTCCATGAAATATTCATCCTGTGCCATATACCGGATAAGTATTCCAAGCAGTTCATTGACTTTTTTCTTATTGCCCCGGTACTCCTCTAAATAGATTTCCAAGAGGCATTTAGAAAGTATAAACTGGCCTGCTGCCGCAGCGGAATAATACTGTTCAATCTCGCGGTTTATCTGGGCTGCCGCTTCATACTGTCCCTGTCTGCAGTAAAGCTGCGCGATTTGGATTTCTGCATACAAAGTAAGCAGCATATTCGGATTACGCAAATCATTCTCAGCAGTCTTCTTTGCTTCTTTATAATAAAGCAGTGCCTTGTCGTATTCCCTGCCACCCTGATATAAAAGTCCGATATTTAATAAAGAAGATACCTGACCCTCTGTGCTTTTGTACTTTTTCGCTGTCTCATAAGCTGACAGATAATGGTCGAGTGCAATTGTCTCATATCCTGAAAAATAAAACAGCATTCCGAGCATATTGTAAGACTCTGTTTCTATATACTGGTATTCACTGTTTTTTTCCATTGTCAGACATCTTGTCAGCTCTGTTACCGTATCCTGATATCTTCCTTTGCAGAATGCCGCTTCCCCCCTCAAAAAAGCTGCTTCTGCCATTTCTCTTTTTGTTTTTTCAACTTCCATAGGCTACCTTCCAGCATTCGATTCTTTCAATATATTTCTATTATAAAAAAATGGGGGTGGAAATGCAACAGTTTAAAAAACAAAAAGTGCCTAAAATCAACGATTCTAAGCACTTTAATTTGAGTGGACCTGAGGGGAGTCGAACCCCTGTCCAAAAACCAATCCCCTGTCCTTCTACGAGCATAGTCAGTTATTTGACATTCCCTCCACTATCCGGGAACAGACACCCTGATAGCTTTAGTAGCTTCATGATACGCCCATCGGTGCAAAGCTTAGCCGATGTCGTTTCCTACAGAGTCGAAGCCTGATTCCTAGAGTGTAGGTGCTCTAGGTCAGACTGCTGCAACTAGGCAGCGTAAGCTAAATTATCTTCAGCGTTTAATTTTAAGTTTGGAATTTGACGCATCCCCTGCGACTCGCTTCTCCAGCTTCATAGCCCCTGTCGAAACCATTACAAGCCCATAAATATATTATGCTATGATAATTCATAGCTGCTATGCATTCTGCAGTCATTACACAGACTGCAAAATGCTATAGATTTCTGATTTTAAATTCACGCTCAGCTTCGCGGCGAATATCCTTCTTCGCGATGTCATGGCGCTTATCGTAAAGCTTTTTACCTTTTGCCAAAGCAATCTCAACCTTTACCAGACTGCCTTTAAAATATACCTCAACAGGAACTAATGTATATCCCTGCTCTGCAATCTTGCCAACCAGCTTTCGGATTTCTGCTTTGTGCATTAAAAGCTTCTTTGGACGAAGTGGGTCTTTGTTAAAAATATTCCCCTTCTCATATGGGCTGATATGCATTCCATAAATAATGACCTCACCATTTTCGATGCGGACGAATGCTTCTTTAATGCTGCATTTTCCTGTTCGTAAGGATTTTACTTCTGTACCATGCAGCTCAATGCCAGCCTCATATTTTTCTTCAAGAAAATAGTCATGGTAAGCTTTTTTGTTGTTCGCTATTAACTTTTTTTCTGTCTTCGCCATGCTATTTCCTCCTGTCTGCATTTTCAGTATAACGTCCAAAAAAAGACACTCGCATATTATACCTTAATTTCCTATCTTCCGCAATACACTTTCTTATGACTTTTTCGAACTTTTATGACATTATCTTCAAGAAAGTGTTATTCCTCTTCTTTTTCGCAGTCATCTCTTAACACACGAAAATCAATGGTTCTTAAAAGCTTATCGGCTGCGGTTGCCATAACCTTAACCTTCTGTCCTAACTTGTAGCGGCGGTTGGTTGCCTCTCCTGCTAATTCATAGGTCGCTTCTATATAATGATAATAATCATCTGTTAAAGTTGTCACATGCACCAAACCTTCGATTGTATTCGGAAGTTCTACATAAAAGCCGTATTCAGATACGCCGGAAATCACACCTTCAAATACTTCTCCAAGATGCTCTAGCATATACTCGACTTTTTTCAGCTTATCTGTCTCGCGCTCCGCTTCATCTGCACGACGCTCCATCTCGCTTGAATGCTTTGCAACCTCCGGTAAAATCTTTTCGTAATGGGCTGCCTTTTTTGCATTCATTCTGCCGCGCAGATTATCCTTGATAATTCTGTGAATCTGTAAATCCGGGTAACGGCGGATTGGCGATGTAAAGTGGCAGTAATAATTCGTAGCCAGTCCGAAATGTCCAGTACACATCGTCGTATATTTTGCCTGCTTCATGGAACGTAAGGTCAAACGGCTGATTAATGCCTCTTCCGGTGTTCCATCAATCTTCATCAAAAGCTTCTGAAGCTCCTTTGGATGCACCTCGTCCTGTCCAATATGAATGGAATAACCAAAGTTATTGATAAATGTTCCAAGCTTTTGGATTTTCTCGGAATCCGGGTTATCGTGGGTACGGTAAACAAACGGAAGCTCCTGCCAGAAATAATCCTGTGCCACTGTCTCATTTGCAATCAACATGAAATCTTCAATAATCTTGGTTGCAACATTTCTATCGTAAGGTTTGATTTCCACCGGTTTTCCTTTTTCATCGAGAATGATTTTTGTTTCCGGGAAATCAAAATCAATTGAGCCACGCTTCATACGCTTTTTACGAAGAATTGCTGCAAGTTCCTTCATCAATTCAAACATTGGAACTAATTCTTCATACTCTTTGATTTCAGCTTCGTCATGGTCTTCTAAAATCTTTTTCACGCTGGTGTAGCTCATACGTCTGTCAACCTTAATCACTGTCTCTGCTATCGTATGGTCGATGACATTGCCCTTTTCATCAATCGTCATAATACAGCTTAAGGCAAGACGGTTTTCTCCTGCGTTTAACGAGCAGATTCCATTGGAAAGCTTGTGTGGAAGCATCGGAATTACGCGGTCAACTAAATATACTGACGTTCCTCTGTTTAGTGCCTCTACGTCTAGCGCGCTATGCTCCTGCACATAGTTGGAAACGTCTGCAATATGAACACCAAGCTTATAACAGTTTCCCTCTTTTGTTAATGTGATAGCATCATCTAAATCTTTCGCATCCTCGCCGTCAATGGTTACGGTCTGCCAGCTGCGGCAGTCAAGTCTTCCTGCCATATCTGCTTCACTTACTTCGTTTGAAACGTTTTCCACCTGATTCATGATTTTCTGTGAAAATTCCACAGGCAAATCGTAACCACGCACGATGGATAAAATATCTGTTCCCGGGTCGTTTACATGACCTAAAATCTCAACCACTTTTCCCTCAGGTTTTTTGCCATTTCCGCCATAATTCGTAATCTCAACCACTACCTTATGTCCGGCAACTGCCCCCTTTGAACGCTCTAATGGGATAAAAATATCCTGCGCAAATCTCTGATTATCCGGTACGGCAAAACCAAAGTTTTTGCTCTGCTCATAATAACAGACGAGACGTTCCATACCGCGGCTTACAATCTTTGTAATTGTTCCTTCCTTGCGCCGTCCGGTCTGTGTTCTCGAAATAGACACCTGCACCGTATCCTTATGCAGCGCGCCATTTACCTGCGATTCCGGAATAAAAATATCTTCCTCTTCTCCCTCAATCGTTACAAATCCAAAACCATTACGATGGGCAGTAAATACGCCTGTCAAAAATGTTCCTTCTGACTTCACGTATTTTCCTTTTTTCGTTAATTCTATTTTTCCTTCGGCAAGAAGTGCATCTAAAACCTCTTGAAGCTCCATTCTCTGAGTTTTTGGAACATTCAAAACAATTGCAATTTCTTTTGCCTTCATTGGCACATAAAGTTCATCACAGATGAACCCATATATCATTTTCTTTCGTTCGTTTAAAAGTTCTTTTTCCATTTTTCTTCCCCATAACCATTCCTATAAACAAATAAAAGCTGTCGTAAACACGACAGCTTTTGTTTTTAGAAAATACCTAAATTTAATACAATTGCAAGAATCATGAAAAGTGCAACTAAAATCTTTGTGCCTTTTTCTAATTTTCCTTCCATTGTACGTCCCTTATTCTTACCATAGTAAGTATCTGCTGCTCCTGCGATTGTTCCAAGACCTGCTGACTTACCTTCCTGAGCAAGAATAATTACTGTCAATGCTAAACTGATTAATATAAAAATAACTGTTAATATCGTTTTCAAAAGTTCCACGATTTATACCCTCCTACGGTCAAATTTCACAACTCATTAGAGTATAGCACATGTTTGTTTATTTTTCAACTATTATAAATTACATTTTTTTATCTTTTTAGATTTCCTTTTTCAGATAATTATCTTATAATATTAATACTACTGTATATTTTACAAAATGATTCGGCAAAGAGAAATAACTTAAACATACATGACAAAATATGTAACAGGAGGCTTTTCTCTCATGGATACTCAGACAAATGTGACTGCTGCACACAAGCCGTCATCAACCAGAAAAAAAAGAATGCTCGACAATCTTGAAATTTCTTCTTTCTGCGACCAGATGTCAATGATTATTTCTTCTGGTCTTCCAGCCTATGAAGGAGTTTCCATTCTGCTTGATGATGCACCGGATGAAGCAACCAAGGAGATTCTAACTTCCATTTATAAGCCTTTAGAAGCCGGAAGCTCGCTTCATGAAGCTTTGACCATATCGGGAGTGTTTCCAAAATATGTTCTGGGCATGATTGAAATAGGAGAAGTATGCGGACGCTTAGAAGATGTGCTTTGCTCGCTTCGTGACTATTATGACAGAGAAGAAAGCATCCGCTCAAGCATTCATAACGCAGTTACCTATCCGATTATCATGATTTGTATTTTAAGCATCGTGATTCTTGTTACAATGACTCAGGTTTTCCCTGTATTTCAGCAGATTTATGCAGAACTTGGAGCTGACTTAGACGGTTTCGCACTTACGCTTATGAATATGGGCTTATTTTTAAATGACCATATGTTTATGATTATTTCCATATTGGTACTGCTTCTTGCAGGAGGCATTCTTCTCTTCAAATCCAGTACCGGAAAGATTCTTTTTCAAGGAAAAAATCTGGCTATGAACATCGCAGCCAGCCGCTTTGCAAACTGCATGTCCATGACCTTAAGCAGTGGATTAGACACCAATCAGGGGTTGGATTTTGCAATGCGCCTCGTAGATAATCCACATATGGAGGAACGAATCCGGCGCTGCAGAGATTTTGCAAACTCAGGACAAAGCTTTTCAAGTTCTATCATTGCTGCGGGAATTTTTGACAAACTCTATTCTTCCATGATTACCATTGCTGCAAGAACCGGTTCTTTAGAGCAGACAATGGATAAGCTGTCCAAAGAATACGAAGCAGAAATTGACCGCAAAATTGTCCACTTTATCACCATATTAGAACCAACGTTTATTATTATTTTATCTATCACCATTGGCTTGATTTTAATTTCCTTTCTGCTTCCATTAATCGGAATTATGTCAGGCATCGGCTGATAAAAATTTTCAAAAAGGCAGAAAAATATGATTCGATTAAAAACCTCATCCGAACGCCATCTTGCTGCAATATTTGTTTTCGCATTATTTGTGTTGTTTGCAGCTACTTCTTTTCTTGTGGCAGCGATTGGTGTAAAACAATATCAGTCCACCGTTGACACGATAACCTCAAATCAGGAAACGCGCATGGCGGCTGCCTATTTACAGGAAAAAATAAATGCCTATGATACGGCTAATTCCGTTATCCTATGTACGGTTGGTGAATCAGATGCGATTAGACTGACCGAAGAAATTGATAATCAGGAGTATCACACCTACATCTATGCTTACGAAGGTTTTCTCTGGGAAGCTGCTGTTTCTTCTTTAACGGCTGTTGCACCCGGAAATGGTGAAACCGTAATGGAAATTGGTGATTTAACCATAGAAGAATTTTCGGGCGGACTCTTTTGTTTTCATATTACGGATTCTGCCGGGGATTCCTATCCGCTTTATCTTTCGCTAAACGCAAAATAATTTACTTACATATAAAGGAGTTTTCCATGAATCAACATACGCATTCAAGGACAGGTCTGTTTTTTATTGAGCTTATGTTAAATATTTTGTTTTTTTCTGTTTTAATAGCGCTATGTCTGCAGTTTTTCTTCAAGGCACATACCTTAAGCTGCTCCACAACTGCACTATATCGTGCGTCAGACACCTGCGCCTCCATTGCTGAGGTTTATCAGACTGGAACAAACGGAAAAGAATCCCTGCTTCACATTTATCCTGATGCGATTCTTTTAAATGAAACTCTTTTAATTTTTTTCGATGAAAGCTTTAATAGCTGCCCGGAAATTGAAAGCACTTATCGTGCACTCGTCTCTTTTTCTAACGATGCATACGACACAATTGAAATTACTTTTTCAGATAATTCCAGCTCCAGCGAGCTTTATCAGCTTAAGGTATCGGGTTATCATCCACACTCACTTTCTGAATTAGCAGGAGGTGGCTATTAATGAAAAAAAGAACCTTACCAGTTACCAATATTGGTGTTTCTTCTATTATCACAATTTTTCTTGCTCTTTTTCTGATAACTTTTGCAGCACTGTCTATGCTGACTGCAAATTCAGACTACCAGTTGAGCAAAAAATGTGCCGAAAATACGACCAGCTATTATGCAGCTGATGCGCAGGCAAAAAAATCCGCAGCAGCAATAGAAGAAATACTTTATCAATTGTATTTGAATTCAGATGACCGGGAAATATTTTTTGCAGGTATCACACCAGAACTTTTTACAAATCAGCTTTCGGAAGAAATATCTGCTTTTTTGCTGACAAATGAAAATACAACTATCTCCTATGAGACTACACTTTCCGATACCCAGATACTTTCTGTGTCGCTCACTATCTGCTACCCAGAACTTGAAGGCGACACCTTGCTTCATATTTCAAGCTGGCAGGTAAAAGACATCGTCGAATCGGAAAACGAATACCAATAGAAAGGAAACGGATGCCGTATCCGAAAAAGACATCCGAAAAAATCATGAACATTCGAGAAATCTTAGAAAACATCACAAAAGAACATGCTTCCGACATTTTTGTTGTTGCAGGCCGTCCGCTTACCTATAAGGTTCATGGTAAAATGAAAGCCTATCAGGAAGAACGCATGATGCCTGATACCTGCCGCGATTTTGTCACAGAAATCTATCATCTGGCAGACAACCGCAATATGTCGCAGTTCGAACAAAAAGGAGATGATGATTTTTCCTTTGCGATACAAGGTGTTTCCCGTTTCCGCGTCAGCACTTATAAGCAGCGCGGCTCATATTCTGCTGTGATTCGAATCATTACTTTTACGCTTCCAGAACCAAAAGAACTGATGATTCCAGATTCTGTTATGGAGCTTGCAAATATGAACAAGGGACTTGTATTAGTAACCGGTCCTGCCGGAGGCGGCAAATCCACAACACTTGCCTGTCTGATTGATAAAATCAACAGTGAGCAGGAAAATCATATTATTACGCTCGAAGACCCATTGGAATTTCTCCACAGCCACAAAAAAAGTATTGTAAGCCAGCGTGAAATCTGTACGGATACCGAAAGCTACCTGATCGCCCTACGCGCCTCCTTACGCCAAAGCCCGGATGTTATTCTGCTTGGTGAAATGCGTGACTATGAAACGATTAATACAGCGATGACGGCAGCTGAAACAGGACATTTGATTTTCTCTACCCTGCATACAATTGGTGCTGCAAATACCATTGACCGCATTATTGATGCATTTCCTGTTGACGGACAGCATCAAGTTGCCATTCAGCTTTCTATGGTTTTACAAGCGGTGGTTTCCCAGCGTCTGCTTCCAACGGTAGATGGAAATATCGTCCCGGCATTTGAAGTTATGGTTTTAAATCCTGCCATCCGCAATCTCATCCGCGAAGGAAAAACACATCAGATTGATGCCATGATTTACTCCTCCACCAATGAAAATATGATGGCAATGGACACAAGCATTTTAAATCTTTACCACAATGGTATTATTGATAAAAGAACTGCATTATTTAATGCTTCCAATCCGGAAATGATGACAAAAAAATTAGGGGTATAACCCCTAATTTTTTTCGCTTACCAGACCATATCTTGCTTCTTTGCCTAATTCCTCTTCAATGCGCAAAAGCTGATTATATTTACTTGTCCGCTCTGCGCGGCATGGTGCTCCTGTCTTAATCTGTCCGGCATTTACTGCAACTGCCAAATCCGCAATAAATGCGTCTTCTGTTTCCCCGGAACGATGAGAAATCACAGGATGATAACCGGCACATTTTGCCATCTCAATGGCTTCCATAGCCTCTGTGATTGTACCAATCTGATTTACTTTTACAAGTACAGCGTTAGCCGTTTCTAACTTAATGCCACATTTGATTCTCTTTGGATTGGTCACAAATAAATCATCTCCAACAAGCTGTACCTTTTTGCCAATGCACTCTGTCAGCTTTTTCCAGCCTTCCCAGTCATCCTCGTGCAAGCCATCCTCAATAGAGACGAGTGGAAATTCACTTACCAAAGCTTCATAAAGTGCTATCATTTCTTCTGAGTTTCTTTCCATTCCGCCTTCGCCTGGAAAAATATAAACACCTTTTTTTTCATCGTACAGCTCACTTGCTGCCGCATCCATCGCAAAAACAATATCCTTTCCTACCTGATAGCCAGCTTTTTCTACTGCACGTTTTAAATAATAGAATACTTCTCTCGCGTCTTTAAAATCAGGTGCAAAACCACCTTCATCTCCTACCGCAGTACTCATACCATTCTCGTTAAGAATCTGTCTTAAAAAATGATACACTTCTGCTCCCATGCGAAGACCTTCTCTATAGGAAACAGCACCCACAGGCATAATCATGAATTCCTGAAAATCCAACGCATTTTTCGCATGTGCGCCTCCGTTGATAACATTCATCATAGGGACGGGCAGAATATGCGCCGAAGTTCCTCCAAGGTAGCGGTACAATGGCATATCCAAAGCTTTTGCAGCTGTCTTTGCACATGCTAACGATACGCCAAGAATCGCATTTGCACCAAGATGCCCTTTATTATCTGTCCCGTCAAGCTCTACCATAATGTGGTCAATTTCTGCCTGTTTTAACACATTCACACCAAGCAACGCCTCTTTGATTTCCTGGTTTACGTGGTCAACAACTTTTTCCACGCCTAATCCAAAATAACGTTCTTCTCCGTCCCGCAGCTCAATTGCTTCAAAACGTCCGGTGCTTGCTCCTGATGGTACGGATTCCCTTGCCGTCACCTTTTTCCCGGTTGTCTCTGTCTGCGCTGTCACCTCAACCTCTATGGTAGGATTTCCTCTGGAATCTAATATCTCTCTTGCATGTACATCAATAATTTTAATCTCTAATGACATTCCACTCACCTGCTTTCTTCTTAATACACTGACACTATGTCAGTACATTAGTATTTGCAGGCACTAAACAATTTATACAAAAAATTGTTGCAAATACTTTTTGAGTTTTTGCTGCCATAATTTGTCTTATCACAAGTTTATGCCATTTACATAGATTCTTTCGACAAGAAAAAGTTTGGAGAACATGTCAAAAAACTTGAAATTCTACTGCGTTTTCCGATGAAATCGTTATCTTTTATGTCCGCTCAAGGTCTTTACGCCCACAAAAAAGTGTTCGCATGGAACAAGGAAATTTGCGTTTCTCAGGTTTCTTAGTACATCTTACAGGGCAGCTTTGACAAAACGGAATCCGGCGGACGCAGGAGAACATTACGTGAATTAAACAATAACGTAACGCCCTCTTTTGCGGTAGCCGGATTCTAATATCGACTTTGCCAAAGCTGCCCTGCTAGATGTACTTGAAAGCTGTAGACCGAAATTTCCGTTCCAGTGCGGACACTTTTTGATTGTGGGTGTAAAACGCGTGAGCGGACACAAAACGTTTATTCATCGGAAAAAGCAGAGAATTTCTAAGTTTTTATCCAACGTTCTCCAAACTTTTCCTTGTAAAAGAATCCATGTAAATTTTTAAAGTTTCTGATAAGACAAATTATGACATTACAAATACTTTCAAAATGTTTTTGTAACAGTCTTTTGCCTGAAATTGTTTTACTTGAATAGATTGCGAAATCCGGTAATCTCTTTGGCTTTTTTGATGATGTCTGACTGATTCATTTGAAGATATTTTTCTAACATAATGATTTCATCCGGCTCAAACCCTTTACTTTTTGTTATTTTACATTCCGGGATGCTTCCCTCTGCGAAATTCTCCCCCGCTTCAAATTTCACCGATACTTTCTTTTTTCCATCTGCAACCACAATCGCAGAATAGGTCATTTTCATCTCTTCATTCTGGCTCATAGCTTCCTTCTCCTTCATAAATCCTTTTAATCAGTTCCTTATGCCTCCATGCACTTAAAAAGAAAACTTCATATTAAGAAATATATCGGTTTTTTTGACTGCAGTCTTAACCCTGCTTTTCCTGGAAAATTCTGTTTCAACTCTGCAGTCCTAATTAAAGCAGATTCTAAAAAAACTTACATCTTTTTTCGAAGAGAATTCATCTGCGCGTATTTAGATACCGGTGCTTTATAAATAAGTAGTGATACACCATATTCTAAAAGTGCGCCAACCACAATTAAAACTCCTCCAAGAAGTATTGTCACCGCCGGATGAAAGGTTTTATGAAAAATTTCCAAATCGGTATATTGTCTTAAGCTTACAATAATGGATGTACTTGACATAACAACAATAAATCCAATCGTTGATACCACAAAGTATTTCATACTAAATGCCATATAAAGCATTAACACCATTGCAAAACAAGCCGCCCAGATAACATAAGAGGTAAAATCCTCTGCCCTTGTTCTTCCGATTGAATATTTGATTCCCTCGATGCTAACAACCACAATATATGAGATTAAGAATGTAAAAACACTAATCAGTGCCATCACAGAAGTCTGTATTTTTTTCTTCCAAGGAGACGAAGCTACCACATTTGGCACATTTAATGACACCAGAAGCTGAAGCGGCCAAATTGCTATCATCATAACTAAATAGATAGCCACATGATTGCCTCCAACATTTTCTTCCACTGCTTCAATTTCAAGCAGCACGCCCATTAGAAAAGTAATGAAACACCATACTATGCAGCTTTTAATTCCATGCGCATAGCGAAGCATTTTGAACCCCATTTTAAACTGTTTTATCATAATAACTCTCCCTCATACGTTTCTCTACAATTTTTACACTAAAAACACTTACTGCAATTCCTATGATAACAAGTATCACAAATGAAACATATAAATTTTTCCCAAACCACAACACAAGCAGCTCCAGCAAAACTCCAAAAAATCCTAAGATATAGTTCACCTGCGCACTTATAAAAAATCTTGCTATCACAAGCATGCTCATTGCAATAACATAGATAAATACACAAAACCAAAGCAGAACAAACACACTATTCATATTCCAGGACTCACCTGCTATTCCTAAGTAAATCAGATGATTCACACACAGAAGCACTGCACTTGAAATCAACATTCGAATCATTCCGCCCTGTAATGCATCTCTCATAAGCTTAATTCCACGTTTTGAAGTTTTTAAGTATTCTAAATGTGCAATCTTTTTAGAAGCAATTCCTTCAAACACAAATGCATCCGCCATAATTTCTATGGTTGGCAGCATATATGCACTCAGTAAATATCCTGGAAAATCAAACAATATGGAAAGAGCAGTTCCAAATATAGTTAATACAACCGGAATGACAATAAACATCACAACCCGATACCCTAATCCAGTAAAAACCAGATAGCTTTTCATTCTTTTTCCCATGCCGTACTCCTTTTACGCGAATTTCAGATTCGTATTTACTTTCATTACTGCTACACTGATTTGGTATAAGGTTGGCGTTTCTAAACTAATATCCATACCTGCTAACTTATCCACTCTGTCTGCTAAGCAGATACCCTCAAATCCATAGGCATTTCCCGTAAAGCTGTATAAAATCTTCTTTGCAGCCTCTGCATCCTTTGCTTCACCCTTTACCATAACATATTTCTCTTTTAAATCCTCAACAAATCCTTGTTCCACGATATTTCCATGCTCCATAATAATGGCATAATCTGTTACATTTTCCATATCGGAAATATTATGTGTAGAAAAGAATACGCTCTTTTCTCCATTGCCTTCCAATAAATACTCGCGGATTATCTCGCATAATTTGTCTCTCATTAATGGGTCAAGAGGGGATGCCGGCTCATCTAATATCAGACACTCTGTTTCCCTTGCAAGTACCGTTGCAAGCATTAATTTCATGCGATTGCCATCCGATAAATCATTGACCTTCTTTCCTCTTTTTCCATTCTCAGGAACAATTCCAAGCTCCTTGCAGACCTTCTGAAATTTTTCTTTGTCAAATGTATCAAACAACATGTCACTGACTTCTTCTACCTGTTTAATCGTCCAATGTGGCAGATAATAATTTCCAGGTCCTGTATACCCAAAGCGTTCTCTTATCTTATCCACATTTGTTTCCATTTCATCAAAATATTTTATTTCTCCCTGATAATCCAAACGAATTCCGGCTAAAAGGTTTAATAATGTTGTCTTTCCTGCTCCGTTTTCCCCGATTAAAGCGGTTGCAAATCCCTTTGGAATTGTTAAAACTGGTACATCCAGCGTAAATCCACTGAATCTTTTTTTAATATTTGCTCCACTGATTACATTTTGCATGACTTTTCTTTCCTTCCCTCTATTTCTGTGTCTTATTCTTCTGATACCTGAATCAATGTTTTTAATGTGTCTATCAGCTCCTGCGTTGTCATCCCAGCAATATTTGCAGCAGCAATTGCTTCTGTCAGCGCTTCTTCCACTCTTCTTAAATGCTGTTCCTTTAACATTTCGCTGTCCTGCGCATTCACATAAAAGCCTTTTCCCTGTACAGCCGTTACCATTCCCTCAGCTTCTAACTGTTCATATGCTTTCATTGTTGTGATAACACTGATTTTCAAATCCTTTGCAAGACTGCGAATCGACGGCAGATACTCGCCCTGCTTTAGTCTTCCTGCTAAAATGTCAGATTTCAACTGCTCAGAAATCTGCTGATAAATTGGTACTCCAGAGTTTTGTAATATTTTCAATTGATTTACTCCTCTCTCTTTCTTTCCATTTGTGCACGTATGATACAGTTGTTTTAACTGTTTATATGTTATATATACACTATTAACAGGTATGTGTCAATATCTTTCTTTTCATTTTTTATAAATCACATTGCTTTCCTATAAAACAAAAAAAGAACAGAACTGCACTTTTCTCTTTGTTTTCGAAACAAAGTCTGCCGCATTCTGTTCTTGTTTTGTTTGTTCTTTTATTTGTTCTTCTGCTTATTCTGCTTTTACTGCTCATTTGTTAAAAGTTCATAGGTTACACCATATTTTTCCGCAATATCTCTGGCATAAGACATTCCTTCCGGCGGCGCAACCTTCACACGATAGGAACGCTTTCCGCCCTCAGCCTCTACAATTAATGAAACTGCTTTTCCGCTGCCGCCCATTTTATTTATCTCATCAAGCTCGTACGCTAACTTGTGCATATGTGTATTATAAATCGTTCTGACATCCTTGTTTAAAATTGCTTTCACAGCATCACATGCAATATAATATCCTTCCTCAAAGGATGTCGTAGAAAATGTTTCATTTAACAAAAGCAGGCTGTTTTTCGTGCTATCTTTATATAATTCACGAAAACGTGTACATTCCTCTCCCAGACGACCCAAATCCATAGTTTTGTCCTCGTCTGCCGGGAAATGTGTATAAATACAATCTACCGGATGAAATTCAAATTCCTCTCCCGGTACATAAATTCCACCCTGTGCCAAAACAAAAAGCAGCCCGACAGCCTGTGTAATCGTTGTTTTTCCACCACGATTCGCTCCTGTCAAAATATAAACACGATGCTCCTCATCAAAATCAAGGTCATTTGTAACAATTTCCTCGTCATTTTCCAATACTGCAGATGCCAGTTTTAGATTATAGATTTCTCTTGCACGCATCATTCGTTTATTTTCATTTTCCTTTGAAATGGACGCTTTGCAAAATTTCATTCCTTTTTTATTTAACATCTCAATATATTCTGCCCAGCGGATATAATATACAAATTCAGGAATCAGACGCGTGATATTCTGAATACTGATGGTAACATGCTTTGACAATATTTCTTTTAGCTTCTTAACAGTCGCAGAAAGCATGTGATTTACAATTTTATCCATGTAACGCATCATATCTTCGGTAGAATCTCCGGCAGGAACAGCTGCCATTCCCATTGGCATTACCTGATTGGATGATTTTAATAAACCACCTCTGCCCAGTGCATCCAGCTGCAAATTGTCCATCGAAACCGGATGAAATTTATAATTTTCGTCCCATTCTGTTGTATCCTTGATATTATCTTTTTTTGATAACGCATCACAAAAATTAGATACAATATTTGATTTCGTAAAATATTTGCTATTAATTGAAATGAGTCCGATTCCATCTGCTTCAAAACGGTCATTTAAGTTAATGCCAACTGTAACACTTTTTAAATTAGAGGTAGTTGCTTTCAGATTTGCAATATCTTTCTTCAACTCTGCAAATCCATTGTCATGATAAAGCTCCTCCACATAACGACGCAGATTGATTAACCCCTCAGACTGCAGCTCTACTCCCGAAAGACATTCAAAAATTGCCTCAACACTCTGAATATAATCCTTAATTTCGTCTAATCTATGTAATAAATCCCATGTTCCCGCAGATTCATCATAATCTCTTTTAAAGCTTCCATAGTCCCGCAAAAAATCAACCTGCTCTAACAGCTCCATCATACGGTTTCTCATTTTAGGAAACTTATAAATATCTGAAAAAACGTCACATCGATACTGTGTTACCTCTGGATTGGCTGTCATTTTTGCCATGATACGTTTTATCATTTCCTGCTCCTGTTCCTTAGCGGACAGCTTCTTACAGATTAAATCAAGCCCAATATCATGCATTGCCACGTCTGACAATGTTTTATATTCCGTATCTTCTTTTGGATTTAAAATACTTAACCACTTTGACTGTACACTCTTCTCCATTATAAAATTTCCTCCCAACCTTTATGTATATACTTCTGTAAACGAAAAAAGCTCCGAAACTTCATACTCATAAAGCCTCGAAACTTATTAGAAACAGGGGATGAGAGAATCGAACTCCCACCAAAGGTTTTGGAGACCCCTATCATACCATTTGACCAATCCCCTGTATTTTATAAAAAAGCGTAAGTGTTACGCTCTTTATAACTATATTCAATTATCAAACATTTTTCAATAGGTAATAAGTACTTTATACCTTCAAAACTTCATACAGATTTCCAAGAAAACTTGTTTTCTTTGTTTTGGTCAAGCCTTCGACCGATTAGTAACAGTCAGCTCCATGCATTACTGCACTTCCACCTCTGCCCTATCTACCTTGTAGTCTTCAAGGGATCTTATCTCCTTTTAGGAGGGGATATCTCATCTTGAGGGGGGCTTCACGCTTAGATGCCTTCAGCGTTTATCCCTTCCAAACTTGGCTACTCGGCCATGCACTTGGCAGTACAACCGATACACCAGAGGTTCGTCCAACCCGGTCCTCTCGTACTAAGGTCAGCTCCTCTCAAATATCCTACGCCCACGCCGGATAGGGACCGAACTGTCTCACGACGTTCTGAACCCAGCTCGCGTACCGCTTTAATGGGCGAACAGCCCAACCCTTGGGACCTGCTACAGCCCCAGGATGCGATGAGCCGACATCGAGGTGCCAAACCACTCCGTCGATGTGAACTCTTGGGAGTGAT
>JBGVHB010000075.1:0-1875 GCA_045121975.1 Roseburia sp.
AAAATCAAAATGAAAAAGCCAAAGAGTAGAATGAGGTGATAACGTGAGTAAAAAATACGATTTTAGTGGTTGGGCAACTAAAAATAATTTAAGATGTTCAGATGGTCGAACTATCTTAAAAGATGCTTTCAAACATAACGACGGACAAACCGTACCACTAGTTTGGAATCATCAACACAATGACCCTTTAAATGTGTTAGGTCATGCATTACTAGAAAATAGAGATTCAGGTGTTTATGCATATTGCACATTTAACAATACTGAAGCTGGCAAAAATGCTAAAATGTTAGTTGAACATGGTGATGTAACCGCATTATCTATTTATGCTAATCAGCTTAAACAAAAAGGTGGAAATGTAGAACATGGTGTGATTCGTGAAGTAAGTCTCGTATTAGCTGGTGCTAATCCCGGAGCATTCATCGATTCAATCTTAAGACATGGAGAAGCTTCAGAAGAAGAGGGGGTTATTTATACTGGAGAAGAATTAGTATTATCCCATGCGGAAGAAGAATCTAAAGAAGTGAAAGAGGAGGATAAAAAAGTGGAAGATAATAAAGAAAAAACAGTTCAAGATGTTGTTGACAGTATGTCTGAAGAACAACGAAATGTTATGTATGCTTTAATTGGTCAAGCCTTAGAAGGTAAAAATGTTGAACATTCAAATATTGATAACGGAGGAGAAGATGAAATGAAACATAATGTATTTGATAACGAAAATGTAAAAGAAAACAAAGATGTGTTAACACATTCAGAAGAAGAAGCTATATTACGTGATGCTAAACGTTACGGATCTTTAAGAGAAAGTTGCTTACAACATGGTATCGAGCATATCGATGAAGCTGGATATTTATTCCCAGAATTTAAAAATATGAATCGTGAACCTGAATTTATTTCACGTGACATGGGATGGGTTGGACGAGTAATGGCTGGGGTGCATCGTACACCATTCTCTCGTATTAAATCTTTACAAGCTGATATCCGTGAAGATGAAGCTCGTGCATTAGGGTACATCAAAGGGAAACAGAAAAAAGAAGAAGTATTCACATTACTAAAACGTACGACTGACCCTCAAACAGTGTATAAAAAACAAAAATTACATCGAGATGATGTATTAGATATTACAGATTTCGATGTAGTAGCATTCATTAAACGTGAAATGCGTATGATGCTTGAAGAGGAAATTGCTCGTGCAATCTTAATTGGAGATGGACGTTTAACTGATTCAGATGATCATATTTCCGATCAACATATTCGTTCTATCGCAAATGATCACGAATTATATGCTATTCACCATCAAGTTGTAGCAAAAGAAAATACTCCAGAAGCTAAAGCTAAAGCAATGATTCAAGAATCTTTACGTGCTCGTAAAGATTACAAAGGTTCAGGTGAACCAACTTTATTCTGCTCTGAATCAGTATTAACAGAAATGTTATTATTAGAAGATAAAAATGGACGTATCATCTATGATTCAGTTGCTAAATTAGCTACAGCTATGCGTGTTAAAGAAATCGTAACTGTTCCTGTTTTAGAAGGAGCACAAAATAACGACAAATCTAAAAATATTTTAGGTATTATCGTTAACTTACGTGACTACAATGTTGGTGCAGATAAAGGTGGAGCTGTATCAATGTTCGAAGATTTCGATATCGACTACAATGCTCAAAAATACTTAATTGAAACACGTTGCTCTGGAGCATTAACTAAACCTTATTCTGCTATCGTATTAGAATCAACTCCTGAATAATCGGAGAAATTCAAAATGGCTAAATTTTACGGAGTAATCGGATACGCCGTAACTAAAATGACAGAGCAAGGTATTTATGAGGAGCAAATCGTAGAGACCGAATATGTAGGAGATGTCATAAGAAATACTCG
>JBGVHB010000076.1:0-44621 GCA_045121975.1 Roseburia sp.
TGCACCACATGGCATAAATGGTGTCAGCATTGCAGTTGCTCTACGTTCTCTTTCGTTACGAATCGTACGGCATGCCATAACACCCGGAATAGCACAGCCTGTACCGATAACCATAGGAATTACGGATTTTCCGGAAAGACCTACTCTTTTGAAAATTGGGTCTAATACAACTGTTGCACGTGCCATATAACCGCAGTCTTCTAATAATGCAATTAAGAAGTACATTACCATTACTAATGGAAGGAAACCAACAACAGCACCTACACCGCCAATAATACCATCTACAACAAGTGACTGTAAAAATGGATTTGCATCTACAATCAATTCTGCAACCCAGCCCTGGAATGTTTCAATCCAGCCAACTAAAATATCAGCTAAAAATGGTCCTAAGGTTGACTGTGAAATATTAAATACTAAGAACATAACACCGATAAAAATTACAATTCCAAGAATCGGATTGGTAATGACTGCATCAATCTTATCCTGAATATTTTTATCTTTTGTAAATACCTTACGTGTTTCTACTTCTTTTACAATCTTGTTTGTAAAATCGAAACGTTTTCTATCTGCTGCTTCAACCTCAGCCTTATCACTTAAATTGATATTGCCCTGTGTATATGGGGCTTTCTGTGTTTTTCCTTTTGCTGCAACTGCTGCTTTTACAACCTCTGCTAAACCTTTATCGTCAGAAGAAGTGGATACTGTATTCACAACCGGACAGCCTAATTTCTCAGATAATGCTGCAGCATCAATTTTGTTTTCTTTCTTTGCATTAATATCACTCTTATTTAACGCTACAACAACCGGAATTCCTAATTCCAGAAGCTGTGTTGTAAAAAATAAGCTTCGGCTTAAGTTTGTTGCATCCACGATATTAATGATAACATCCGGATTTTCATTTTTCACATAAGCACTTGTGATACTTTCTTCTGAAGTAAACGGAGACATCGAATAAGCACCCGGCAAATCGACTGCAATCAGTTCCTCACTTCCATTATAATAAGTTTTCTTGATTGGGCTTTCTTTTTTGTCTACTGTAACACCAGCCCAGTTACCAACACGCTCGCTTCTTCCTGTAAGCGCATTGTACATGGTAGTTTTACCACTGTTCGGATTACCTGTTAAAGCAATTCTCATTTTCTCTTCCTCCTCATATAAACCAGTTCACTTTCTCTAAGTGAAATCATAGTTTTCTAATTGTAAATAGTCATAACTAACTCTATGACAAAAATATTGAGAAACACGCTTTGCGGGTTTCTCAGATTCGCGCACAGCACAAATGCGCTGTCTTATACAATAATTGCTTCTGCTAACTGATTATCAATGGTATATCTGCCATCTTTAATCGAAACAACGCATCCGCTTCTTAAACGGGAAACAACGGTAATTGGTTCTCCGCTATAACAGCCTAATGTAAAAAGGAAAGAATCTAATTCTTCATCCTCTGTTTTTATCTCCTGAATCAGATATTCTTTTTCAATCTGTGCTTCTGTTAAATTCATAATGTCCTCCTATACGTCGAACGCTAATTAGTTCCTGCTAACTACTGGTAGTTTAGCATCACTGGAAAATTCTGTCAAGTGTTATTGAAAATTTTTCTCAAGATGCCATACAGCCTTCTTACTGTTCCGTTAGTGTAACTCTGCCTCTCTGTTACATTTACTCCACGCATTCACATTGTCTGGCAACTACACTTCGTATATTTTTCCCATCTGCATAGCCGCATACAGACAGCCCCGCCTGAATAATTTTGCTCCAGTTCTTTGCCGACAATTCAATCACTGTATGGTCTTCAAATTCAATGGTGCAGGCATTTTCCACCTCACAGCCATCGCTGCATGCAATTTTGTACATATTTTTTCTGCTGATTGCCCCAATCTCTTCCAACGTATTTACCATACGGTATACGGTTGCTGTTCCGATTTTTCTATCCTTGCCCAAAGCCTTAAAATAAATCTCTTTGCAGCAGGAGCACTCCTCTTCAAGAATGACATCTAAAAGCATCAGACGCTGCTTCGTAATTCTACATCCCCGCTCTTTTAGCTTCTGGATAATCATTTCCTTCTGCATTTGTGTTCGCTGATAGCTTACGGAATCGTGACTATTTCTTCCTGTCTTTTCCTTCTCCTGTCTCACTTCACGCCTTCTCTTCTTTCATTCATGTTAATGATTTTCCGTTCTTACGTGAGTTAGTATATTCTAACCTTTGTTAGTTGTCAAGAATTAATTATTCCAATTTTTTCCATTCATCTAACTTTTAAAATAACTTTTTCTATTATTATTGGAACTTTCTATGGATATAAGTTTGAAATGAAAAGTTTTTTATGCTACAATAGTGCTAATTCAATTTTAATGGGATAAACATATAGGGGGATACATTATGACAACAAACGAATCCGCAGAAAATTACTTGGAAACCATTTTAGTTTTAAGCAAAAAGCTTCCGGTTGTCCGTTCCGTTGATATTGCAAATGAATTAGGTTTTAAGAAATCCAGCGTCAGCATCGCAATGAAGAATCTTCGTGAAAAACAGCACATCACTGTTACCGATGCCGGCTTTATCTATTTAACAGACTCAGGTAAGGAAATCGCTGATATGATTTATGAGCGCCATGAATTAATTTCTTCCTGGTTGGTAAGTCTTGGCGTTCCGGCAGAAATTGCTACTGAGGATGCCTGCAAGATGGAACACGTCATCAGCAAAGAAAGCTTTGAAGCAATCAAAAAGCACGTGAATAAGTAAATTCGAAATTTAGGGACGCAGCCTAAATTCCGAAATTTGGGGACGTAGCCTAAATTCCGAAAAATAGGGACGTAGCCTAAATTCTGAAATTTAGGCTGCGTCCCCATTTTTCATTTTCCTTTGATTACACGAATTAAATTTAAATCTTTATTTAATAAAAGCATATCTGCTCTTTTTCCGGCAGCAAGACTTCCTACCTCATCTTCAATTCCAATACTTATGGCAGGATTGATGGTGGCTGCGGCAACTGCTTCTTCTAATGGAATCCCAAAAGAAACCGCTTTTTTCATTCCTTCAAAAAGATTTGTCACAGAGCCTGCAATTGTTCCATCAGGTAAAAGGGCTTTTCCATTATCTACCTGCACCATCTGTCCGCCCAGCTCGTACACGCCGTCTGGCATTCCTGCCGCTCTTATAGAATCACTAATTAACACAATACGCTCAGGAAACAGCTTAAATGCCGCCCTGACAGCACTCTCATGCACATGAATCCCATCACAAATCAATTCTGCCATACAGCCGTCTGTTTCTGCCGCTGCTCCAATGAGTCCCGGTGCTCTGTGAGAAAAACTTTCCATCGCATTATATAAATGTGTCACATGATTTGCGCCCGCCGCGAATGCCGCTTTTGCCGTATCATAATCAGCAGATGTATGTCCTAAAGAAACAACTACCTCATCCTTCACTTCCTGGATAAAAGAAATTGCATCCGGCATATTCGGTGCAACTGTCACAAGACGAATCCGATTCCCACTTTTTTCCATACATTCCTTGAAAAAAGAAGTGTCCGCCTCACAAATACACTCTTTCCTATGTGCGCCCTTTTTCTTTGCATCTATAAAAGGTCCTTCCATGTGAATTCCTGCAAGCGAAGAAAGATTATCCTGCTCTTTTATTTTTTGCACTGTCGATACTGCCTCCAGCAATTTTTCTTTCGGCAGTGTCATGGTAGTCGGACAATAGGATGTCACCCCACAGGATAACTCATATTCTAATATTTTTTGAAGTCCGAAAATATCCGCATCCGAAAAATCATGTCCAACTGCTCCATGACTATGTACATCCACCAGTCCCGGTATCACGTATAAGCCGCTCGCATCTATGATTTCTTTATCGGTCACCTGCTCTTTATCAGAAACAATTCTGCCATTTTCAATATATAAATCCTGTTGATTAAATTTCCGGTTTTCCTGAAAAACGATTCCATTTTTGATTATCATTGTTTCTCTCCCACAGCCTTTACCTGCTTTATGCATCTACTGATACATCTTTTTTACTTCTTCGTATTTTGCTGCTGTCATTAATGCTGTTTCTTTTGTTCCCTTGCATTTTACCACATAGGTCCAGCGTCCATATGGCTCAACCTTAGAAATTGCAGAAAGATTAATGATATAAGATTTGTGACAGCGCATAAATTCCGGCATTGGAAGCTTTTCTTCTAATTCACTTAAGGAAGCGGATGTTTTAAAGTTTTCCTCATATGTAATAATTTCCGTCGCACCCTCTTCACGCTGAATCAAAATAATATCTTTCTTATCTACGAAGCTTATCTGTTCTTTTCCCTTTATTAAAAGCTTTTCCTTGTGCTGCTCAGATTGGGATACGTGGTTGCTTTCTGCATCATCCTCTTTCGCATTTTCCTGCGGAAGACTGTCTTTAATTCTTTTTAATGTGCGGTTTACACGCTCTATATCAAAAGGCTTCACTAAATAATCGAAGGCATAAATTTCAAAAGCATTTGCCATATATTCGCTGTGTGCCGTTGCGAAAATAACCTTAAGCTTTGGATTTAACTCCACAAATACCTTGGCACATTCTAAACCGCTTTCTCCCTTTAAATCCACATCCACAAATACCACATCCGGACGATATTTTGTAAATTCTGTTACCGCAGTGGCAAAATCAGCTGCTTCTGCCACCACCTCAAAACCTTCCTGACGCTCTATGATTTTGCGGAGCAATTTTCGAATCTCCGGTTCATCTTCTATCAGCATTACCTTTTGTATCATGTTACGTTCACTCCCAATTTACTATCATCTACAGGCGCACCACCTTACGTGACTGCGAATGCTCTTTTATCATTCCTTATTTAACTTCGTACTTGGCTTCTCACCCTTGCTCTCAGCATAAGCGTTTGCACCATTTCCAATGTTGCGCTTCATTTCCGTATCTGCCAGCACATTCTGCAAGTTATAATAATCCATAACACCAATATTTCCACTGCGAAGTGCCTCAGCCATTGCCTTTGGAATCTCTGCTTCTGCTTCCACAACAGCAGCCTTCATCTCTTGCTCTAACGCAACCGCCATTGCGCGGCGTTCCTCTGCTCTTGCCTGTGCAATCTTGTTGTCCGCTTCTGCCTGTAAACTCTTTAAGTTTGCACCAATATTGCGTCCGATGTCAATATCTGCAATGTCAATTGAAATAATTTCAAACGCTGTACCGGAATCCAGTCCTTTTGCTAAAATAAGCTTCGAAATCTCATCCGGATTCTCCAAAACCTCACTGTGTGTCTGGGAAGAACCAACGGTTGTAACAATACCTTCGCCGATTCGTGCTAAAATGGTATCTTCTCCTGCACCACCAATCAATCGCTCAATATTGGTACGAACTGTAACTCTTGCTTTTACTAAAAGCTCGATACCATCCTTTGCAACAGCGGAAACCAATGTGGTTTCAATTACCTTTGGAGTAACGCTCATGCGTACTGCTTCAAATACATCACGACCTGCCAAATCAATTGCAGATGCCTGTTCAAAAGAAAGTTCAATGCCTGCACGTTCTGCTGCAATTAAAGCATTCACCACGTCATCCACATTACCACCTGCCAAAAAATGAGCCTCTAACTGATTCACTTTTAAGCTTAAGCCTGCTTTTGTTGCTTTAATTAAAGCTAACACGATACGGGATGGTGCTACTCTTCGAAGCTTCATTCCAATTAAATCTAAAATTCCAACTCTGACGCCGGATGCAATTGCAGAAATCCACAATCCCACCGGAACAAAAATAAAAAATAATATAATGAGTAAACAAATCACACCTATAACAATAATTTTTGCTACCATAACTCTCACTCCTTCTTTTGTTTAAATTTTTTGTACAATTAATGTATTTTCATGAACTTTGGTGATTCGAAGTTTCGAATCCTTTTTGATAAATTTGCCCTCGGAACGGACATCAAACTCCACTCCATCAATGTTACATTTTCCAGCCGGACGAAGGTCTGTAGATGCAACTCCCTCTTTTCCAACCAGATAGTCTAAATCAGAACTGCTTAAATATCCATGCTCTGCTTTCATTTCTGCCTCTAACACAATTGGTGATTTAATTTTCTTTGAATGGAACAAGGATAAAATTACCGTCAGCATCACCGCAAGAATAATAATGACTATCACCGTTAAAGTCAGTCCTTCTTCAATGGTGTCTGCGGTCAATATAACTCCTGCCACAAGACTGATAGTCCCTAAAATTCCCGGTGCTCCAAAACCCGGAATTACCATTTCAATTCCCACAAAAACAAATCCTGCAACTAACAACACAATTCCGATTACCATCAAAATATCCATGTTTTCCTCCTTTCCGAAATATACATGACATTTATTTTTTTATTTGTACTGTAAATATGGTTTCCTGTTCCTCCGAAGCAAGGTTAATCGTTCCCCCGTTTTCTTTAAGAACATTTGCCACGATATAAAGTCCCATTCCATGACCAGCCTCCGTTTTGGTGGACACCCCCTGTTTAAATATCGCATTCTGAAATTCTTTCGGAATCATCGGACCATTATTACTGATAGAAAAAGTGTACTGCTGTGTATCTTCCGTAATATCGATTCTTAAAATGCGCTCTTCCTCTTTTTCCTGCAATGCGGTAATTGCATTATCAAGAATGTTTGAAAGCACCTTACATAACTCCCAGTCGGGAATTTTTAAGCCTTCTAAATCAGACTTTACTTCCACATAGACATCGATTTTTTTGCTTTCCGCTTCTCCCATCTTAGCTTTAAGAAGTGCGTTTAAGGCTGGTTTTGCAGTCTTTAAGGCTTTTCCTGTCTTCATCATATCCTTATAAACCGGCATCAGATATGAATGAAGCTCGTCGTATTCTTCTAACTCCATCATTCCATAAACCACCTGCAGATGATTTAAGTAATCATGCCGCTGCGCACGAAGTTCACTATTTAGTTTTTCTAAGTTTTGATAACTCTGCATTAAGGCTTCGTAGCTGTTTTTCAATCTGCCATATAAACGAAGCAGCACAAGAATACAGATAAATAACAAAACTGCCACAACCACGCATACTACTAAGTTAATCGTCATATCGATTCTCTCTTTCTTTTTCTATCTGATATCAGCTTATCAGATATTCCATTTTTTAACAGAGCTATTTTCTCAAAAATACATTTTCTTCGCTCAAATGACAAAAAGACTGCTGTAAAATGACTTGAAAATAGTGTCATGCCATCTGGGAATTATCAGAAACTTTGAACATTTGCATTTATTCTTTTACAAAGGAAAGTTTGAAGTGCGTTGGATAAAATTTTAGAAATTCTTTGCTCATTCCTCTGAATATACGTTTTGTGTCCACTCATTGCGTTTTACAGACTGGCAAAAAACGTCCGCAGTGGGACGAAAATCTTGGACTACAGCTTTCAAGTGCATCTAGCAGGTGTGCTTTGACAAAGTCGATATAGGAATCTGGCTACCGCAAAGGAGGGCGTTACTCTATTTAAAAACATACGCAGTGTTCTCCTGCGTCCGCCAGATTCCGTTTTGCCAAAGCAAGCCTGCAAGATGCACTAAGAAACCTGCGAAACAAGATTTCCGTCACCATGCGAACGCTTTTTTGCCAGTCTGTAAACACCTTGAGTGGACATAAAAGATAGCGTTTTCAGAGGAATGAGCATTAGAATTTCAAAATTTTTGACACGCACTTCAAACTTTTCTTTGTCGAAAGAATAAATGCAAATGGCGTAACCTTCTGATAATTCCCTGATGGCATGATAAAACTCATACTATCATTTTACAGCAGTCTTTGTCTTATTTGCTCATAAAAGATTCGATTGCATCGGCATCGCGGATAATTGCTTCGGATAAAACCTCACAGCCTGTTTCTGTGATTAAAAGGTCATCCTCGATACGAATGCCAATTTCCCATTCATCAATATAAAGTCCTGGTTCATCGGTAATGACAGCTCCCGGACGAAGCTTTTTGTTCGAGTCAACTGTCACATCATGTACATCAATGCCCAAATGATGGGATACACTGTGCATATAGTACTTGCCAATCTCCTCTTCTTTTTTTATTAAACCAAGCCTGATGCAGCCCTCTGCTAAAACTTTTTTGCAGATATTGTTTAATTCAAGCGTTGTCATTCCCGGTTTTGCCTCTTCTGCCACTTTGCGGTTTGCCGCAAGAACAATATCATAAACCTGTCTCTGACGCTCTGTAAATTTGCCATTTACCGGATAGGTTCTTGTAATATCCGCGCAATACCCCTGATATTTTGCTCCTAAATCTAAAAGTATCAGTGTATTGTCCTCACAGGTATCCTGATTGGTTTCATAATGAAGCATAGTTCCATTCATACCGCTTCCTGCGATAGTTGGAAAAGAAACTCCGTCTGCTCCATTTCTTTTAATGCTGTATTCAAAATCTGCCTGCGCCTGATACTCCTTCATGCCCGGCTTTAGATTTTTCATTACATTTTGTAAGCCCTCATCGGTAAGCTTAATGGCATCTCTTAACAAAGCAACCTCATCTGCATCCTTTTGCATTCTCATTTCTGCAATCAGAGGAAATACATTCTGGATACGGACACCCGGATATTTTTTTGCAAATTCATTCGCTTTTATCAGGTTATAATCTTCCATATCGCTAAGCTGATGACGATAAGTATCAAAATACAGATAATCTACATCTTCTCTTGTCATTATGCGGTCAATTGCTGATTCAAAGCTGTCAATAAAAGAAATATCCTCGATTCCGGTAATTTCTTTTGCCTCTGCCACTGTCACCTTTCTTCCATACCAGCGTTCCATATCAGGGTCAGCTTCTTCAATAAAAAGCTTCTCTGTCACCTTTTCTGCGGCTTTATCTAAAACCAGCACCATATTATCACGACGTAAGCCTGTCAGATAAAAGAAATTACGATTTGCTTCAAATGGTGCATATTCATCTGCACTGACGTGCACTTCAATTCCTGAAAATAAAATCAGAATGGAATTGTCCTTCATTCTGTTTAAAACTTCTTGTCTTCGTTCTTTAAAATTCATGATTTTCTTTCCTTTACTTCCGATACGATTTTATCCAGCGTCACAATCTCCTCATCTTTCACACAAACTTTGGGATTATCCAGACTGGTATTCTTCATAATATTGTAGCAGACTTACCAACTCTTTTGAACCATTTTTGCTTGTCATATCTAAAAATATTTTTGTTATACCATCCTATAAATGCAAATCCTTAATCTCTTCGCACTGCTCGGTAAAAGCATATTTTGTTTTCCTTCCAGCCTTTAACTAAGTCTCTTTTTTTAATTGTAATTATGAATGATTGCAGGTACTCAATTTTCCTCACTAGCCGCAAAAAATCTACGAAAATTTACTAAACTTTTTATTTTATTATCCCAAGCATATGGTATAATAGTCTTATCACAACGAGAACACATATATGATGTTCTAAAGGGAGGGTTACATGAAAAAAAGAATATTATCACTTTTTCTTGCTGCTGCCATGACTTTTAGTCTATCCGCTTGTTCTAAGGAAAGCAGCACAGCCAACAACAATGTAGACAGTACCGAATCTGGTACTACAGAAACAGCCGCTACAGAAGTTTCTGATACGGAAGCCTCTACCGAAATTGCAGAAGCCGTTACAGGAATCAATCCTGAATGGGCTGAAACAACTACCTTTTATCAGCTCTTCGTGCGAAGCTTTGCAGACGGTAATGGTGATGGCATCGGCGACTTTCAGGGAATCACCGAAAACCTTGACTATCTGAAAGAATTAGGCGTTGGTGCAATCTGGCTTATGCCAATGATGGAATCCACAACCTATCATGGATATGATGTAGTAGATTATTACACTCCAAATCCTGATTATGGTACGATTGAGGATTTTGATGCACTTATTGCAGCCTGCCATGAAAAAGACATCAAAGTCATCATTGATTTCGTTGTCAACCATACTTCGAGCGAAAACGAATGGTTTAAATCTGCATTAGCAGACGAAAACAGCCCATATCGTGACTTCTATTATATTGAAGAAAGTATTCCTGTTGCAGAAACAGACGAGGAATATGCTTATTGGAAACAGGATTCTGACACTGGTTTATACTATTATGCTCACTATGATGCCATCATGCCTGACTTAAATTACAACAATCAGGAAGTACATGAGGAAATCAAAAATGTAGCAAATTTCTGGCTTGACCATGGTATCGACGGTTTCCGTTTAGACGGCGCTAAAGAAATTGACACTGATATTGAAGTAACACTTGACTGGTGGAAAGAATTCACCGCAGAAGTATGCTCTGTAAAACAGGATGCTTTCATCGTTGGTGAAAACTGGACAAGTGAATTTGCTCTTGTCGGCAGATATTATGAAGCAATGCCATCTTCTTTTAACTTTATCGCTGCAGACAACATTATCAGCATGGCAAAAGGTCAGTATATTGACATTGTTGCAAGCATGAACCAGATGCGTGACCGTTACGAATCAAAGGTTGAAAAAAGCGACGTAAATGCTATTATGATTGACTCAGTGATGATTGGAAATCACGACATGGACCGCGTTATTACCAGAGTCAATTCCGAAGAAAAAGCAAAGCTTGCTGCTACAATCCAGTTTACACTTGCTGGTACACCTTTTATCTACTATGGTGAAGAAATCGGTCAGGCTGGTCAGAAGCCGGATGACAACAGACGCGAACCACTTGACTGGTATGCAAGTGCAGAAGGCGAATATATGACAGAAATGACGGATATTTTCTTCAATCCGGTTCTTACCTATGTTCAGCCAAACGATGGTGTATCTGTAGAAGAAGAAAAAGACGATGCTGACAGTATGTTTAACCATTACAAAACACTGATTGCAATGCGTAACGCACATCCAACCTTCTATAACGGAACATACGAAACACTTGGCATGGGCGGCGGCGGACTTTATGCATATAAAGTTTACGATGAAAACGGTCAGTACCTTGTCATCCACAATCAGAGAAAAGATGATAAAACAATCACTTTAAATGTAGATGGTACAGATATTTATAATAATGTAGAGGTTTCTGCAGGTTCTTACGAATTGAAGGCTTACTCTTCTCTCATTTTAAAATACGATTCAGACGTAAACCCAATTAACGAAGCTGAATTTGAAAAAGAAGAAGCTCAGACATTTACCGTAACATTCCGCGTAACCGTTCCAGAAAATACACCAGCGGATGAACCAATCTATATCATCGGTACTTTCGATAACTGGACAGTTGCTGATGCACCTTATGCTATGACAAAGGTTGATGACTACACCTACGAATACACCATGACGGGTGCAGAATTATCCAGCATTGAATACAAATATAACCGCGGTAACTGGGATGCCCGCGAACAAAATGCAGAGCATGTTGATTTGGTAGGACCACTCCAGAAAGAAAACAGAGAATACACTTATTATGAAGATAATTATGTTGTAGAAGACACCATTGAAAGCTGGTCTGATATTCAGTAAAATCAAACATTTCTAAAAAGCCCATCTCTTATTGGATTTTTCCTAATAAGAGATGGGCTTTTATTTTTTATAATTATTCCATTTCTTTTCTAATTTTATCTATAAACTCCTGATTACACTCTGCAAGTTCACAAATATCCTCATCGGAGATACCTTTTCTTAACATATTTACAATGAAAGCTCGTCTGCTTTCTTCCCGTCCCTCCTTTATTCCTTCTTCTCTCGCATCTGCTCTATCTAATTTTCTCTGATGTTTCTCATTATACTCTGTCAACAGCACGCGCTTCACCTCGCTTCGATTTTTTCGAAGGAAGTCTGTTAGAATATTACGCTCTATACAATAATTGCATGCCATATCGATTGCTTCACTCAAGTTCATTCCTGATTTTTGGAATTCGCGGATTTTTCCAATAAAAATGGAGTAACCATGAAGTGTATCACACTGCTCCATTAACGATTGATTATGACCGATATTAATATTGTACATTGTCGCCGTAAATTCGATACAGCCATCCTTACCCATAAAAGAATCTGATAGCTTTAATTCTTCCACATCCGCATGCTCCGCCTCACCATTATAAAACACGATATAACGTGGTGCTGGCAATAGAATACGTTTTGTTCCATAAACATTCAAGTCTCTCTCTTTAATATACGCCTGATAAATTTCTGCAAGATACATAAATCCTCGGATTGGCATATTCGGACAAAATGTCGACTGATGCTCATACAAGTTCATATAGCTTCCGATTAAAAAGGAACAGTCATTTTTCATTCCCATATAAACAGCATCCTCTAATGTCGTAATGTAAAGTTCGTCTGGATTGGTATAGCTTGTTCCATTCAAAGCATTATACAACTGAAGCAGCACCTTTTTATCATGAAGCAATCGTATGAAAAGTCTGTCCTTATAATTTCTTGCTACACCAAAATGTCTTAACACTCCGCGGAAATTCCTCTGTGAAAGCTTTAAGCTTCGATTCATTTTCTTTTGTAATGTGTTTCTCAATAAGATACCTCCATTATAATTGATATTTTCTTCAAATACAACGTGTGAATTCTGGCGATAATTCCCTGCCATTGATGTTACTGAAATGATTTTTGACGCATAGTCTTCTATGCAAATTAGATTTGTATATATGATACTACTTTTGATTATGACATACAAATTAAAAATTTATAAATTGTCTATAGATTCGTTTAACATTCTATATAAGTATGAAAAGCACCGGATAGAAACTCTATCCGATGCTAAGTATTTTAACTATTCATCTTTTTTCTCAAGCAACTTTACAATATTATCCGGTAAAATAAGATTATCTTCATTTATCGGAAATAATTGTTTTACTTCATTTGGTGTTTCAATGGAAGAATATATTCCTACACCCTTATCTAAAAGTATTACCAACTTTTCAAGAGTTTTCTCTACTTTTCCTCTCTCTTCTCCATCTTTCAATTCACCCAGTTCAGCCTCCACATCAGCCACATATTCCTCCATAGTAATACGTTTCATTTTCTTAAAAACATCAATTGCTTCTTCTGTCGCTTCGTTTTTCAGCCTCATTGAGTCGAGTAGTTTCTCTTGCTGCTTCAATGTAATTATATGCGACTTAATAGCAACAGCTTTATCAACTAATCTGGCAAGATTATTAAGAATTCCAAATGTTCCTGCTGTAACAACCAAAAAGGATAACCACTGAGAACCCACATCTACATTGTTGAACTTTATTTCTTCCCCATCCATTAACAAATATGGACATTGCGTAAACACAAACTCTATTTCCTTTAAATACTCCATGTATTCCTTTAAGGACGAACATTTTGGAATTTTAACATCAATTCCACAACGATTCTGTTCAAGTTCTAATGATTCATATAAATCAACAATTGTTTGCAACGTTACATATAAGTCATCAAGTGCTAATGCAAACTTTCTGCCAGAATCAACAGTAACTTCTGGTTCAATTTGGTCTATAGCCACAAAATTAAGTGTATTGCAAAGAGCCTCAATATTCACCTCTAAACATTTAATCTTTTTAAGTTCTGCAAGTACCACCTTAGCAGCTCCCCAATTTTTTATCTTATAACCCGTATGCGCATTATTGTTTACATTTCGCACTTCTATTCTTTCTATACTCCCTATCACAGGAAGACTACTCTTGCACATATAATATATATTGTATAATCGCATAAATTTATTCTCCTTCTCTTTCGTATTACTAATAATTATATCCCTTTTCTCCATACTTCTCAAGACTACATTTTAAGTTATTATTAACTTTCTATTTATTTATACCCACACTTATAATTTCACATAACAAAAAAGCCGGAAACAATTGATTTTACTAACAAATCTCTTGTTTCCGGTTCTTTTTCCATTAAGCTGATAACGGGAATCGAACCCGTGACCTCCGCCTTACCAAGGCGACGCTCTACCGACTGAGCCATATCAGCATCTTGTTGAGTTACTCAACACTTGTACTATGATACTATACGAATAAATTTATGTCAAGGAATTTTTCAATCCACAACCTCAATTTTCCTCACTACCCACATAAATCGCAAAAACTCCGTTAGACAAACTTTTTTCGTCTAACGAAGTTTAAAATATTCACGATAAATTGAATCCTTATTCATTTCTATTTTAAAAAGTGCTATTTATCCGCAAATCTCCTCTATCCAGTCACACACTTCGCCCGGATAATCTGCTTCACAATGCGGCTCATCCCAAACCAGCTGATAATCTACCGGATGTCCCTCTTCCAAAAGCTTTAACGCTAATGCCATGCTGACAGTAAACGAGGTATCTGCATCACTTGCACCAACACGAACGCGGTAAAACTTTGCTTTCTCGCTTTTTTCCGTAGTACCAATATAATTAAGCGGATTGTATAAATAAACACGTTTTTCCAGTTCTTTATCACCTTCTGCTTTTGCATAAGCCACATAATATTTCTCATATTCCGCCGGAAAATCTTCTTTTAATTCCGCAATTATCTCTGCAATTGCTTCGTTAAAATGCATACATGGCTCTTCCTTTGAACCAAATACCTTGTTTTCACAGCTATGATTCTCTAAGGTATCAAAAGATGGGCAGGATTTCAATCTTCTGCGGTGATTTAATACATAACTGTCTAAATCAGATATCTGTGCCTTTTCTCCATCCCATTCAAGCCAGCTTCTTTTGGCTTTTGCGTCCCTACTCTCATATGCACCATTTAAGTACTCTTCTACCGAATAGTTTTTCTCTAATTTCTGCTCTTTAAGCTTTGTCAGAAAAATAGATGCGGACTCGTTGATTTTCTGCATCAGATACTCATATCCACTTCCGCTTCTTCCATCTTCGCCAAGTTCTAAAATTTCCTTTGTCTCCGGTTGGACTAATTTTAAGCTGTTAAAATAAGTAAGATACTGCGATTTTAATTTATCAGATAATGCCTTCTGAAATGGACTCATCTCATTTGTCCCACCAAAAACTGTCTTGTCAGCAGAAAACATCCACTCATACGCCAAATCTGCGTGCTCTAAATCCACAATCGGACAGTAAATCTGCGCCGCAAAAACTGCGTCACTTTCTTCCATAAATGCTCCATTTTCTTCCAGATAAGAATCAAAATTTTCATTATTTCCAGTAACAGCAAGCAGTGTAGACATCGCACCGCCTGCACTATATCCTACTGAAATTATATGATTAAAATCTCCCGGAAGACGGGTAACATTATGTCTTAAAAATCGAATTGCAGTCTTTAAATCCACCAGATTCATTGGAGATTTTCCACAATATTCTCCCTTTTCATCCTTCGACTCACTGCCTCTGTTTCCTGCTGTAATATACACAAAACCTCTTTCTAAATATTGTTTTGCCATACAACGTTCTTCGCCTAATTTCACATGTGGCATCGGCATATAGCCCGCTGAATTGTTTTCAAAAATAACCGGTACTGTCTCTGCCGTATAGCCATTGATGCTGCCACACGCATTGATTTTTCCACCAGCATTCATATATGCTTCCGGCACAAAAATGCTCAAACGCTGTGTTTCCGGTGCGGCCGCTTTTGCAGTATACAAGATATCCTCCAAACACCAGCACTTGTATTCATCGTTAAAACTCCAAGCATTCTCACAATCACATAATTCCATCGTTTTATTTGTAATATGAATTTGTTCCATTTTTCCCCTCTCCTTTTCCTAACAACATCTTAATAGATTTTTTATATAACTGCAACCTTGTCCCTCTTACCATAAGAAAAACAGCCGTACAAAATTTTGTACGACTGTTTTTCTTAGATTTTGCTCTGAAGAAATTCGATAATTTCTTTTCTTTTTAAAACAGAAAGTTTATAACTTTTTCCATCCTTTGTTTCTACCTTAACACCTGTTGGTAAAAATGGAATCAGTCCTCCAACGCAGCATTCACTTACAGATGCGATTTCACTATATGGAATATCCAACGCTGTTACAAATCCTCCCTGAAATGAAATTCTTTTGTTAGTGAACCAGTAATATCCTCTTTTCTGGTCATACATGCAAAGGAATAATTTCTCCCAGTAATCTCCCTGCACTTCTTTTTCTACAACTTCGCCCTCTTGTAACTCGATTTCTCTTGCCATGTACTTTCTCCTCTTTCCTCTTAAGTAATATTACAACATTTTCAAAACAAGTAAATTATACTTGACATGACAGCCACAAAAAATCATACTTTAGTACTATTCGCATTAAAAAAGAGCAAATTACCTTTCGTAACCTGCTCTTCCTTGTATTTATGCGTGTGCCAAAAGTGGAAATGTCAGCTTCTCTTCTGTAAAATCAGCCAATCCCTCTCCCTTTACAAATAACATGCTGTCGTCCTGGTCAACTTCCTGCATGGTAAAACCTGTGGTATCTTTTGGTGTAAACCCAAGCTTAACTTTTTTAATGTCCCTGCCAAATGCTTCTGCTGCACGATTTAAATCTACGTCCTCTTTTGCAATTACCATATCAATGATAAGCTCATCCTCTTCTATCTCAGCTACAATATACGCATCCATAGATGCTTCATAGAATACATTTTCCTGCATAAATTTTGTAATATAAAACATATTTAATGCGCTGTTTTCTATCATGTCAAATGCACAGCTGTGCTCATTTGCTTTGATTTTCTGCTCTAGCATATCCCATGCAGCTTTATCCTGCATCAAAACCTGCTCTACAGTGGCTTCTGTCTGAATCTCCTGCGTTTTCACATATTCATACTGCTGCGCTCTTTTAAAGCCAAACTTTGGATAAAAATCAAGCACTTCATTATTTGCAAACAAATAGATGCCATCGACTTTTCCAGCATATTCTTTCTGGATTTCTTCCATAATCATTCGGATATAGCCTTTCTTTCGATATGCTTCCTCCGTCATGACTGTTCCAAGCTGAATCAGACGTTTTCTTTCGCCCTTCCAGATAAAATCCGTAAGATTGACAGACACATTTGCAGCCACCTTTCCATCCACTACGATAGAATGTGGATTGTAATTATCCTTCCAGTAACCATTCTGATACCAGTCCTCAAAATCCAGCCCAAATGTCTTTTTTGCAAGCTCATTAAAGCTGCCTCTTAATTCTTCATTATCCCGATAATCTTTTACAAATTGTATATTACTCATAAATTGCCTTACTCCATTCGTTTTTTATTTTTCTAATTCCAAAAACAGCGGCAATTGCTGCAATAGTCATAAAAACATAAATAATCACATATGCAGTTGAAGTAGAAATGACATTTCCTAAATACTCCGTTGTCATGCCATTTACAAACGCTGCCGTAAAATCCATCAGCCAATGACATAAAAGACAGATTCCTATACCGACAAAATCTTTTTTCCGGCTGACAAAATAGCATACCACAAGGCTCATTGCTGTGTGGAAAATCATTGTTAAAATACGCTCATATCCTGCTAATAAAAATACTGCAGAACCTGTACTAAGAAGTGATTCTTTCACAACTATTAAAGAAGATGTATCCACACCCAATGCTGCCGTCTGCTCCACCATTGTATCAAACGTTCCAGTGTTAATCATCATGATGTAAATCAGGTTATTGATGTATGTCATTCCAATCAAAACCATTGCTTCAATGCCGCCATGACCTAAGCCTGCTGCAATCCCGCGTTCAAATGTCAGATTTTTGCTCATTATCTTTGCCACAGCATAACGTCCTATCAGCTCAAATAATGCTGCAGTAAATGCAAGCAGCAGACAATACCAGCCATAATGATTTTTTGCAAAAGAAAGAAATCCTTCATTCAACGATAAAACGTTTAAAATCGGCACGCGGATAATTATCTGCATGACAAAAAATCCTGCTGCACCTAAAAGCCACGCACTCCAAACGCCTTTTCCCTTATTTTTCACCCCATAAACAATGTAAATTATCAGTGGCAAAATCAGACAAATGCATAAGGTAACGCAGACTGCCGCTATTGTTCCTGCTCCTACTGTTGTTCCTACTTCTTCCATAAAAGTACCTCCCCTGTTTTCAAATCATACGATTATTATATCGGGTATTTTCTGGAATTACTAACGAATAACAGGATACTTTTCGAAATAAAATCAACTGTTGGGAAACTTTTATTTACTATGGCAGGCTGCTTCTCACGCATAATGCTCCCCAGCCAAGCTGTGGGTTCGGCCACTCTGTAAATCCTGCAAAATCACGTCTTGCCCCACGAATCAGATAGGCTTTTAGTTTTTCCCCATAAAGATAAATATCATTGCCGTCTACGATGCCCCACTGCATCAAAAGTGCTGCCGCACCCGTCACAAATGGCGTTGCCATAGAAGTTCCCGTCCGCACCACATATCCGCCGCCCGGTGCACAGGAATTAATTTCTACGCCCGGTGCTGCAATGTCTGGTTTTACCTGATTCGTTTCTCTTGTAAAACCTCTTCCTGAAAAAGAAGCTGCGCGGTTATAATAAGCATCATACGCGCCTACAGTAATTGCTTTTGCTGCTGTTGACGGAATTGTAAGCGTCGTTTCTTCCCTTGGAAATAAAAAACCTGTACCCTGATTTAACACACCGCCTGCCGGAAGCCACATATCATAATTTCCTGACACAATCTGCTGTGGAATTAATCCAATCCGCCAGATGCCACTGTCAATATAATCATTTACCGGAAGAAAATCAAAATAGATTTCCTGATAAGGGCTGTACGGATTTGGTTCGCCATAATACAAAAGAATGTCTGTATTTGCAATGCGAAAACGCTGTGCTCCCTGAATCCTTTGAATAGGTCCGACTCTTAATCCATTTGGGTGTGCAATGGTAACTGCCATCTCATCCACATAATTTTTCCAAATCTGCAAATTCAGCGTTGTTTCATATTCGCTGACTGAAATTTCCACCTCCTCTGTCTGATTTTGTTTTACCGTTCCAGAGGTATGTACCGCTGCTGCTCCCTCATTTCCACTTCCCACCACAATGGAAGTGCGGAAATATCCCGCCATATCATTTAAATAAGTTTCGATTAAAGAAGTTCCCGAATGTGAGCCATAATTGTTCCCAAAGCTTAAATTTAACGCCAATGGCATCCCATAAAAAGCCGCCCGGTTCACACAAAAATCAATCGCTGTCATAAGCTCTGTTGTACGTGGAAATGCATTTTCTTCTGCAGTGCCAAGCTTTACAATTAACAGCCTGCTCTCATAAGCAACTCCGCGGTATCTTCCCTGCGAAGCTCTTCCATTTCCTGCCGCAATTCCTGTCACATGCGTTCCATGCCCGGAAATGTCTCTGCTTGGACAGATTTCATATCGTTTTTGTTCTGTCGGCTGCTCTAATGCCCGGTTAATTACTTCCTCTGTAAAAAGTGTGCCACGCGTAAATCCTTCCGGCGGATTTTGATTTTCCATTGTCACTGTCTGGTCCCACAATTCCAAAATTCTTGTAGTTCCATCTGCATTTCGAAAATCAGGATGCGCATAGTCAATCCCGGAATCTATAACCGCAACAATCACATTTTTTCCAGTCAGATTCAGGTTTGCAGCCCCACCGCCTGCTGGCTGTCCTCCAGTCTGTACCGGATTGATGCAGGATGCCCTTTTTCCGTTTTGAATTGCAAAAAATAAGCGTTTCGGCTTCTCCATATACACAATCTGCGGCAGAACTGCCACCTTATCCACTAAATTTTCCGGCAATTCCAAAATGGCATATTCATTGCTCAAATTTTGAATTAAAATCTCCTGATATTCTCCCGGAAACGCTTCTTTTAATACTTCCTGCAGTTGTACCGTCGTTCCAAAAAACTTGATAATCACCTGCCAGGTGGCATTCTTAGGACTATATCCCACTTCTAAATTTAACGATTTTTCCCGCTCCTTTGGCGTTGCCTGCAGGGCAAGATTTAGTAGATTTTCGATTTTTTCACTATTCATAGATTCACACATTTCTTTTTTTATAAATTATGCAGGGTGAATTGTGAAATGCATAGCGAATCCTTTGTTTTACTTCTTATTTTTTCTGAAAATACATATACTAGATAGAACTTAAGATGCCTGCCGTATTGTCTTCGCAAAGCATCTGTCAATAAAATTGAAATGGAGATTTACTATGTGCGGAATATCTGGATTTTGTGATTTTAAAAATGACTTTACCATGAATGCACCCTACTGGACGCAGATATTAGAAAACATGCATCAAACGCTCTCACACCGGGGAAACGATAATCTGGGAACTTATCTTTCTAAGCAGATAGGTCTTTCCCATGCACGTCTAAGCATCCGGGACATCGCAGGCGGCAATCAGCCGATGATTCGTAATGTAAAAAACAGAATGTATGCCATTGTTTACAACGGAGAAATTTATAATACCGATGAACTCATGCCGCAGTTAAAAAGTGCTGGTTTTTCCTTTGAAACAACCTCTGATACGGAGGTGATTCTCTATTCTTTTATTCATTTCGGTGCTGATTTTGTCAAAAAACTAAACGGCATTTTCGCCTTTGCCATCTGGGATGACTATGCAAAAACCCTCTATCTCTACCGGGACCGCGTCGGTGTTAAACCGCTTTTTTACCTGCAAAAAAATGCCCTTTTTGCCTTCGCTTCTGAGCCAAAGGCATTGTTCTGTCATCCTGACATCAAACCTGAATTAGATTTTTATGGTCTGCGGGAAATTTTAGCCATTGGCCCGGCACGAACTATGGGAAATGGCGTTTTTAAGGATGTACATGAAGTACGTCCCGGACATTATTTAAAATTGAATGAACACTCCCTTACGGATACTGCTTACTGGGATTTAATCAGTCATGAACATTTTGATGACTATAAAACAACTGTGGAAAAAACCTCGTTTCTCGTCCGCGATGCCATCACAAGGCAGATGGTTTCCGACGTTCCCGTCTGCACCTTTTTATCGGGCGGCATTGATTCTAGCATTGTAACTGCTGTTGCCTTCAATTATATGAAGGAACATGGCGAAGAATTGAATACCTTTTCCTTTGACTTTAAAGAAAATGACATTTATTTTCAGTCAAATTCTTTCCAGCCGGAGCGCGACCTTCCGTACATTCAAATTATGCTGTCACACTACAAAACAAACCACACCTATCTGGAATGTGATGAGCAGCAGCTTATGGATGCACTTTTTCTGGCTGTGGATGCAAAAGATTTGCCCGGCATGGCAGACGTGGACGCTTCTTTGCTTTACTTCTGCTCCCTCGTTGCAAAAAAGAATAAGGTTGCCTTAACCGGCGAGTGTGCAGATGAAATTTTCGGCGGTTATCCTTGGTTTTACCGAGAGGATTTGTTAAACCGCGATGGTTTCCCTTGGTCTGCTGATATGTCAGCAAGAACTATCTTTTTACAGGAAGATTTAAAAAAGTCTCTTGATTTAGACACCTATTCTTACGACCATTATAAGACCTCTCTTGCCAAAGCACCGCTTTTAGCCGGAGAAAGTGACGAGCAGCGCAAACGGCGTGGCATCGCCTACTTAAATATCAAATGGTTTATGCAGACACTCCTAGACCGCATGGACCGCACAAGCATGTTTTCCGGCTTAGAAGCACGTGTTCCATTTGCAGACCACCGCATTATTGAATATGTATTCAACGTTCCTTGGGAAATGAAATACCAGAATGGTGTAGAAAAAACGCTGCTTCGTGATGCCTGCAGCAATCTGCTTCCGCCAGAGCTTCTGCACCGTAAAAAGAGTCCTTATCCAAAAACCTACCATCCAGGCTACGAAAAGCTGTTAATTCAAAAGCTTACCGATATTGCAAACAATCCAAATGCCCCAATCCAGCCGTTAATCGACAAGCAAAAGCTTTTTGCTTTCTTAAAAGCACCAGCTGAATATGGCAGACCTTGGTTTGGACAGCTCATGGCTGCGCCTCAGCTTATGGCATACTTTATCCAAATCAATTACTGGATGGAAAAATACCACTTAAGCCTTTAAAAATCAGACCCAATAAAACGCTGCCGCAAAACATTTGCAATTTTCCATTGATTAAACATTTTTTGTCCGCATGGAACGGAAATTTCCTTGTTCCATGCGGACACTTTTTGTGGATGATGAGTTTACATTTTATGCCGTTGTTTTCAAACTTAATGTTTTCCTGCTTTATCACTTCTCCGATTCTTAAGCGGAGTTTGATAAGCAATTATCCGCCCCAACTTACCTAAGACTCCTTGTCTAAAAATTTCCATCGCAATAAGTTCTTCTTCCCTATTGGAATTTTTACTTTTAGGAATCCCATCATGTGACTCTATCTTATATAATGCTTCTCTTGTTATCATTGGAATCAAATTAAAACGCTTAATGTTATCTATACATCATTCTGCAACTACTTCACTATACAGTTCTTCTGTATCGCTTGTTTTCCCGCGATAATTTATAAAATCCTGCTTATAAAATAAATTCAGCTCGTGACTAGCCTTTTCTATCTTGTCCAACAAATCCGCCTTCGAATATCCCATCAAGCACCTCTTAAAAATCTTTCACTTATTCAATCACTATTCGCTCATTTTTGCTTCATTCCAATAAGTTTGACACTGTTGCACTTATCAACATTTCTATTTGAGTCTTTTATCTTCTATGCTTTTCAAAAATGGTTTCTTTAATTCCTGTGGTTTATAAAAGAATTTTTCTTCCGATTTACTAAGTCTTTTTTCTTCTTTCTTAATTTTAAGCAGCTCCATTGAACACACAAAGTCTGCTACCTGCAATAACCTATATTTCTGTGGTTCTGCTTTTCTAAATTCCACTTCATTAAATAGCACTGACAAAACTGCGTTTAAAATCGCACTTAATTCAACCTGTCCATTATCGTAATATACAATAATCTTATCAAACTGCTCAAAGTATGTAGAATGTCTAGCAATCATCTTAGCAATTTCCTTTGACAATCGACCAGATAATGTGATTTTATCAGCAGCTTCTTTTCTGTTTACTACAACAGTGTCGTGATTAATATCACATTTATTGTAGAAATATAGCATCTTGTACAAAAGTTTTCTGCGCTCTTCCATGGAGTAATTTTCAAATACCTGTTCTCGACGTATTACAGGACCTGTATGAATATATTCTAAATTAAATCTAGATGTTCGCATACTTTCTTCTAATTTTTCTATTTCCTTAGATATATCTACTGCTTGATTATGAAAAACCATTGTCACCAAATAATATGCTGGTCTTTCTTTAACCTCACCAAAATCCCCTGACTCATCAATAAATATACTTAATTCACTCATGTAATTCCCCCAACCCCTTAAGTATTTCAAGTAAAAAAAATGGCGGGAAATTCTCCCGCCTACGGTGGTCCAAAGAGTTTTCACCCAGACCCAAACTGTAATGACATTACAGTTTATCTTTATGTAAATTTTAGCAAAGATATACATATGAATCAATAGTTTTTTACAGAAAATTTAAAGTTTGAAAATTTAAAGTTGTTAGTGAAACACATCCACAACCTCTCGCATCACAATCTCCTCCGTCTGACATCTATTTGTAGCTGTCGTAAACAAATCAGTTGTAATCAAAATCTTCATATCTTCTCATTTTTCTTATTTTTCTCATTCTTTTCATGCTTTTCGCAACCCTTACCATTTCAGTTTTTACACTACCTGTAAAGTTCATTTCAATTACCTCCTTGATTTTGATAACTCAACTTTACAGAAACTTTGTCTGCAAGCTGCAAAAGAACTGTTTTAAAAATATTAATTTTATTTTTGGACTGGCTTATTGAGCTTCTTCTGGTAAATTTTCCAGATGCATACTGCAATGAGTGTTCCACTAATCATACCGCCAATGACATCTGTTGGATAATGCACTCCCACGTACAAACGGGAGATTCCGATAAGGAATGCAAGAATCAGTGCAGGAATGCCGTACTTTTTCGGACAGGCTAGAAAAATCATGACACCTGCAGCAAAGGAGCTGGCTGTGTGACCGGATGGAAAGGATGTTTCTATCGGCTTACTTATCACAATATTTAATCCCTCAACGACCTCGTAAGGACGGATTCTGCCAACCAGATTCTTGATAATAAGATTATTGACCACAAGACTGCCAAGCAGTGAACATGCTGTAAGTGCGCCAGTTTTTCTTGTTTTTTTTAAGCACAAACATAGCAGGGCAATTACAATCCATATAAAACCTGCATCACCAAGGCTTGTAATAAATCTCATAATCGGTGTCAAAAAATCATTTCTTACATATTCCTGAATCCACAAAAGAATATTGCCATCTATCTGAATCAGTGTATCTAACATAAATTTTCCTCTTTTTTCGTTTTTTAAGCTTTATTTTAACAAGAATGCAAACGTTTTTCAATTATATTTACTATTTTTTACCATTTTATTAAGAACCACCATTTAACACCTGATTTAAAAGCTCTGCAAGCGGTATCATGGCATTTTTTGCCTCCTCAAAGGTGTTTGTCTGCGCACCGACCTCAACAAGCAGTGTTTTCGGACAATAATGCATATTATAACGATACCCCTTTAAATAAATTCTTCGCGTAAGGTCTGGATAATATTCTGCTGCCTTTAACTGCATCTGAAAAGAAAATGCAAGATTGTCTGCAATATTCGGGTTTTCCAGATATGCAATATCTCCCATCGTCGTGGTTCTGCTAAGTCCGTTAAAAAACATAATTTTAGCTGTCGGTCTGCCATCTACCTCCGTCACTAATCTAGTGTCCTCCCTGACACCGTCACGATGTAAATCAATGACGACCTCAATGCTTGGGTTATCTGCTAAAAGCTGCTCTAAGGCAGGCCCTGCCAGCGAATACGCATGGTCGCGGTCATTAACATCATACTGCCCTGTGTGGTGAATTACGTTAAAACCATACTCTTCTGTAAGCAGTTTTGTCAGATAATCACCCACTCCAACCACGCTTGTTGCCATATCCCCTTCTACCGAATCGGAATATCCCTCCTGCGAATGCGTATGGTAAATTAAAATCTGCGGCATAGATGCATCATGAGACAAACTCATATTTTTATTTAACATTTCTTCCGCATTTAACTGACTGCTGTCAATTGTGGTTGTCCTGTCAACCTGATAAAAATTTTGTATCAGATAATCAAAATCTGCAAGCTTTTCCATTGGATATGTAGCAACTTTTTCTGGTGTTGATACGGTCTGCCCGGTCGTATTTTCTATTTCCGCGGCATCACCATCCTTCTCCTGCTCTTTTACAGTGTCTGCGTTTTTCTCCTTATCTGCGTTCTCCTCCGCTTCTCCCTCGCTATCTTTCGTACCCGCAATTTCTTCTAATCTGCCGTCATCTCCACTCGTTTTTTCCCCTGAGTTGTCCACTTTCGTATCAGTTGTATCTGTCTGAATGACGACCTCTCCTGTTTCATCCACATAATTTTCATCGGCTGCTTCTAATGCAAGAATCATTTCATAGGAAAATGCACTCTCGATTTCTGTTTCATAGTCGTTTTCTTCCACATATTCCAGCCAGGGAAATAGCTGACACCATATTTCCTCGAAAAAAAAACTTTCTCCCTCCTTCGCCGGCTGATATGTTATCCAAGGCATATAAAACTCAATGATTTCATCACTGAACAAATCTGCAAGTTCCTGTTTCATAATCTCTCCGATGCCCTGCTGTCCCCTGAAAAGAAACAGCAGAGCCACCAGAAAAATAACACAGATGCAGCCCCGAAACCACAAACTCTTTTTTCGTTTTTTACTGATATAAGAATACATAGTTCATTTTATGCTGTCTAGTCCGCTTTATGTCCCCAAAAAAACGACAGCTTATGCAGGAATGACTTCATCCACAAAAGCAATATTGATTCCTTCTGATATGGTAAAGCTTAAGCGTTTTACTGATTCATCAATGTCTTTGGGTGTGACAAACATTGCATTTAAATTCGGAGAAAGGAGCTCACGAATCAACTCATATTTTTCCATCTCATTTAATTCGCCCAAGGAATTGCCAAGCTTTTCTAACTCGCGGTACTGGCTCATTGCAGTAATCAACGAAAACATCGTATCATTGACAATCGTTGCCGCATCCACAACCGTTGGAATCCCAATCGCAATTACTGGCACACCCAGACTTTTTTCATTTAATCCATGTCTGTGGTTTCCTACACCGCTTCCCGGATTGATGCCGGTATCTGTCACCTGAATCGTGCGGTTTAACCTTCTGGTATTACGCGCTGCTAAAGCATCCACTGCAATGACAACATCCGGCTTTGTTTCCTTTACCACCGCTGCAACAATTTCCTTTGTCTCCATTCCAGTCTGCGCCATAACACCGGGAACAATGCTTGCAATACGGTTTACATGCGATTTGCCAAATGCATAGCGTCCATATTCATTAATAATGTGGCGTGTGATGTACAAATTGTCGGCAACTCTTGGTCCTAATGCATCTGGTGTTACTGCCCGGTTTCCAAGTCCTACCACCAGAATATCAAGCACTTCCTTTTTTACCGGGATTAACTGGCGAAGCACTTTGGCAAGCTGTACGGATATTTCTCTGTGATAGTCCTCATCCTCTTCATCCATATTTCCAGCTTCAATCGTGATGTACGTTCCACGCGGTTTTCCCATTGTCTTTGCTCCATTTTCCGTTTCAATCACAACAGTGCTGATTGTGAGATTTTTATCAATCTTTTCCTCCGAAAAATGCACTCCCTTAAGCTCTACATGGTCTTCCTGCATTTTTTCCTGTGTTTCCAGCGCAAGGTCTGTTCTTATCTGATACATAAGCTCTCCTCATTTCTGTATGTTTTTCTAATAGTTTTTCTATTTTTTATTACTTTATCCCCGAGTTTTTTCTATTCTTAAAATTCAATTGTCAAAAGGTCTGCCTGATAAACTTTATTGACAAATTGCACAAAAAATATTTGGAAAGTTTCGTTTTGGGCAATGGAGATGAAACTCAAAAATCGTGGAAGCCTTTGCTGAACACGATTTTCGCTTTCAGAGGTTCATCGGAATGTTTTGCACAACAAAACTTGAAAGATATTTTTTGTGCAATTTGTCAGTATAAACGAAACAGCAGAACTTTTGACATAGAAATATTCTTAAGAAAATATTGTTTTTCCTATTGACATACAAAAAGAAATATCCTAAAATATTCTAGTATGTTTACATTGAACTGTCCGTGTCCGGCTTTAATGTAACAATCATGAACAATTACAATACAAATTGGAGGTGTACAGATTGGCTAACATTAAATCTGCAAAAAAGAGAATTTTAGTAACAGAAGTAAGAACTGCTAGAAACAAATCTATCAAATCTGAAGTTAAAACAGTAACTAAGAAGGTAGAAGCTGCTGTTGCTGCTAATGATAAAGAAGCTGCTAATGCTGCTTTAACAGTTGCTATTAAGACAATTGAAAAAGCTGCTTCTAAAGGCGTTTATCATAAGAACAATGCTGCTAGAAAAGTTTCTCGTTTAACAAAGCTTGTTAACGGCGTAGCTTAATTCGAATAGATTAAAATTCGCGAATTTATTGCTTTCTGCAGGAAGCATATAAAAACACCAGTACCGTCATACTGGTGTTTTTTGTTTGCACAATTCTTATGTTCTTTCAAAAAACATTTGACTTTTTTCCCTAACATTTGATATACTTCGATTTGTCGCGTAGCCCAAAGGCGTAAATCCAGATAATGGATTTACGCCTTTTTTTATTTGCGCAAGGAGGAACACATGAACGAAAAAGTAACAATGAACAAATTAGGAACAATGAAAGTCAACAAGCTTATGCTGTCTATGGGAATTCCAATGATTTTATCCATGATGCTTCAGGCAGTCTATAATATTGTTGACAGCGCTTTCGTTTCCAACATGCCAGTTAATGGCGAAATGGCTTTAAATGCATTAACACTCGCTTTCCCAGTTCAGATGCTGATGGTAGCAATCGGAATCGGTACAGGTGTCGGAACAAATGCACTTTTATCCAAAAGCATCGGTCAGGGAGATTATAAAAAAGCAAGTAAAGTTGCTGGAAACTCCATGACTTTAGGTATTATCATTTATGTACTGTTTTTATTATTCGGATTGTTTGGGGTAGATATTTATGCATCCAGCCAGACTAGCAACCCGGAAATCAAAGAAATGGTCGTTACCTACCTTAGAATCTGCTGTAATACTTCTATGGGTATTGTATTCTTTTCTATTTTTGAAAAACTGTTACAGGCAGCGGGTCATTCTGTTTATTCGACCATCGCCCAGATTGTCGGTGCAGTAATAAATATTATTTTAGACCCAATTCTTATTTATGGATGGCTCGGTCTTCCTGCTATGGGTGTTGCCGGTGCTGCTTATGCTACCGTTATTGGTCAGATAGCATCTGCTTTGCTTGGTCTCATCTTCCATTTAAAGAAAAACAAAGAAATCTCCAATGGTTTACATTATATGAAACCGGATGCCAAAATTATTAAATCCATTTATGCCATTGGACTTCCAGCAATTATTGCACAGGCATTAATGTCTATCATGACTTATGGCATGAATATTATTCTCGGCTCTATCAGCGAATCTGCAGTTACCGCTTATGGTCTTTATTATAAAGTACAGCAGTTTATTTTATTTGCTGCTTTTGGTCTGCGTGATGCGATTACACCAATTATTTCTTTCAATCATGGAATGAGAAGCAAAAAACGAGTAAACGAGGGTATCAAGTATGGTCTTATCTATACGCTTATCATTATGGTAATCGGATTGGCTGTGATTGAAATTTTTGCAGTACCATTCTCTGCTCTCTTTGGTTTATCTGGCGAAACACAGACACTTTGCATAAGCGCAATGCGAATTATATCCTTAAGCTTTATTTTTGCCGGAATCAACATTGCATACCAGGGAATCTTTCAGGCACTCGATGGAGGATTAGAATCTCTCATCATTTCCATCTTGAGACAATTTTTATTTGTACTGCCTGTTGCGTGGGGCTTTTCCCTTCTCGCTCGCAACTCAAGCGGCATGATATGGACTGTCTGGACGACATTTATTATTGCAGAAGTTTTATCCTGCATCATTGCAACCATATTTATGAAGAAAATCAACCGCAAGGTAATATCTGAATTGGAGGAATAATCATATGAAAAAAATCATCACAATCAGTAGAGAATTTGGCAGCGGCGGACGCTTCATCGGAGAAGAATTAGCAAAGGAGCTTGGATTTTCTTTTTATGATAAGAAAATCATCGGTCAGGTTGCTGAAAAAACAGGGCTATCCGAAAAATATATTTCAGAACGTGGCGAGTACGCTCCAAAAGGTAATATTTTTTCTTACTCTTTTATCGGCAGAGATACACATGGCAGCTCTTTAGATGACTATATTTACCAGACTCAGCAGGAAATTATTACAGACCTCGCAGAAAAAGGTAATTGTGTGATTGTCGGAAGATGCGCCGACTATATTCTGCGCAACAGAGATGATGTCTTAAATGTTTTTATTCATGGAAATGAACCTGAAAAATGTGAAAGAATCATGAAACTTTATGACAAATCTGAAAAAGATGCGCTTGCTCTGATGAAAAAAACTGACAAAAAAAGAAGCATCAATTACAACTACTACACCGAGCAGACCTGGGGAGATGCCAAAAATTACGCGCTGTGCTTAAATAGCAGTATCCTAGGCTATGAAAAAACAATTCAACTCATAAAAGAAGCTTTCCGTTAAACACTTTTGAAATTTAGGGACGCAGCCTAAAATTCGAAATTTGGGGACGTAGCCTAAATTCCGAAAAAAAGGCTACGTCCCTAAATTTCGGAAAAAAGGCTGCGTCCCTAAATTTCAATTATAAAATCTTGGTTGTCCATTTCGAGCAGTCCCAGACCTCATTTACCACATCCTGATAAAATTCCGGTTCATGGCAAATTAAAAGAACGCTTCCGCGGTACTCTTTTAAGGCACGCTTTAATTCTTCCTTGGCATCCACATCCAAATGGTTGGTTGGCTCGTCTAATAATAACACGTTTGTGCTCTTATTGATAAGCTTACATAAGCGTACTTTTGCCTGCTCCCCACCACTTAACACGCGGACTAAGCTTTCAATATGCTTTGTTGTAAGTCCGCATTTTGCAAGTGCAGAACGTACCTCATACTGGGAAAAGGATGGGAATTCCTCCCAGATTTCTTCGATACAGGTATTCTTATTTTCGCCTTTGATTTCCTGTTCAAAGTAGCCGATTTCAAGGTTTTCTCCAAGCTCTACTGAGCCTTTTAAGGATGGAGTCAGACCTAAAATACTGCGAAGCAGTGTTGTCTTTCCAATACCATTTGCTCCAACAAGAGCAATCTTATGACCACGCTCCATTGAGATATTTAACGGTTTTGACAATGGCTCATCGTATCCAATAACAAGGTCTTTTGTTTCAAAAATAATTTTTCCCGGTGTTCTGCCAAGCTTAAAGTTAAATTCTGGCTTTGGCTTTTCTGCCGCTAATTCAATCACATCCATCTTGTCTAATTTCTTCTGGCGTGACATTGCCATATTTCTGGTTGCAACACGCGCCTTATTTCTGGCAACGAAATCCTTTAACTCACTAATTTCCTGCTGCTGCTTGCGGTAAGCTGCCTCTAACTGGGATTTTTTCACTTCGTAAACTTCCTGGAACTTATAGTAATCGCCAACATAGCGGTCTAATTTCTGATTTTCCATATGATAAATAATATTGATTACATCATTTAAGAAAGGAATATCATGGGAAATCAGAATAAAAGCATTCTCATATTCCTGCAAATAACGCTTTAACCATGCAATATGCTCTGCATCTAAATAGTTGGTCGGCTCGTCTAATAACAGGATGTCCGGTTTCTCTAACAGAAGTTTTGCAAGAAGAACTTTCATTCGCTGTCCACCACTTAAATCAGTAACATCATGGTCAAGCCCTAAATCAAGAAGCCCTAAAGCTCTTGCCACCTCTTCCACTTTTGCATCAATCACATAAAAATCATGCAATGTCAAAGTATCCTGAATCACACCAAGCTCTTCCATCATGGCATCCATCTCGTCCGGGTCTGCCTCGCCAAGCTTATCACAGATTGCATTCATTTTTTCTTCCATCTCAAATAACCAGGCAAAGGCTGATTTTAAAACACTTTCAATCGTCATGCCCTTTGTTAAAGTAGAATGCTGGTCTAAGTAACCAACGCGGACGTTTTTTGACCACTCTACTTTTCCCTCATCCGGCATCAGCTTTCCGGTTACAATATTCATAAAGGTGGATTTTCCCTCGCCATTTGCTCCAACTAAACCAATATGCTCACCCTTTAACAAACGGAACGACACATCATCAAAAATCGCGCGGTCGCCAAATCCATGTGTTAAGTGCTCTACATTTAAAATACTCATAAAAAAATATTACTCCATTTCATTACATTTTCTTCTTATTGCTAAAAATCACGCACGAGTACGGATAACCGCTCGTAACATTTGCGAAGCTTCTGGCAAAAAGCCGGATTTTCCGCTAACACAGCCGCTAAATCTTCATTTTTGGCAGCTGTCTCTAACCCTAAGGCACAATCCGAAAGCTTTGTATTTCCAAAGCTTTTTAAATTTGATTTTAACGCATGCACCTTAATACGATATTCTTTTAAAAGACCTCCCAAATCGGCATCTTCTTCTAATACATCGAATTCAAAATTTGAAAATTCCTCTATCTGTCTTGGAAGTTTTCCTGTAAAATCTTTCAGCAGTCTTTTTAGATTTTCCAGGTTCAGGTTATAACTAAGCGCATATTCCCAATTAAAATCTTCAACTGCCTGAAGAACTTCTTCCTCTTTTTCGCTGCTCAAATCAAACACATTCTCATTTTTATTGGCAAGCAAACTACAGATAGTCTCTTCTAACTCCTCTGGTCTTACCGGTTTTGCTAAATAGCCGTTAAAGCCCTCGCTAAGATAATATGCATTGGCATTCACTTTCACATTTGCAGTCAGTGCAATTACCGGAGTATCCTGATTCTTATTTTGTGGTAACTTTCTCATATTGTGAAGCGTTTCAACGCCATCCATTTCCGGCATCATGTGGTCAATAAAAATGAGGTCATACTTTTTCTTTTGCACAAGCACCAAAGCCTCTGCGCCGCTTTCTGCTTTCTCCGCGCTCACACCGATTCCCTGTAGCAGAATTTCAAAAATATCTCTGCTCATTTCATCATCATCTACTAACAGTACCAATCTATTTTTCCCTTCGTCCATTACCGTCTCCAACATCTCTTTGTAAACATTTTCAGTAACTATTTTCTTCCGCCTGCAGCATTCTTTTTGTTTTCTTTAACACATGGAAATATGCAGGTATTAAAAAAGCATCTGCAAACAGCCACGCTACCGGACTTGCAAAGCATGCCGCCTGAAAGCCCCAGACAGGCACAAATCCAAAACCAACTAACGCTCTTGCCACCATTTCGCATACACCTGCTAAAATGGCAAATCGGCTGTAACCCATTCCCTGAATCAAAAATCTCACAATATTTACAAATGCTAACGGAATGTAAAATGCACTGTTAATAATCAAAAACAAATGTGCATTTTCAATTACTTCTGCAACTGCTCCTTCCACGAAGAAGGATGCTAACATCTCTCCTGCGAAAAATAATACAATAAAAGCCAAAATGGAATACGCAATTCCTAAAATAGAGCAGGCTTTTAACCCTGAGGATAAACGTTCTAATTTTTTTGCTCCTACATTCTGCCCTCCATATGTCGCCATAGTAGAACCTAACGCATCAAACGGACAACAGAAAAATGCACCTATACGGCTGCCGGCTGTCATTGCAGCCACAGCATTAGAGCCTAAAGTATTCACAGCACTTTGCAAAATTACACTTCCGATTGCTGTAATCGAATACTGCAATCCCATCGGCACACCCATACCACAAAGCGTTGCCATATAAGACATATTTATTTTCCGCTCGTTTGCATTTGTATGTAATATTTTAAATTTTTTCAAACTGTAAATGACACATCCAACACCCGATACCAGCTGGGAAATGACAGTTGCAAACGATGCTCCGACAACACCCATCTGAAAATAACGGATAAAAATAATGTCTAAAACAATATTTAAAATAGAAGCAATCACAAGAAAGACAACTGGTGTCTTACTATCTCCCATTGAACGGATAATTCCAGACATTAGGTTATACAAATATGTAACCGGTATTCCAAGAAAAATCACAACAATATAGCTGTATGCACTGTCAATAATATTTTCCGGTGTACGCATCAATCGAAGTAATGGCATGCAAAAAATCACTGTTAAAACGGTCATCAAAACCGCAAAAATCACTGACAGATAAATGGCATTCACCATAAACGCACGCATCCCGGAATAATCGCCTGCACCAAATTTATGTGCAAGCGGAATTGCAAAACCATTGCAGACACCCATACAAAATCCAATGATTAAAAAATTGATTGAGCCTGTCGAGCCGACTGCAGCAAGCGCATCAACTCCTAAAAAACGTCCAACAATTAAAGTATCTACCAGATTATAAAACTGCTGGAATAAAAATCCAAACAAAAGCGGCACAGAAAAACCAAGAATCAGCTTCATTGGTGAGCCGCTTGTCATATCTTTTGTCATTTTTTCTCCATTCCAATCTAATTAAAATATTTTTCAAAAATGGTAAAAAAGCTGTCTGTTTTTATCTCTGATTCTGTATCCAGATTTAATTCATCCCATAACGTGCTGTTGATATTCGAGTCTAAGGATGATACAAATGCATCATACACATCATCAAAAGCTGCTTCTTCGCGCTTTTCTACGATATTTTCCTTATTTGCTTCTGTATACTCCACATGATATTTGTTCAGGCAGCGGATAAAATAATAGCCGTTCTCTGCTTTTATTTTCCCGGAAACTTCGTTGTTGTCCAGCGCAAATGCTGCTTCTTCCACCTCATCCGGAACAGAATCTCTCGAAATATACATCTGAATACTGCTTAACTCATTATAATTATTTGCAACGCTTGCAAAGTCTTCTCCGGCTTCTAATTTCTGCTCTACCTCAGATGCTTTTGTTGCATCGGAAACAAAAATCTGCATTACCTCCATCACCCTTGCTTCATCGTCACTTACCTCTTCATTGACCTCGCTTGTCAAGGATGAATACAGCTTCTGCGCAAGCGCATAATGCTCATAATATTCACAGATGTCACTTTCTGAAACGCCCATATAGTCTCTTTCGTCTTCTGTTAAGGTTGCATAATATTCTTTGGCAGCCTCAGCCATAGATGCCTTTTCTTCCTCAGAAAGCTCCATTTCATGCGCCTTTGCCAACTGATTCATGCAGACTACCTGCACCAGCTCTTCTAACGTAATATCTTTTACATAATCCTCTAAGGATTCCTCGCCAAAATCATGAGCCCACAAATCAAGCCCATAGGCAGTTCCATAAATGTTCTGATAATTCACCAGATACACCTTTGCCTCTTTCACCCCGCAGGTAGTATCTCCAATCTGAAAAACCTGTTTACTGTTCAAAGTTCCAGAGACAACAATATCTTTATTTCCGACCTTGCAGCCACTAAAAAGAAGCATTCCTGCGGTTATGGCTGCAATGACTGTTCTTTTGTATTTTTTTCTCATTTTTCCCATACTACGCTTCCACAATCAAAAAACGTCCATCCGGCAATGCGAATACTTCACTCGCTCCGGCAAGCTCTTCTGTGCTCATTCCTGCAATATCTGCGCCTTCTTCATCGAAATATTTGCGCACTTCTTTGATATTTTTACAGACAACTGCCATGCAGTCCTCTAAAAATTCCTCTGCTTCTTCCATTGTTTCTGCAACTCTTTCTGGAAGTAACTGTTCCTGATTTTCTAAAAAATATTTTAAACAAACTTCATCGTATGTGCTCATAGTATCCTCCTGTTCTTTACGCTATTAATTTACCACAAATAAATATCAATTCCAAGCTTTTGCAGTTCTTTATATATTCTTGCAACCGGAAGTCCCACCACGTTATTGTAATCTCCATCTATTTTTTCGATATAAATCGCGCAGCGTCCCTGAATGCCATACGCTCCGGCTTTATCAAGTGAGTCTCCTGTTGCCACGTAACGATTGATTTCCTCTTCGTTTAATTCCTTCATCTGCACTTCTGTTTTTTCAAAAAAAGTATGCGCTCCGGCTTTGCCACATTTATCAATAAACACAAACGTCACTCCGGTGTAAACTGCATGCTTTCTGCCGGAAAGCATAGAAAGCATCCGGTAAGCATCTGCTTCATCCTTCGGTTTTCCCAAAATTTTATCATCAATTGCAACAATCGTATCTGCCCCGATGACAAGAATATCCTGTGGTGTCATAAGCTCTCTATGTTTTTCTCCATACTGGCTTACCATAGCAGCAACTTCTTTTGCCTTTTGCAAGGAAAGCTCCTGTGCCACTTCCTCTGGAATATTTTTGGTAATGATTTCTTCACCCTTTGCCGGGCATATTTCAAATTCTAATCCAATCTGCTCAAGCAGTTCTTTTCTTCTTGGAGATTGGGATGCTAAAATAATCTGTCCCATGTTTTTCCTCAATTCTATCTCATTTTATTTCTAATTTAAACAGATATGACCTGTTCTAAACAAAAAGAATAAAGCAGCTTTTCTTTCACTTTTAAGCCCTGTCCTTGAAAAACTCGCTCTAAGGCTTCGCCGTATAAGTCCATCTGTGCCTTGTAGCGAAGTACAAGCTCCTCTGCCGCGTTTATCCTGTCTGTTTTATAGTCCAGCAGTGTGATGCCATCCTCTTCTATCCAGAATACATCAATGATTCCCTGAATTAAAGTAAAATCTTCGGTTTCTGACAGCGTCATTTTTGTAACAGCTTCTTCGGCTTCTGGCAAGTATGCATTTTCAACAGCTTTTCGTGTCTGCACCTCGCCGAATCCAAATTGTGCTAATTCTTCTGTGGTAAATCCCATCACAAATGGCTTTTCCCGGTAAAGCAAATTATTTTGTTCAGCTTCACCCATTCTTTTTCCTGTTTCAGATGAAACGAATGCATCAATAATTGGTACGCGTACTAATTCTGCCTGTTCCTTAGACAACTGTCCAAGTTCTAACATTTTTGCAATCTGCTCTTTTGCATTTAATTCCGAAGAAAACTGATAACATTCCATAACGCGGTGTACTGCTGTTCCCCGCAATGCACCGCGGTTTACTTCTTCAAAATCCTCGCCCTCGATTTCCCGGATAAACTTTGGACGGCATGGAACAATCGGTTCTTCTGCAAACGCAGGCATCAAATCCTCCTGCTCTTTTTCAAAATTCTCACGCATGGCACGATGCTTTAATTCTGATACGGAATATTTATTTTTTCTTGTAATATCTGTCTCATATGGATAATGCTGCGAAAAACGTTCCGTTAATTCTTCTAAAACTTCTTCATCAGCCTTATTTATCTGCTCCAAACGCTCTTTTTTGCCAACGGCTGAATCCAGTTGTGTTTTGATTTCATCCACCACTAATTCCGCAGATGCTGCCACTGTTATCTTATATTTTTCACCATAAGAAAGCAGTGCAGGAAGCACCCAGTCGAGGTAAGTCATGGCTTCCTCTCTTGTTAGATAAGAAAGCGGCTTTCTCTCATCCATACCAGATTCTACCTCTATGCGAAGCTTCTCTAATGCTTCTGCCGCATCCTTTTTATTTCCTGTTAAAATAAGCTTTTCTTTGGCTCTTGTCAATGCAACGTAAAGCACACGCAGCTCTTCTCCAAGATTTTCCAAATCAATCTGCTTTGCAATTGCTTTTTTAATGATAGTTGGAGATTTGATTCTGCGGTTTCCGTCCATGAAATCAAGACCGATTCCAAGCTCCGGGTGAAGCACCATTTTACTTCTGACATCCTGCTTGTTAAAGTTTTTTCCCATGCCGGAAACAAAAACTACAGGGAACTCCAAGCCCTTACTTTTATGAATACTCATAATGCGGACAACATCCTCGTTTTCGCCAATCAGGTCCGCTTCTCCAAAGTCCACATCATATTTTTGCAGTTCATCAATATATCTTACAAAATGAAACAGGCCTTTATAACTGGTATTTTCATAGGCAATCGCCTTTTCTACGAGCATTTCAAGGTTTGCTTTTCTGCGCTCGCCTGCCGGCATGGCTGCCGCATAATTTCCATAGCCTGTCATTTTTAAAATAATCTCAATCAATTCATGGATTGGAGTATCTGCAACTAATTGTCTAAGTTGCAGATACATTTCGTAAAATTTATGCAATTTCTGACTTATAATGTCCTCGTCCCCGCCGTCATTTCCGTCCGCATTTTCTTCGCACAACTGCAATACGCACTCATGAAAGCTTAATTTGCTATCCACCAGTCGAATCTTAGCAAGTTCCTCATCGGTTAAGCCTGCTATTGGCGAACGAAGTACCGCAGCAAGAGGAATATCCTGTCTTGGATTGTCTAAAATACGAAGCATACAAAGTACCGTCTGTACCTCAATGGCAGAAAAATATCCGGTGGAAGAAACCGTATGGGCAGGAATGCCTGCATCATTTAATACAGAAACAAAGGAATCCGCCCAGCCATTTAAGCTTCGAAGCAAAATTACAATGTCTGAATAACGAAGTGAGCGAAGCTCTCCTGTCTTTTTGTCTGTGACCTTCTGGGTGCTCATAAGCTGCTTTATTTTTTCCGAAACCATCTTCGCTTCTAAAAGCTTCTTATCTGTAAATTCCGTATCCTCTAAGATTTCCTCATTGCTGTCTGTCAAAAGGATTTCCGGCGCAAAGGAAAACTCCTGCATCTTATCTTCTTGTGGCTCTGATGCCGCTTTTATTACTTCCGGATACACCGCTCCCGGATATAATGCCGCCTTCGCATCATAAACCACATTTCCAAGGTCTCTGTCCATAATGCGGTAAAAAATATCATTGGTGCATTCTAACACTTCATTTCTGCTTCGGAAATTTTTATGCAAATCAATGCGCTGCGTGGCACTTTCCTCCGTAGAATAAGTGTCGTATTTTTCCATAAAAAGCTCCGGTCTTGCCAGACGGAAACGATAAATACTCTGCTTTACGTCTCCTACCATAAAAATATTATTTTCGCCGCGCTCTTCCTTAGAAATTGCACGAAGAATTGTCTCCTGCACCTGATTACTGTCCTGATACTCATCAATCATAATCTCTGCAAAAGTATCCCGAAATTCTTCGGCTGTCTTTTTCACAGATTTTGTTTCCTCGTCAACAAGAATTTCAAGTGCGAAATGCTCTAAATCGTTAAAATCCACAAGATTTTTCTCTCGCTTTTTGGACGCAAATGCATCGGAAAATGCAAGGGTTAAACGTACTAACTCCGCTGCCATTTCCTTTGTCTGCTTTAGCTGCTCAATCATAGTTTCCGGCGAACAGAAAAAGTACTGTCTGTTTATCTTTTTTATAACATCTTTCGCTTTATCACGAAGCGTTTTTACACGCTCCTGCTTTTCTACACTTCCCTCATATTTTTTGCTGGAAGCCATGCGGTCATAAGTGATATTTTGTAATGCATCGCATAGCTCTGAAAAATCAGAAAGTGCTGCGATTGCCTGATATTTCTCTAAGTCGCTGGTAATCGCTTTTTCATACATATAAGGTCCATCTGCCGATAGTGTCAATGCTAATGCTTCTTCTAGCATTGCGACAACGTCCTTTAACACCGCCTTGATATTTCCCACCAAAGGCTTCATCCACTCTGCCTGATTTAATTCCTCCACTGTTGAAATATCATAGCCGCCTGTCAAAGACGAAAGCCACTCCTTTGGCCAAGGATAGCTTTTTGAAAATTCATAAAGCTGTAAAATCATGTCGCCGACTGCTGCATCACTTCTTCCAGAGGCATAGCTTTCCACAAAATTCGTAAAGGCTTCTGTTTGATTCTCATAATTTTCTTCTAAAAGCTTCTTTAACACATCTTCTTTTAAAAGTTTTAATTCGCCCTCGTCTCCGATACGGAAATTCGGCTCTAAATCTATCTCATGAAAATGATTGCGAATCACATACAGACAAAAGCTGTCGATGGTCGTAATCTGCGCATTGTGAATTAGGGTCAACTGACGCTGTAAATGCTCGTCTTCCGGATTGTCCTCTAATGCTTTTTCAATTGCAGCTCCGATTCGCTCACGCATTTCTGCTGCCGCTGCGTTCGTAAAGGTCACAATTAACAGACGGTCGATATCCACCGGATGCTCTTTTTCTGTAATCATTTTGATAATACGCTCTACTAAAACAGCCGTTTTACCTGAACCTGCCGCCGCAGAAACTAAAATATTTCTGTTTCGAAGGTCAATGACCTGCTGCTGTTCTGCTGTCCATGATACTCCCATTTACAACGTTTCCTCCTTCAGCTTCTCCATCACTGCATCGCTGCTGTCAAATTCCTGCAATTTTTCATAGGAAAATCCCGGCATTCTGGCATCGAAACCGCATACCGTATGATATGGGCAGTAATCGCAGCCTGTTTTTCCAGAAAGCTGATATGGTTTTACCGCAATATCCCCGGCATAAATCCGTTTTCCCGTCTCTAAAATCTTCTGATTCACATAATCAGACATCACTTTAAAATCATAAGTGCTTGCCACCTTTGAAGTCGCCTTTAAACTTCCGTCTGTCTTTAAGCCCACTGGTATCACGATAGAATTTCCTGCAAATTCCGTATCCATCGCGCGATATACCTCTGGATTGTCATTGACCAGACCGTTTAACTTTAACTGCTCTAAAACTGCCTGACGGATTTCTGTTTCTGATTCCGTACCAACGCCATCCACCATTGGATTTTTAATATGGTAATAAAAAATTCCTGCCGGCTCTACTTCTTTTCCCGGATGTTTCTTTGCAGTTAATTCCATTGCAGCGTTTAAGTACACTACCAACTGTAACTGCAGTCCATGATAAAGATTTAACAAAGAAAAACTTGTATTTCCCGATTTATAATCAATAATTTTTACATAAACCTTGTCATCTGTTTCGTAGGTATCTACGCGGTCAATTCGTCCAAGAAGCTGCATTTTTTCTTCCTCGCTTAAGGTAAAATGAATCGCATCAAGTTTGTCCGCCCTTGAGAAAGAAACCTCAAACTCACTTGGTATAAATTTTCCTTTCTGCACCTGTGTTGCAAGTGCCCAGACAGTTCTTCGAATCGTATGTTTCATACGCTCTAACAGATAGCGATTTCGTACATTTTCAAATGCCCCTGTATTTTTGCAGGCTAACACTGCCGCCTCCATGCTCTCATCAATCAACTGCTCCTGCACTTCCTTTGGAATGTCAAACCAGGTATATTCGGATTGTTCAATCCGCATTGCAAACTGCTCTAGGGCATCATGATAGATATTTCCCATGTCAACGCTTGCAAACTCTAGCAGCTCCCGCTCTTTTAAATTCAATCCATAATTCAGATAATGCGCAAAGGCACAGGATGCAAACTGCTCTAATCTGGTAACACTGTTTTCTAAGACTACCCCATACAACGCCTTGGTTACTGCATGGCTGATTGGCTCGTCTGTGTGAATATCATAAAAAGCGTCCAATAATTTGGATACCTCGCTTTCAAACTCCGGATTTGACAGATACCATTTTGCCAGTGCATCCCAGAGCTTGCGCTTTTTATCCTTGGAATTACGCTCCTGCGCTTCATCCATTTTGCCATCTTCGCCCTGCTTTTCTTCCGTCACTTCCTTATAAGCTGCTAACCCGCTTAAAAAGAAATTCATACTGCTTTTTGGTGTCAGAACACCTGCCTCTGCCATCTCTTCCTCAAACTCTATAATCTCATTTTGTGGGAACATTTTTAATAAAGTTCCTATCAGATAAGAACGACGCAATGCTTTTCCCTCGGAATTGACCTTCGAAAAAATAACGTATAGATAATCGGAGGGCTTTGTCATATTTAAATACAGATAAAACTTCTGTATAAACACCTTTTCTCTTGTTCCCGGCGCAAGCTCAAGCTTACACTCTGCCATTTTCTCCCGCTCAAACTGGGAAATAATTCCGCCTGCATTTCCTGCCTTTGGCACGACTCCGTCGTTTACCCCCAAGAAAAATAAAACCCGAATATGGTTTAATCTGGTTCTTTCAATATCACCAATCGTAACCTTATCATTTCCCGGTGGTATCACACCAACCTTTGCCGCCTGAAATCCGGCATCTAAAATGTCACTATATTCTTTTAAAGGAATCTGCTCATCCCCAAGCAATGCCACAATTTTATCAAATAAGTCCATGACAATCCGGTAAATCTGGGAATATTCCTTCGCCTTTGCCTGCTCGCCTGCCGCCTGATAAGCCTCTTCCTTTTCCTTCAAGCGACGCTCCACTTCTAAGGCTTCAAGCATCTTACAAAGCCCATAGGTCTGGCTCTTTACCGTATGCCCGTCCTCTTTAAACGCAGTACAAAGGGGCTCTAACGCTTCTACCACGCGCATTCGCACCTGATTCATCTCTGCCATTTCGTCAATGCTTCCATCGCGATTGACAAATGTCCAACTTTTCTGCCATTTTTTGCTTCCCCGGATGCCTTTCGCAAGAACATAATTTTCCAGCCGGTCAATTTCAGCATCCTCAATGCCGCAAAGTCCGCATCTTAAAAAACGAAATACGCTCTCATAGGAAAAATCATGCTCTACTGCCTCTAACGCCGCCCGGATAAATTCCGTCAACGGATGGAATAAAATATTTTTCGTCTGGTCAATGAAAAATGGAATCTCATACTGCTCAAAAATCTCCGGCACATAGCTGGCATACAAATTCACATCCCCGGTTACTACCGCAATATCTTTATAGCAAAAGCCCTCCTCTCGTACCAGACGCACAATCTCTTTTGCAGCAAAGAAAAGCTCCTCCCTAGGATTGCGAAGGGTTACAAGCTTTAATGCATCTGCCTTTTTATCCCATCTCTTAAATGCCGGACGAAACAGATTCTGCTCCATAAAATAAAGCTCTTTTGCATTGCGGTAACGTTTCTTTTCTGCGCCCTCTAACACAATTGGGTCAATTACCGGAAGAGATACCTCCTCTGCCATTTTAAGCAAAAGCTCCACTGTTTTTTTACTCATTGCAAACAGCTCCTGCTGCCCTCTGCAATGATAAAAGTCCTCTCTGATATCCATCGTAATGGAAAAAATCATTTTCTCCGTCAATGGCATCAGACGCTTGATTAATTTATTCTGAATCGGGGTAAACCCGGTAAATTCGTCAAATACAACCACACTGTTTCTGATAATGGAAGACTCCTCCGCCACATCACATAACAGCGTCAAAATCTCCTCGGATGTAATAAAACGTCCTTCTAAATATTCCCGGAAGCCTTGATACATCACAAGAATGTCCTGTAATTTTAAGCGTAATGTCTCGTTTATTTCTTCTTTCTGTAAAAAAACCTCTAAATCCGTCGGTTCAATATTGTACTGGGCAAGCTCGGAAATAAAAGATTTTACTTCATCAATGTACCCCATTTTATTCATATTGCCGCCTAATACCTTAAGGCTTTTTTTCTTTTCTTCGGCAATTTTTCTTAAAACAAGGTTCTTTCCAGTCTCTTCTAATACAACCAAATCCTGTTTTCCCAACTCGTCAAACACGCGGTAGGCAAGACGCGCAAAACTAAGCACATCCACATTCATAATGGCGTGTGCCTTCTGTAAACGCACCAGTTCACGCTGTGTCTGCATGGTAAACTGTTCCGGCACAAGCACCAGATAATTCTGATTCGGATGCTCTGCTGCCTGCTCTAATACCCACTGGTACAAATCATTTGATTTTCCGCTCCCTGAATTTCCAAAAATAAACTGAAGTGACATATGCTCCTCTTTCTCTAATCTATATTAAGCCACAAATAGGGAATGCAGAAAATTATTCTGCATTCCCTATTGATTGTATCATGTATCAAGTTTAATGTGAATTTTAAATTTTATTTCTTCTATTGTATTTCGATATTTTGTCTAACGCTGCTGTACAATTTCTGTTGCCAGATTTAAACGTCTATTTTTCTTTATAACTCGCGTTTTCTTGCAAGCTCTGCTGCATTTTTTTCCACCGTCTTTTTATCAAGCGGATATAAAAACCATAAAGAGACAATGACAAGTACAAAGCCAAGTGCCGGAGCAAGACAGGTAATGTTATAAATTCCTTTTACAACCTCCGGCTCAAACTGTGTTGCCTCCGAATAACCAATAATCGTAAGCAAAAGACCTGCAAGCCCGGATGCTAACGCCTGACCACATTTTCTTGCAAAGGAATAGATAGAATAAATTGTTCCGTCCGAGCGCTCTCCGGTTCGAACCTCTGTATCGTCAATTACATCTGTAATCATCGCCCAGCAGACCAGGGTAAAAAACGCCTGTCCTAAATATGCTAACACATAAAATGCCGTAAATACCCAGACATTTTTGGTCTGAATAAAAAACAGCACCACAAATGCCACAACACTAATGGCAGAGCCAATCATTGCCAACTCCTTTTTTCCAACATTTGAGGAAAGGCGCACAATAAAGGTTGCACAGATTAAAGTAACAACCGTTCCAAGCAGAGTCGCTAACGACTGTGCCCCAAGGTTTCCAAAATAATTTGGATATACATAAGACATCATTGTAGAAAGTGATAAGGTTGCCAGCAGTAAAAATAAAGCACTTACCACAATTCCAATCAATGCCCGATTGCGAAACAGGGTATCCGTTAATTCCTTAAAAGAAAATCTGCCTGTTTTCTGCTCCATATGCACACGCTCTGTTGTCATGTGATAGCAAAGCATATAACAGATAACCGCTGCCACCGAGCAGAAAAACGCTGCAATCGACATTTTCGTTCCAGACAACGTCTGATTACCATTTTCATCTGTATAATACACAACTAATGGCAGAATCACGCCAATGGCGGTACTTGCTAAAGCTGCGCCAACGCTTCTGGCATTGGAAAGCTTTGCCCGGTCTTTTGGCTCTGCTGAAATCGCAGATGCCATTGAGCCGTATGGAATATTGATACTGGTGTAAAATACGCTTCCCCAAAGGATATAAGTAAAAAACATCCAAACAATCTTAAACCATAGCGGCATCCCTTTAAACCAGCTTGCATACATCAAAAAGGAGGCAATTGCCACCGGACCACACATACGCTTAATCCATGGCGCAAATTTTCCTTTTTCTGTGCTTTTGCTTCTGTCAACAAGCTGTCCCATAGTCACGTCCGTAAACGCATCCACAAAACGAGCTAACATCATCATTAAACCTACCAATGCTCCGGAAATTCCCATCACATCAGTATAAAATTTCATTAAAAACATGGAGGACAAAATAAATGTGAAATCATTTCCAAAATCACCAAACATATACCCTAATTTGTCCCGAAATCCAAATTCTCTCTTTTCTGTTCCCTGAACACCCATTTTTTCTTCCTTTCCCACTGTATACTTTTACGTGTAGTTCCAAGAATGCGCATTCTTTTCGCAGGATGTTCCCTACGCACCCTGCCTGATTCAGATATCTTTTCAGAAACTCAAGATAACACAGCCTGCACATTGGTTTCTACAAGTAAATAATGGAATCTTTGAAATAGTATGTCCAGTTTGTAAAAAAATATGAAAAAGAATCTCGCTTGCGAGATTCTCGCGCTAACGCGCAGTCACGCAGTGACATCTTCTACTTGCGCGTTATGCGCATCCTCGCGGAGCGTTTTTGCTTTATAGGAAGAACTTTCACGCATTAGCGTGACAAGGTCTTTCCT
>JBGVHB010000077.1:0-17228 GCA_045121975.1 Roseburia sp.
TTGTGTAGAATTCATTTGTAGATACCTGCCTTATTCTGTTCATTTGCCAACTTGCCGGTCAGCAATGACAGTTTAACTTAGGTATCTATTTTTGTAAAATCATTTACTCTCTACACTTTGAATTATACAGGAAGCTATTCTCACTAAAAAGTATATTCCAATCCTGCCTATCTTTTAAAACACGTAAAATGTAAATGATTTTATCCTCAGAGTTTACAACATAAAATATATTATATGTCTCAAATGGCTTTTTCCTAATTTCACATCCACGATATACAAAGCCAATTTCTCTATACCCAAATGGCACTTGCTTTAAATACTGAACTGCAATATCATATTGTTCCAGCAAACGATATGCCGCCTGAACATTTTTAAATCGTCTTACAATGTATTTCACCATTTTTTCTAAATCTGCAAGCGCTTCTTTTGTTTCCCTCAATTCATATAACATATGCTTCTAATCCCTCACGAAGTGCCTGCATAGCATCTTCATGAGAAACAGTTCTTCCATTCTCTATGTCATCAATTCCTTTGTCTAATTCTTTTAATAATTCCTTTTCTATTTCATGTATTTTCATTGTTTCCTGTGCTAATGATTCCATGCAAAATCACCCTTTCTTAAATACAAACAATAGTTCTTGTGTATCCCCTCTTCATTATAACTCGTGAAATCAGAAAATAAAATATATTTTCAAAAAAAGCTTTCCGTTTTCCCGGAAAGCTTTTTTACATTACATCTCAAGCAGATATTCAATTAAATTATGACCTTCTGCAACAAAGTTATCTGTCGCGCCGGCTTCTTTTTCATTGTAGTGCCAGTTGTTGCTCTGTGGCTTTCTGCTGTCATATAACAGATATGGAACGTTATCTGCGGTATGGGTACGCTTGCAGATTGGTGTTGGATGGTCTGGTAAAATGACAAGGCGGAATTCTTCGCCTGCTGCCTCTAAGCTCTCTACGATTGGCTTAATGATTCTCTCATCAAGACGCTCGATTGCTTTTACTTTTTTCTCAACACTTCCCTGATGTCCCATTTCGTCTGGACCTTCTAAATGTACATATACAAAATCGTAGTTGTCTTTTGTCAGCACATCAATGGCTGCCTGTGCTTTTCCTTCATAGTTGGTTTCCAAACCGCCGTTTGCACCGTCAACAGTGATAACCTTCATGGAAGTTCCAACTGCGATTCCTTTTAATAAATCGACTGCAGAAATCATAGCACCTTTTACATGTGCACGCTCTTCAAAAGGATAAAGTGCAGGTTTTGTTCCTGCGCCCCAGAACCAGCAGGAGTTTGCAGGATTTAAGCCTTTTTTCTTGCGTTCTACGTTGATTGGGTGATTTACAAGAATGTCATAGCTTTTCTTCATCATTTCATATAATGCAGGAACTTCTGGCATTTTATCACCGATGCACTGTCCTAAAACATCATGTGGCTGTACTAAATCTACAACTTCACCCTTATCCCAGATTAAACAATGACGGTAGCTTGTGCCAAGGTAAAATTTAAATTCGTCTGTCTCTAATTCTTTTCTGACTGCTTCTAATAAAACAGCACAGTCTTCCGTACTGATTTCGCTAGAGCTGTGGTCGATGATAGTACGCTCCTCGTAAACATCCTCGTCCTCAGATAAGGTTACAAAATTACAGCGTAATGCAATATCTGTATCTCTCATTGGAACACCGATAGAAAGTGCCTCCAATGGAGAACGTCCGGAATAGAATTTTCTTGGGTTATATCCAAGTACAGAAAGGTTTGCTGTATCACTTCCCGGTTTCATTCCATCTGGAATTGTATGCACCATTCCAATTTCGCCTTTTGCTGCAAGTTCATCCATTTTTGGAGTTTTTGCGTATTCTAATGGTGTTTTTCCATCTAAGCTTTCGATTGGCAAATCAGCCATTCCATCGCCAAGTATTACTAAGTATTTCATAATTGATTCTCCTCATATCTCTTAACGCGAATCTATTCTATTTATTCTGCAAAACGGATTGTTGAACGAACATCTGCAAGTTCTGCTGCTTTTCCTGCAAATGCTTCCTCTGTCATTTTTGCTGTTACGAATCCAAGTTCACCGCTTACGCCTTCTGCTTCCACGTAATCTACATTTCCAAATACAGCTTCTACTGCTGCTTTGTCTGCACCTGTTCTTACGAAGAATTTGTTCTCGGATGATTTATAATCTACAAGTTCAAGCTTCTTAGAGCTCCATTCTACTGGAATATTCTTATCTAAGTTCTTTGCAATTTCAACAACGTCTGCAACAACTGCACTGGCTGTTGGAAGCTTACCTGCTCCACTTCCGTAGAACATTGCATCGCCTAATACATTTCCCTTTACAAAAATTGCGTTAAATACGCCATTTACGCTGTAAAGTGGATGAGATGCTGGAAGTAATACTGGTGCAACCATAGCTGTATAGCCGTTAGCAACTTTTTTGCTGCTTGCTAAAAGCTTAATTGCTCTTCCCATTGCTTTTGCATATTTAATATCTGTTGCAGAAATCTTTGTGATTCCTTCTGTATGAATGTCTTCAAAATCAACCTGCTGTCCGCATACTAAAGATGTTAAAATTGCGATTTTACGGCATGCATCATAACCTTCGATATCTGCTGTTGGGTCTTTTTCTGCATATCCTTTTGCCTGTGCATCCTTTAAAACATCATCGAATTCAGAACCTTTTTCACACATTTCTGTCATCATATAGTTTGTTGTACCATTTACGATACCAGTGATTTCTTCGATTTCGTCTGCTGTTAAGCAGGAATTTAATGGACGGATAATTGGAATACCGCCGCCAACGCTTGCTTCAAACATGAAGTTTACATTCTTTTCTTTTGCAAGAGCGATTAATTCTGCTCCTTTGTCAGCAACAAGTGCTTTGTTGGAAGTTGTAACATGTTTTCCTGCCTCAAGCATTGTTTTCACAAATGTATATGCTGGCTCTACACCACCCATAGCTTCCACAACAATAGAAACCTCTGGGTCTTCTGCGATTACTTTATAATCATGTACGATTTTTTCCTGAATTGGGTCGCCTTCAAAATCTCTTAAATCTAAGATGTATTTTACCTCGATGCCATCGCCTACTCTTTTTGCGATGCTGTTCTGATTGATTTCTAATACCTCTACTACTCCGGAACCAATTGTTCCATATCCCATAACTGCTGCTTTTATCATGATTTTCCTCCATCTTTTTCTTTTCGTGTTGTACCGCGCAAAAGTGTTCATTTATACTTTATGTATTATGCTTTTTTCCTATTCGCGTCCTAAAATTTTTACATAATGAATTCCGTCTTCTTCCTCGATGCGGCTTACCATCTCATCAACATCTCCCGTTTCCGGTAAAATGTCAATACTGAGTGTCAATGTTGCAATTCCATTGATTGGAATACTCTGATGAATGGTAAGGATGTTCGCACGAAATTCTGCTACGTCCTTCAATATTACTGATAATAGTCCCGGCTCATCATCTAACTGAATCACCATTGTGACAGTTTTTCCTTTTTCTGTCTCATGAAACGGAAAAATATCATCCTTATACTTATAGAAAGAACTCCGGCTGATACCGACCTTTTCCGTTGCATCCTGTACAGACACAATCTTTCCGGAATCAAGAAGTCGTTTCGCCTCTACAACCTTAAGCAGTACTTCCGGTACTGCTTTTTCTTTCAGTACATAGTATTGGCCTTTTTCACTCATTGACCTATTCCCCTTTGTTTCTATCTTACTTCTGACTGCATGTTCTCGTTACAAATACAAGCAATTTGTTTTCTTACGGCTTACACCTGTCCTCATGAGGAAGATAATAACACAAAGAGGTTGCCAAAGCAACCTCTTTTTTGTGATTGTACGTGAAATTTTTCACAAACTATGTAGTTTCTTTTAGAACGACCTTCCTCTTCCGCCATGTGAACGTCCGCTGCTGCTTCTATGTGTACTGCTTCTTCCACTGCTGCCATGACTTCCTCCACCGCCGCTGCTCGACTGGATTCTGTGCTGTGAATGTGTCACATTAACAAGCTGGTCCTGACTGTTTGTTATATGTACTCTTCCATACTTGTGAAAATCATACTTATCCGTATTAAATTTCAAGCGGTATTTTCCCACTGTAATAACAAAAAACGCTGCGCCTGCCACAATTGCTGCAATCAGTGCTGTTGCCACTTCCATCAGACTAAGTCCATGATAGCGCGACACCTCGCCTGTTTCTACATCATAATTATACTGCCCTTCCTGAATGCCTTTGTCATAATAATATTCTACATCGTAGAGCATGGTTTCAAAACATCCAAAATAATCTTCCTCTAAAACCTCATCGTAACAGTCATCCAAAATGGCATCCAGCCTGCTGTCTGTCAGATAACGAATGGCAGCTCCACCAGTTGAAATGTAAACCTCGCGGTTATCCATATCAATTATGAGCACCACGCCACTGGCATTCTCCTCAGTGCGCATGTCAAAAAAATCATCTGCATATGCTATTGTACTTTTTCCCTCTGCATCCGCTGTAGATACTACAAAAATATCCCAGCCAGTTTTTGTTTCCAAGGTACTAATTTCATCTGATAAGGTTACAATTTCTGCCTCTGTCAAAAGTGATGCGTCATCAAAAACATTTCCCGCTTCATCGGCAGCTGCATAAACCGGCATTCCTGCAAGAAATACAACTCCCAAAAATAATGCAATACTGTTTACTATCTTTTTTCTCATAAGACGAACCCTCCAATCAGACCTGCTGCTAAAATGACCGCTGCAATCAAAAGACTTGTCAAAGTTACTTTTTTATAGTCGATTGGCAGTTCCCCGCATACCTCTCCGGTCTGCCCATTCATAGAATAGTAATACACTTTGCCATTTTTTCCTTTATATGTAACTGTCCACACAGGAAGCAGGCAGTAAAACCAGTCTTCTCTCTGCGGTATCACATGAAAGCTTTCCACATTAGAAGACGAATATTCGATTGTCTCACGCATAAGCTTTTGCGCAGAATCACGCATTTCCTCCTGCATCTTTCCCTGTACTGTGCTTCGCTCAATGTCTCTTCGCTCTGCCTGAAAACCGGAAAGATATCCCATATTAAAGTCAATCATCTTGTTAAAATCATATGGCATAATTCCACTTGCAAGCTTTGCATTGGCTTTCTGAAGCGCATTCTCTGTCAGATTCTTTAATATAATTTCGCCATCTCGCTCTACATGAAAGTGCTTTGTTTCTGTGTGCTGAATATCACCGGTTCGCCAGGTGCGTACCTTTCTTGCACTCGCACTCATTTTTCCCTCCAGCTCAACATTATAAAGCCAGTATGGAAAATAAACACCGCTCATGCATTCAATCTGTTTCTTATTAAAAAACGCTTTTGGAATAAACTTTTTCTTTCCAACATAATCAATAAATCTCGTAACTGCCTGTTCCTTTGTGATTTCAAATGGTATCACCTTATTTGGAAGATATTTTCCTTCCAGTTTTCCACCTAAAATTACCGGATTGTGACAATAATAACAGAAGGTTGCTGCAGTTGTTTCATCTGTTACAATTTCTGCGCCACAGCTTGGGCAGGAATAAATCACTGCATCCTTTTCTTCTGTACCTTTCTCATTTTCATGCTTCTCCCCGTCAAAATTTTCTTCATACTCCCCTGTAGAACCATCATCGACTGTCTGTGTTCCAACTTCCGGCTCTAATTTCTCTAATTCTTCCTTTGAAAACTCAGAGAAACAATATTCGCATTTAAAATTTTGTGTTTCCGGAGAAAATACAAGCTCGCCGTCACAATTCGGGCATTTAAAACTAATTACTGCCATTATTTTCCTCCATTTGTGCAAAAAAATTATGCGGCTGCGCATAAGTGACAGCCGCAAATTTTTGTTCTCTATTTTATTGCCAGACTTTCTGTTTTACCTAGTTTCTTGGTTTGCCACAGTTGCTGCAGAATTTTCCTTTGTTGGTCTCGCCACATTCACAAGTCCACTCTTCACTTGGAGCTGGTGCTGGCTTTCCACAATTACTACAGAATTTTCCACTGTTTGTCTCACCACATTCGCAAACCCACTCTGTTTTCTTTGGTTCTGGAGCTGGTGCTGGTTTGCCACAATTACTGCAGAATTTTCCGCTGTTGCTGTTTCCACATTCACAAACCCATTCGCCTGCTGCCGCTGTAGCTGCTGCTGCCGCCTGAACACCATTTCCAATTGTGTTGGCTTCCTGTGCTGCCTGCTGTGGCTGTCCCATAGCCGGATTCTGATACATCTGACCATTCTGCTGCATCTGCATCTGTGCTAAATTCACCTGAGATGCATTGGCTGTCATATTACCTGCTGCATTCATGCCAAGTCCCATGCCCATAAAACCTGCCATTGCGCCATTTGCATTAGAGCCTGCTGCTTCTAAGCCTCTTGCAATTGCTCCCTGCATATAGCCTTCACGTACAGTTGGGTCACCAAGCATTGCGCCCTGATTTCTCATGTTGATAAGCTTCTGGGACTCTTCATCATAAGATACGCTTGCGATTGCAGCGGACATAATTTCCATACCACGTGCATCACGCCAGTCATCATCTAAGATGTCAGACATCTTTTTGCCAAGCTCCATCGTCTTCGCACTGATGTGTGAAATTCTTGTTCCTTCTACAGACATCTGGTTGATGGAAGACTGTAATGCTTCTAAGAACTCTGATAAATACTGCTCGTTAATCTCTTCAATATTCACTCTGTCCTTGTTTCTTGGAATTACTTCTGCGTAGAATTTTAACGGGTCAGTAATTTTAATCGAATATGTACCATGCGCTCTTAAATTAAGCTCTGCATTATAAAAATTATCAAAGTAGTTGATTGGATTTCTTGTACCAAATTTAATTCCTTTGATTTCCTGTAAGTTAATGAAAAATACTTTCTGTACGGTTGGTGTCTGTCCGCCGAATTTCACACGTTCAAATGTCTCTTTTACGGCATCACCAAGCTGTCCATTAAATAATGATGGCATAGATGAATTGTCAACCTTGTAATAACCCGGTTCTGCGGTATAGTCAACAACCTTACCGCCATCTACTAACATCATAAACTGGTTATCATATACATGGATAATAGAACCATTAGAAACTGTGTTATCTGTTCCTTTTTTGTTCTGACCATTACGAATCAGCACACCGTTTGTAAAAACAGTTCTTTCCCCCATATCATTTGCTTCATAAACCTCTAACCACTGGTCTGCAAAGCCTTTTCCAATTGCCTGCGCTACTGCTTTAATAATTCCCATTATTTTACCCTCCTATGTAGTCATTTTCTAAACATGATTATAGTCTACCTCATAAAATGTATGAAGTGACCACACTTTTATATTGATAGGCGTCACCGCCAAACCACAATATTCACAATACATTGCTCCAAGCTTTGTCACCGGAGCACCACAGTTTGGACAGTTCATTCCTACCGCATTATCAATCTCTGCCAAAGATGCATCCTGTATATACATCAGTTCGATATTGTATTTCGTCTGCTCTAAACGTTCTGCATCTCCCTCTATCACTTTTCCATTCTGCATTTTATAATGCATATGTTCTACGGCGCTTTGGAATGTGATAATACATTTTCCCTGCTTCTTCTCATATCGCGCAATCTCTGTTCGGTGCACGCGGATGCGCTCATACACCTCACGAATGCTTTCTGCCTGATTCGCGGCAATCCGGTTTCTCACCTGATTCCTCACCTCATCCGTTCCTTCTATTAAAAGGTCAGGATTTTCGGCATCAATTGCAAGAAGTGCAGAGGATAGCATCTTTTCTGCTTTTGTTTTAAATTCTGCCAGATTAAAATCCGGAAAATCTCTTTGTATCTGCGGTTCAAAAATTCTCGTCATTCCGGCTACGGACTTAGGTGTCCGCGCAAGTTCATCTGCCTGACGGTTGATGCCTTCTACCAATGATTTTGTTCCAAATAATGATTTTGATACTTTTTCAATCTTTGTCTTTATCACAAGCCCGGCAACACCGGCAGCAACAACGATTCCGGCTACAACAACAAGTCCTGTTATCACGCTACTCATCATCGCCACCCATACCCTTCGGGCATCCTAAAGAAAGCCATTTTAAATATCCATTGATGAATAAATCAATTTTACCATCCATTACGCTGTCTACGTTACCACTTTCTACTCCGGTTCTATGGTCTTTTACCATCGTGTATGGCTGCATCACGTATGAACGAATCTGATTGCCCCAGCCGATTTCTGTGACTTCACCACGAATTCCGGCTGCTTTCTGTGCATTTTCCTGCTGTTTTAAAAGATAGAGCTTTGCTTTTAACATCTGCATTGCTTTATCCTTATTCTGAAACTGGGAACGCTCATTCTGGCACTGTACCACAATTCCTGTCGGATAATGTGTGATTCGAATTGCAGAAGATGTCTTATTGATATGCTGTCCACCAGCTCCACTCGAACGGTAGGTATCAATTCGGATATCCTCGTCATTAATTTCAATATCAATATCTTCTTCAATATCCGGCATAACATCACAGGATACAAAGGAAGTCTGTCTTTTTCCTGCTGCATTAAATGGCGAAATACGAACCAGACGGTGCACACCTTTTTCTGATTTCAGATAACCATATGCATTTTCTCCATTAATTTGGAAAGTAATGGATTTGATTCCTGCTTCATCTCCATCTAAAGAATCTAAGACCTCTAACTGGAAACCTTTGTCATCTGCCCATCTGGAATACATACGAAACAGCATTGCTGCCCAGTCGCAGGATTCTGTTCCGCCTGCTCCTGCATGTAAGGAAAGAATCGCATTGTCTCTGTCATATTCCCCGGATAATAAGGTCTTGATACGGATATTATCATAAGTTGCAATAAACTCATTCAGCTCCGCTTCAATCTCAGGGATTAAACTTTCATCATTTTCCTCATATCCCATTTCTATCAGAGTTTCTATATCATCGAACTGTGCTGCAAGCTTTTCGTAGGTTGCAACATCATCCTTCATGCTCTTTAAATCTTTCATTTTCTGCTGGGAAACTTCCGGGTCATTCCAAAAATCTGCTGCCTCCATTTCCCGCTCTAATTCCTGGATTTTCTGCTCTTTATTTACCAGGTCAAAGTGAATCCCTCACTTCCTGCAGTGGATTTCTATAGGTGTTCAAAGTAACTTTGAACTGGTCAAGTTCTACCACAGTATCACCTCTTTCTCATGTTATTGCGGTGATTATGCCATGTATGATACATAATCACTTCCTATTGTAAGGGAATTGCCTTTCTTTCGCAATCTTTTTCTATTCTGCTGTACCGGATAACACTTCAATCGCTTTCTGAATCTGGTTATCATACTGCATTTCATATTCTACGCCATCTTTATCAAGATATTCGTATTCTAATTCGATATCCGGTTCAATTCCTTCCCCATGAATATAATTTCCATTTGGTGTGAAATATTTCGCCGTTGTAAGTTTCAATGCGTCGCCGTCGTTTAATGGGAAAATTGTCTGTACGATTCCTTTTCCAAAGGTCTTTGTTCCAATTAATGTTCCATATTCATAATCCTTGATTGCTCCGGCTAAAATCTCTGATGCACTGGCACTATCTTCATTAATTAATACGACTAACGGACAATCTAATTTGGTACTTCCAGAAGAAGTATATTCCTGACGATTGCCATTTTTGTCCTCTGTATAAACTAATAATCCTTCCGGTAAAATGTCATCCAAAATCTGTACTACAGAACTTACCATACCGCCCGGATTATAACGGACATCAAGAATCAATGATTCCATTCCCTGACTCTGCAAATTTAACAGCGCAGTTTCGAACTGGTGTGCGGTATCTGTTTCAAAAGAATCAATACGGATATAGCCGATATGATTTTCTAACATCTCAGAATCAACGCTTGGCAGTGTAATATCTGCTCTTTCTACATCAAATGATAAATTTTCATCTGTTGATGGGCGGTAAATCTCTAAATGCACTGTTGTGCCTTCTTCTCCACGAATCAATTTTACCAGTTCAGAAACTTCCATGCTTGTTGCCTCTGTTCCATCCACACTGACAATCACATCATCCTGTTTTAAGCCTGCTGTTTCCGATGGTGTTCCTTCATATACTTTATTAATGGTTACCACCATCGTATCTAAATCCTGTGATAATCCTGCTCCGATTCCAAAATACTGTCCGGTTGTGCTTAACTGAAGTTCTTTATATTCTTCTTCATTATAATAAACAGAATATTTGTCCCCTAATCCATCAATTAAACCGGCATACATTCCGTCCTGCAGATTTTTCTTTTCCACTTCATCATAATAATAAATGTTGGAATAAGCTGTAAGCTCGTTAATTTTGGTAACTGCTTCTTCATCTAATACCGGATTATCGGATACCGCAGTAATTGCTGCACCCGCGCCGCCCTTGGTCAATACAATCTGCGTATTAGTAACAACACATGCCGTAATAATACCGACAGTTCCAAGCACTAAAGTTCCAACTGCACCTATTAAAATGCCAAGTCCTGTACTTCCTTTCTTGCTTTTGCGTGGTGGATTCTCCCAATCTCCGCCCGTATACATCTGGTTTCCATAATTTGAGTTTCCGTAATTTGGATTCTCATAATTTTGACTTCCGTAATTCTGGTTTCCATAGTTCTGCTCCATAGTTTTCTGTTCTCCTATCCTGCCTTTACAATTCATATTTTCCTTTTTACTCTGGTTTTCTTCTTATTTATATTCCTATGTAAAAATTCCCTGTCCAAAGACAGGGAATTTTAATACTTTTATATTTTACTCAAGAAAATTTATATTGAGCCGCGTAGTCATTTTCCCAGAGTCTTCATCAACCCTTAAGATAACTCCAAGGATTAACGTAACTTCCGTTTAATGATACACCAAAATGTAGATGATTTCCAGTAGAAATACCAGTACTTCCGACAGCCGCAATTGTCTGCCCGGCTGTTACTGATTGTCCTACCGAAACATTTAAGGAAGAACAGTGCATATACACTGTATACAAGCCGCCGCCATGGTCAATCATCACATAATTTCCGGCTGAGCTGCTGTAAGTCGCAGATTTGACAACACCATCTGCTGCGGCAACAATCGAAGCACCATAAGATGCTCCAATATCAATACCTTTATGATTGGAGGATGCTCCTCCTGTTGGCGAAGTACGTGGACCATAATCACTTGTGATACGTGTACTGCTTGGACATGGCCAGGTAAATGCACCGCCTGTATATGGGTTGTCCGTAACACCAGCGGCTGCTTTTTCTGCTTCAATTCGCTGAATCTCTGCAATTAATTCCTCCTGCGCCTGAATTTCTGCTGCGAAATAATCTGCATCACTCTGAGCATTCGAAATATCATCTGCGATATTTGCAAGCTCTGTTTCCTTCTGACGCATCAATGAAGCAACATATTGTTTTTCTTCTTCAACGGTTGCTTTCATATCCTCTAAATCTGCATAATCCTGCTCTAACTGCGCTTCCATCTGCGCTACTTCTTCCACCACATTTTCATAATCTGTCAGCTTCTGTCTGTCATATTTTTGTATCTGCGAAATATATTCTGCAGAGTTTAAAAATTCAGACACACTTCCTGCGGATAGCAGCATTTCTGCATAGGACTCCTGACTGTTTTCATACATATACTGAATACGAATCTTCATATCCTCGTACTGCTTTGCAGCCGCTTCCTTTGCAGCTTCTAACTCTGTTTTCGCATTCGCAATCTCATTGCTCTTTTCTGTTAGCTGATTCTCCAAAGAAGTAATCTTAGCTGAGATGTTGATAAGCTGTGTGTTTAACTCTGCCACCTTCTCCTCAACATCGCCTTTGGATTCTTTCAAATCACTTATCAGGTTTTTTGCTTCCTTAAGCTGTTTTTCTAATTCTTTTTTCTCTTTTTGTGCCTCTGAAAGTGATGTCGACTCTGCCATACTTGTCAGGTCTGATTTATTGGTTGACTTTGCAGCGGTCTGCAGCGTCGTTTGCATTCCAAGAAGAGCTACAAGCCCCATCACAACAAATACTCGAACAAATCTTTTTTTCTTCATTATTTTATACTTTCAAATGTTTTCTGATTGTTATACAGCTGCCAAGGAATCCGATTCCGACACCTAAAACCAGTGCAACCGGAACTAATGTGTTAAATACTGCATCAACCGGCAGGAAATTCATCATGCTGCTGATGAAATTAAACTGCTGGCCGATATACTCAATAATCTTGCCATAAAGTACATACAGGATTCCTAATGGAATTGCTGCTCCAATCAATCCAATCACAATTCCTTCTACCACGAATGGTGCACGTACCAAAAAGTCTGTCGCACCAATCAGTTTCATAATACTGATTTCTTCTTTTCTTACAGAAATACCTACGGTAATAGTATTACTAATCAAAAAGACTGCTACACCAAGAAGAATTAAAATAATTCCCGCAGAAATATATCCAATCAGCTTGTTAAAATCCGTCAATGTATTTGCCACCATTTCTGACTGGTTTACTTCACGAATTCCATCTGCTGTTTCCAGATAAGACACTAATGTATCCTGCATGGAAATGTCATTCATATAAATCGAATAACTTGCAGAATTTGCTAAAGGGTTGTCCCCAGCGAAACTCTCTGCTGCTTTCTCATTACCTTCGAAATAAATTTCTTTAAAGCTTTCCCACGCATCTTCCGCTGAGGTATACTCATATCTTGAAACCTCAGCTCTCTTATGAATCATTTCGCCGATTTCTTTAATCTTCTCTTCTGAAATTCCTTCTTCAAAAAATACCGTAACCGCAACACCTTCTTCTGCATCTTTTACCATAGACTGAAAGTTTGTTACGATTGTGAAAAATAATCCAAAAAGGAAAATACATGCTGTCATTGTTGCAATGGAAGCAAGTGAAAACATCTTGTTCTTCCATATATTTCTTAAGCCCTGCTTAATCGCATAAAAAAATGTACTAATCCTCATCGCCATAACCACCCTCGCTGTCATCTACCACAACGCCTTTCTTCATAGTGATTACACGCTTATTCATTGCTTTGACAATCTCAAGGTTGTGTGTTACAACCACGACAGTTGTTCCCTTGCTGTTAATCTCTTCAAGCAGATTCATAATATCCCATGCATTGTTATTATCCAGATTACCTGTCGGCTCATCCGCCAAAAGAATTTTCGGCTGATTAATCAACGCTCTTGCAATCGCAACACGCTGCTGCTCTCCACCGGATAACTGCTTTGGATAAGAACGATACTTTGCTGCAAGACCTACCATAGAAAGCATGGTCGGCACATTCTTCTTAATCGTGCGGTTAGACTCTCCAATGACCTTCTGTGCAAAGGCAACGTTATCGTAAATATTTCTGTCCTTTAACAAGCGGAAATCCTGAAATACAACGCCGATATTTCGGCGGAATTTCGGGATTTGTCGTCTTCTAATCTTATTAATTTTTCTACCGTTAATTGTAATTGTACCCTCTGTTGGTTCAAGCTCTTTCAGTAAAAGCTTAATTAATGTAGATTTTCCTGAACCGCTGTCACCAACAATGAATACAAATTCTCCTTCTTCAATCGTGAGACTCACATCATTCAACGCAGGGATTCCTGCTGAATATGACTTACTGACGTGTTCCAGCTTAATCATTGCTTCCTCCTAAAAACTCTGGTACATCGCAGAAGACTTCTTTTGTCTGCGATATATTAATAATCCAATGATTCCATGTACTTCATGTATTTTACTACCATCAATGCAATCTTAAATGTAATTGCATCTTCAAATACGCGCAAATCCAGACCTGTAAACTTCTGCAGTTTGTCCAGACGATATACTAATGTATTTCTGTGAATGTACAGTTGTCTGGATGTTTCTGATACGTTCAGGCTGTTCTCAAAGAATTTGTTAATTGTAGTAAGTGTCTCTTCGTCAAAGTCATCCGGTGATTTGCCATCAAAGATTTCCTTGATGAACATCTTACAAAGTGGAATTGGAAGCTGGTAAATTAAACGTCCGATACCTAAAGTAGAGTATGCAATTACATCCTTCTCTTCAAAGAAAATCTTTCCTACATCCAATGCCATTCTTGCTTCTTTATAAGAACGTGACACTTCTTTAATCTCATTTACAATCGTTCCATATGCAACATGCACATCATTATCTGCATCAGAACGGAAGAGGTTTACAATAACCTCTGCTGTTTTGTTCAAATCGTCATAGTTTTCGTTCTCTGCAACTTCTTTTACAACGATGATGTTCTTCTCATCTACTGCAGTAACGAAGTCCTTGGATTTGCCTCCAAAAATTCCGCGGATACGCTCTAACTCATTGCCCTCTTTATCGCGGTTTGTCTCAACGATAAATACACATCTGCGTACCTCAGTATCAATATGAAGTTTTTTTGCACGATTATAAATATCTACTAACAACAGATTGTCAAGCAGCAGGTTTTTAATAAAGTTGTCTTTATCAAAACGCTCTTTATATGCTACCAAAAGATTCTGTATTTGGAAACTAGCAATTTTTCCCACCATGTATACATCATCACTGTCACCATTCGCAAGAAGGATGTACTCTAACTGGTGCTCGTCGAACACTTTGAAAAACTGACAGCCATTTACAACCTGACTATCTGCTGGTGAGCCTACAAAAGCCTGCGCCGGCTCAACGTATTTGTCCGCATCCGGAAATGTTGCTGCAAGCACCTTTCCCTCTACGTCTATAATACATAAATCAATTCTTGTTATCCCCTTCAACCCATCAATGGTGTTCTGAAGTATCTGATTTGAAATCATATGCTACGCTCCTTCTATCTCTGTTCTGTCTTACCCGGTATCCCTCTCCGGATAAACACCCCACTCTGGTCATGGGCAACTTTCACAAAAAAAAGTGCCCTTAAATCCAAAAACAAAAATACCTAATCCTTATTTTAATGCAAAATTGCAAAAAAAGAAAGAGGAAACGCACATTTTTTTATGCATTTCCTCACTTTTTTTCGTTTATATTCGCTCATTTATGTTTATACATAGTACACAAATACTAGTTTTTGGATTTTTTTGTCTATTTTTTCTGATATTCTAAAAATCCTTCGCCCAAAACTTCCCTTGCATCAGACACAATAACAAAGGCATCCGGGTCAACCATTGCAACCATTTCTTTTACTTCTACGATTTCTTTCTGGGAAACAACACAGTACAACATGCATTTTTCTTCCCCGGAATACATTCCCTTGGCATACAGACCTGTCACGCCGCGGTCTAAATCCACTAAAATCTTTTTGGCAACAAGCTCATGTTTATCAGAAATAATAAAAGCGGCTTTTGAGAATTTAAATCCTTCCATCAATGCATCGGACACTTTCGAAGTGATAAAAATTGCCACAATCGCATACATGCCTGCTTTAATTCCAAACACGTAAAGACCAGCTAATACGATTAATCCGTCTAAAATCTGCATAATCTGAACAACGGAATAATGCTTTAATTTGTGCTGAATCAAGGTTGCAACCATGTCAGTTCCACCAGTTGTCGCTTTGGCAAGCAGTACAAGTCCCATACCTGCACCTGCAATCACACCACCAAATACCGAAGCCAGAATGTAATCCCCCTGTGTCAAGTCAATGACCGGAATCACATAAAGCCACGCAGACAGCATCATCGTTCCTACAAAGGTTCGGAAAATAAATTTCACACCTTTTACCTTTAAGGCAAGAAGAAAAAATGGAATATTCAAAATAATATTTGTAAACCACAGTGGAATACCGCCCTCAATAAAATTGCCAGTCACTTCTTTTACGATAATGGAAAGACCGGTAAATCCTCCTGTTACAAGACTAATCGGGTCATAAAGACACTGGATTGCAACTCCTAATAATCCTGTTCCAACAAAAATAAAAATATAATCCCATACGGCAGACCGTTTATTATAAATTCTTTGCATTGCTACTACTCTTCCTCGTTTTTCACACGATACTTATTCATACTATTTTTTAACTTTCCACGATGAATCATGCTTTCAAAAAAAGCAGCAATCTTGTGTTTTCTCTTATGTATGGACGAATTACCAATTCCGTACCAGATATTCGCATTCATCTTATCTCTATGCTCCCATAGAAAATGCTCCTGTAATGGATTCGGTAAAACAGAAAGTATTACATCCGGTGTCAATCCATTCATATCATTGATGACACCCTCTAAATTGCCGACGCAGTTTTCGATTGCATATTCTCCCACAATCGCAAGCTTCGGAAATTCACATTCTAATTCTTCCCGTATTTCATGAAGTCTTTCTGTTCTTTCACCAAGCAGAAAAACTGTTTTTTTATTTCGTTCCACTCTCTTGAAAAATTCAAAATAGAAATCATTCTCTTCAGTTTCACGAATCCGCTGCATTGTTCCAATCCCTGCTGCCCGGATAATTTCTTTATCTCCTATTACAGCAAGGTCTAACGAATGAATCACATCTTTGGTGATGTCATCTGTCTCTAAATCAATCAGCATCTGAGAATTGATACTTTCGATAATATTGAGGATATTGTTATTCAAATATCCTTCCACCTTCATAATCGCTTCGCGTACGGTGTAGTTATCTAATTGAACTCCAAGAATATCTATCTTTTTAATCATAGTGCTCCCTGGCCATCTTCTTCCACTTCAAAAAATATATGCAGTAGTATAGCAAAACTCCTTTGAATTTTCAAGATATTCCGTTTTTGCAAACAATTCTATTTGTTGTCTGCTTTTTTCTGACATTTTTCTATTTTGACTTGATTTTTTTTACTATGAAAATTGCAACCCCTATTTCAATTTTTTTGATTTTTTCATCAACTTTATGATTTATGTACAAAACATATATTCGTTTTTTTACGACTTTTTCACTTATTTTTTGCAGAAAAAAATGTGGATAATGTGAATAACTCGGTGCATAACTCGATTTTTTCGAATTTTTGGGCATTTTCATTGTGGATAACTTTTTGATATTCACAAACACTTTATTTATTTTTTTCTACATCTTTTTTTCTTTTTGTGCATTTTGTATAGCATACATTTTTTAATCTATCTTTGTCTTTTTCAAATTCTTATTTTAATTCGAATTTACACAAATTCCTATAAAAGGACAAAGAATCTCGCTTGCGAGATTCTCGCGCTAACGCGCAGTCACGCAGTGACATCTTCTACTTGCGCGTTATGCGCATCCTCGCGGAGCGTTTTTGCTTTATAGGAAGAACTTTCACGCATTAGCGTGACAAGGTCTTTCCT
>JBGVHB010000078.1:0-28357 GCA_045121975.1 Roseburia sp.
AATGTTACGTTTACCTTCGGTCATTTGTACTTTGTGTACTGGTTTCTTTTCTCTTGCCATAATAAAAGGCCTCCTATGATTTTGAATTTTATCATAGAAGACCTTATAAATCTCTATTTACAGAAAAACTTTCACAGACTCGAGTCCTATTGAATACAGACTCTCTACCTTGGCTGCATAAAAATAGCGTAGCAGTTATTAAAACTGCTACGCCTAAAAAGTCTAACTTTTTGGGGTCACATCAAACAAGAATTTCTTTTTTGGTTTTATTCAAACTTACTTTTGTGACATTATTTGTAACTGTGATGGTACAAGTTGCTTTCTTTCCTGAACCGTCAGCTGCAGTTGCGGTAATTTTTACTTTACCTGCTTTTACAGCAGTTACTTTACCCTTACTGTTTACAGTTGCAATCTTTTTATCAGAACTTGACCATACAACTTTTTTATTACTTGGTTTTGAAGGACTTAAGGTTGTTTTTAATGTAAGTGTTTTTCCTACATTTAAGGTTGCTTTGGTTTTGTTCAATTTCACTTTTGTTACAGGTGTACCAACCGTAACTGTAATGGTTACTTTCTTTTTGCTGTTTGCTTTGGAAGTAATTGTAATTTTTGCAGTACCTTTTTTCTTTGCTGTAATTTTACCTTTGCTGTCTACCGTCGCAACTTTGGTATTGCTGGACTTATAGGTTACTGCTTTTGAAACATCGCCAGTCTTTTTAACTGTTGTCTCTAACTGGAATGTTTTACCCTTTTTTAAGGTTAATGTCTTTGCTGGCAGATTGGTTACTGTTACTGACTTTACAGAGCCTTTTGCAGCCTGTACGTCCATATTTGCAGGAATCATTAACATAAGTGCCAGCAGCAATGAAATAATTCTTGCAAATATCTTTCTTTTTTCTGTTTTCATAAACTCATCCTTTACCTTTTTTATTTTTTGGTAGTAATTTTCTTCACATCAGACCAGCCTGAATAAATCTTAACGGATTTACCATTTACTTTTACGGTCTTGTAAGTACGAACTCTCACATAATACTTTTTCTTTGCTTTCAGCTTGGAAATTGTTTTGGAAGTTGTCTTACTGCTTGAAATTGTCTTTGTCACAGTCTTCTCATCTGAAAATTTACTACTTGTCGAATACTGGATTTCATATCCCGTAATCTTAGTTCCTTTTTTCCATGTTACTGTATAACCTTTCGATTTTGCAGTTATTTTGGAAATGGACACAGATTTCGGTTTGATGGTGTAAGTTATTTTCTTTGTTCCGGTATAATTCCCTTTAAATTTAATTGTTACAGTATATTTTCCCGGATTCTTGCAGTCTTTGCTATAACTTACCGTATAATCCGTATTCTTCTTTAATTTTTTCCCCTTTGTATCCTTTACGGTTACAGATGGTTTGCGTTCTTTTCCATTATAAGTATAATTTGTTGTTGAAAGCTTTACGGAATCGATTGCATAAATAACTTCTGTGTTCCCTTTCTGCTGTCCGCAGGAGGTACAACAGGTCTTGATGCTTCCATCTTTTCCAATCTTCGCCTTACTGGTGGTTGTTTTATAATTGTGTGCTTTTTTGTCAATTGTTTTCTGTGCTGCAAGAACCTCTCCGCAAACAGAACAATGACTGCCTTCCGTTAATCCTGTCTGTGTACAGGTTGGCTCTACTGCTTTATCTGTGACAACTGTATGCCCAAGTGCCGGCATTTTCTTCACATAATATTCTTCACAGCCACTATGCGTGCATTCATAACGCACCATACCACCTTGGGTACAAGTTCTGCTTTCTAATGCATGTTCCTCATAAGTATGGGTATGGTCAAGTAAGGTATAAGCATGTGAATTTTCCTTTGCCCATGTCTCAGCCGCAAAACCTTGTATACATGTAATTTTTGTGTTGTTTTCTATCCATAGCTCTCCAAAAGTGGTTACACTTTCTGGTATATATAACGTTTTCAGCTTGGTGCAGCCACGAAATGACCACTTTCCCAGATTTGTCAATGTTGCTGGCAGGTGTATTTCAGACAATGCACTCATCCCATAACAAACAAACTCTGTATCTGTTACATTACTCAAATCGCACATGCGCAAATCAAGTTTTGCTAATTTCGCACAACTTGAAAACATGAATGATATATCTGTTACATTTGAGGTATTAAAATTGCTCAAATCTAATTGTGTCAGGCTTTCACATGCTGTAAACATTCCCTCCATGCTAATAACATTAGAAGTATCAAAACCGCTGACATCTAACTGTGTTAAACTGGTACATGCCTCAAACATATGATTCATATATGTTACTTTTGAAGTTTGAAAGCTGCTGATATCAAGCTTAGCAAGTTTTCTACACCAATAAAACATGCTTGACATACAGGTGACATTTGAGGTGTCAAACTTGCTTAAATCCAGCCTTGTCAAGTTTTTGCAGTAATAAAACATTGCCGTCATATCTGTTACAGATGAAGTATCAAAACTGCTCAGCACAATACTTTTCATTACTTCGCATTCTTGAAACATGTACCTCATATTATTTACTTTTGAAGTATTAAATGCACTCAAATCTAATTTTGTCAGACTTTTACATCCCTTAAACATGCCTCGCATATCTGTTACATTTGATGTATTAAATGATTTTAAATCCAGTGTTGTCAGCGACTGGCATTTATAGAACATGTAACACATATCCGTTACTTTTGAAGTATCAAACTGTAACCATGTAATAGATGTCATATTGCTGCAATTATAGAAAAATCCTGCCGTATTTGTAATATTTGTAACATTAATATAAGCTGTTTTGATATATTTCGCATATTGTGTCCATGCCGGAACATAAATTCCTTTTTCCCCGAACACGACATAGTATTTGCTCGCATAATCTCCAGCACCCGTCACAAACAACTGTCCATATGTATCAATCTTCCAGGTGAGTGCCCCATCCACTCCCTGATATACAATATCACCCACACCAATTACTTCTTCACTCATAACATCATCGGTTAAATCTTTTTGGGGAATCAATTTATCGTTCGAAGTTTCTTCAAGTTCTGTGCCTGCTGTATCCTCTGTTGCTTCTATCACTTCTAACGTTTCTGTACTTTTTGTCTCCTGCGAATCTTCATTCGAGTTTTCGATTATCTCTTGTTTTTCTATATCTTTTATATCTTCTGTTTCTTCTTTATCTTCTATATTCTCAGTATCTTCTGTTTCTTCTTTATCTTCTATATTCCCAGCATCTTCTGTTTCACTATCTTCTGCTTCAGTAACTTCTGTATGTTCCAATACATATTCAGCTGCGTATGCCTGTGTCATTTCCAACGGCTGTATCAATGCTCCTGCCGCAAGAAATCCTGCCATGCATAATCCAAGTATCCTTTTTCCCATTTTGTATTTTTGAAGTTCTTGTATACAAGCAGTACAGACTATAATAAGACCATTTTTTCACCTGATGTACACCACGTACGAGCACTTTCCTATCACAGAACATAGAATCTCGCTTGCGAGATTCTCGCGCTAACGCGCAGTCACGCAGTGACATCTTCTACTTGCGCGTTATGCGCATCCTCGCGGAGCGTTTTTGCTTTATAGGAAGAACTTTCACGCATTAGCGTGACAAGGTCTTTCCTATAAAGCAAAAAAGCAGGTCACTTATCTGTGACCTGCTTCATAAACTTATTTTATCTTTTTTAGAAAATACGTCTTACACAAATGATGCTCTTATATGCTGCTGGTGATGTGTATTTAATACCAGTAGATGGTGTACTTGCATGTACGATTGTATCATTTCCTACATAAATTGCAACGTGACCACTGTAGCAGATGATATCACCTGGCTGCATCTCAGATGTGCTTACTTCGTATCCAACACTTCTCATTCCGCTTGAAGAATGTGGAAGGCTGATTCCAAATGCTGCATATACCGACATTACGAATCCGGAACAGTCTGCTCCGTTTGTTAAACTTGTTCCACCATATACATATGGGTTACCAACGAACTGGCATGCATAATTTACAACTGCCTGACCATTCGAACCGCTTGGTGCTGAATAGCTTGAGCTGCTGTCGGAACTGCTTGAGGAGCTTGAAGAACTTGAAGATTTCTTTGTTGCTGCGGCAGCTGCTTCTGCTGCTTTTCTACGTTCTTCCTCTTCTTTTGCAAGACGAGCTTCTTCTTCTTCTTTTGACTCAGCTGTTACGAAATCTGTCCACAAATCAACATAATCTGTGCTGATATATCCATCGCCTTCAACAGTTGTTACCAGTACCCAGCCTGTATCAATCATGCTTTCGTCGATAACAACAAAGTCATCACCTTCCGGTAACATGGTAAGAATCTTAGCATCTGTAGATGGCTCAGTTCTTACATATAATGTTGTTGTTGTAACAGTTGCATATCTGGTGCTGACTCTTTTGGCTAATTCTTCATCACCAGCTACCACATATTCACATTTTACATAACCTGTTACGCTTCCTGATGTAATTTTATACCAGCCATTATCTGTTGTCTCTAAGATAGTAGCTGCTGAATTATTGTAAAGTTTACCTAATACTTCGGATTCTGTGCTTGCTTCTGCTCTAACATTAACATAATTGTCAACCTGAGCAATTGCAATATCAGCATATTCAGATTCTACAACAGGTGTTTCATTCTCAGTAATCTGTTCTGCTTCTTCTGCTGCTTTTCGAACTGCTTCTTCGCTCTTTTCACCAAGCGTCTGGGAAAATGCTAATGAAATTCCTGCTAATGGTACATCGGATACCTGTACAGAAGACTCTTCCTCTTCTACTGCTGCGGCTACCGCATCAAGTCCAATGTTCATTGCTGCTCCATATGCTGTTGTTTCGGAACTGCCTACAAATAACACGCCTGCTAAAACACCGGCTGCAATTCTTAATACTCTATTTTTCATCTAAATGCCTCCAAGACACATTTGTTACAAATTTGTTACATTTATTACACGAATATTATTATAACAAAGGTACTATTCGATGTCAACCAGAATCCACCAGCACATTTTACAAAAGTTTTACACCGTATTTAGGCACTTTCTATAGTTTTTCCACTTTCTTCATATAAATAGTGTTCCACAGAGGTGATTGCATTCGCTCCATCCGCAGCTGCTGTCACAATCTGGCGCAGCTGTTTCTGACGGATATCACCCGCCGCAAACACGCCTGCACAGCTTGTTTTACAATCCTCTCCGGCTAAAACATAGCCATTTTCTGACATTGCAACTTTCTCTTGAAACAGTTCTGTGACAGGCTCTGTTCCGACGGCAATAAATACGCCGCTTACCGCCAAATCCTCTCTTTTTTCTTTCTTCTTATTATAAATAGAAATACTTTCGACCAGGTCTGTTCCATTGATTTTTTCTACGACAGTATCCCAAATTATCTCGATATTTTCCGTCTCTTTCACGCGCTGCTGTAAAATCTTTGCACCGCGCAGTTCGTCCCTGCGGTGGATTAAATAGACTTTACGGCATCCTCTTGCCAAAAACAGGGCATCCTCAAGCGCCACATCTCCACCACCTACAACAGCCACATCCTTTGTCTTAAAAAATGCACCATCACAGGTTGCACAATAGGATATGCCCATTCCTTTTAACGCCTCTTCCCCCGGCACATTTAATTTACGATGATTTGCACCAGTTGCAAGAATAATGGTTTTTGCCTCATATTCGTTTTTATTGGTAACAACCTTTTTCGGATTTGCATCAAGCTGCAATTCCACAATCTCTTCCGTCACAATTGCTGCGCCCAACTTATCTGCGTGCTCCCGGAATTTCATTCCCAGCTCAAATCCACCAATTCCGGGAAGCGCCGGATAATTGTCCACATCATAAGTATTCAGCACCTGACCGCCGCTCATTGGCTGTTTTTCGATTACCAACACATCCAGTTTTGCTCTCTGTCCGTAAATTGCTGCAGTAAGTCCCGCCGGGCCACTGCCGATAATAATTACATCATACATTTTTATTCCTCCATTTTGCAGACCATGTATCTATTTTAACATGGCAGGCACATTTTTTCTCTTCTTTATTAATTGTTTCCATTTATTACTATTTCTAATTTGATTTACTAGTACTTTTATGCCACAATTAAATTAGAAATAGAAAGGTGGGATGATTATGGATATTGCAGGTGTAAGTTTTGCATCAGGTGTTGTATCTTCTTATGGTATCGGTTCTTCTGTCAGCCCGGTATCTCTCCAGGAATACGTGGGTGTTGCTATGTTAGAGCAGACAATGGAATTAAATGAGACTCTAAATACCCAGATGATTCAGGCAATGGAGCATTCCGTTACGCCGCATCTCGGCAATAATATTGATACCTACATTTAAAACAAAAGCCAGCGCTAATTTTTCTTAGCCGCTGGCTTTTTCATGTTTTTCTTATTTAATTGCGATTGCTTCAATCTCAAGCATAACGTCTTTTGGAAGACGAGCTACTTCTACACAGCTTCTTGCTGGGAAATCAGAAGTAAAGAATGTTTTGTAAACTTCATTGATTGCAGCAAAATCATTCATTTCTTTGATAAATACGGTTGTTTTTACTACCTTATCCATATTTGTTCCTGCAGCTTCTAATAAATTAGAAAGATTTGTTAAAGCCTGTTTTGCCTGTGCCACAGAACCTTCTGGAATTTCTCCTGTCTCTGGAACAACCGGAATAATACCTGATGTATATACCATTCCATTTACTTCGATTGCCTGTGAATATGGGCCGATTGCTGCTGGTGCTTTTGGTGTGCTGATTACTGTTTTCATATCATTGTCTCCTTTTATTTTTTGCTTCTTAATTTCACTATCTATAAGAATAATACGAAATCTTCTTTTTGTGAAGCTTTATAATTTGCGAATTGCACGTTCGGTAATTTCTACTCTGTGCTCTTTATATAATCTTCCTACTGCACGCTTAAATGCATTTTTACTTAATCCGGTTTCTCTTTTAATTACTTCCGGTGATGCTTTATCTGTAAAAGGAAGAACGCCTGCAAACTCTTCAATGACCTGCATTACTTTTTCAGCATCTGCATCCATCTGTAAATATGCTTTTTCGCGAAGTGTCAAATCAAGCTTTCCATCCTCTTTGACTTTTGTTACCTTTGCTTCAATCACATCGCCGATTCTTAAATTACTGCAATCCTCGAATCTTGGAATCATTGCAGAATATTTGTCATCTACTGCAATAAAAGTTCCAAAGTTGTCGCTAAATTCATAGACTCTTCCCTCTACCACGTCACCTGCCTGATATGGTGCATCCTTGGATAAAAGGTCGTAAAGCTTTTTCATGCTCGCACAAAGACGGCTGCTTTTGTCAATATATAAAGTAACTAAAACCTCATCCTCAGGCTCAACTTTTTTTGTCATCTGTTTAAAAGGAAGGAATAAATCCTTTTCCAAGCCCCAGTCCAAAAATGCTCCAATTTTTCCAATCTCTAATACACGAAGCACTGCCAGACCGCCGAGTGTGATTTTCGGTTCATTGGTGGTGGCAATCAGACGGTCTTTTGAATCCTTATATAAAAATACCTCTAATTCGTCGCCAATTTTCACACCTTCCGGAACTTGCTTAAAAGGAAGAAGCACGCGCTGCTCGCTGCCTGCATCTTCTGCAAGATATACTCCAAATTCCACTCTTTTTATCACTGTTAATTTCTGATATTCACCTAATTTTAACACGTTATTAACCATGCCTTTCCATCAATCCGGATTCTTACTCTATTTTCCCATAAACGAAACAACTGCATATGGTGTTCCAGCTTCATCAGTCAGTGACACAATGATATGATTCTCTTCTGTAATAATCTCCGGGTAAAGAATGTCACCAAGAACTGCTGCTTTCTTATATTCCACACGAACACTTGCAATCTCAAACTGCTCTGGCAGATAATTTTCTGCTGTCAGCACATATTTGCTGTTATTCATATGGTGGTTTGTGTCAATATGATACTTCTGCACAACCACTGGCTCTTTTCGCTCTGCCTCACCTGCAAGCTTAATTTTACGCTCTGACCATGCATATTCTAACATCGCATTCATCTCATCCTGATAAACATCGATAAAATGCTGGGTAATTTTCATTGGACGCATCTTCTCAATATCCATAAACACCCAGACAGAATTAGCTGCCGCAAGAATCTCGCCCTGTTCATCCGTAATCGTAAAATTACGGTATCCATAGAAATTCTTAAAATCATATGGCCAGGTATTAATAATGATTTTCTCTGTCAGCTTCGGATAACGTGTGACAATCACTTCCCAGGAAGAAAGCACCCACGCCTGCTTATGCTCTTTCAAATAATCTACACCGACATTCAATTCCTCAGACTGAAACGTACAGCAATCCTGCAAATAATCCAGCAATGCTGACAATGTCAATTCCTGTTCACTATTTACTTCACTATAACGAACCCTGCTGTTAAAACTATACATCTGAAAACCTCTGTTATATTCCTATGATAAAGAATGTGCCTTGGCACATTCCCGCGCCGAGCGCGGTCGCTTGCGACATACTACCTCTTCGCGCGAGTGTGCCTCCCGCCCGGAGGGCTTTTTAATTCATAAGAATTTGTATAAATTCTTATGAATTAAAAATAGCACCACTTTCGTGGTGCTGTAATAGCAGGGCTACAAGGATTCGAACCTTGAAATGACGGAGTCAGAGTCCGTTGCCTTACCGTTTGGCGATAGCCCTATAAGTTTCTTGCGCTTGTCTAACTTGTTGCGCCGTCAACAATAGCTATTATATATGGGGTAAAGAAAAAAGTCAAGCGTTTTTTTCAAAAATTTTCAAGTTTTTTTCAACCATTGCGTATAAAACCTCGTCACCCCAGGAAATATCAGCATTTCCGCTGGTTGCTTCTGTGATTTCTTTTTCAAAAGAAGCCTGTTTTTCCAGCGGAACCATAAAAATCATTTCAACTTTATCTGTATAAATCGTATCTAATGTGGTAAGTTCTTCCTTTGCTGCAAGATACTGTATTTTACCAAGACCGTTATAATCTGTTCCAACCGTTAATTTTCTTCCTAACTGCTTGTCAATTATCACGCTCGCAGCAAGTCCTTCCTGCGTTGCTTTCTGATATGCCCGCACCAATCCGCCAGTGCCAAGCAGTGTACCGCCAAAATAACGTGTTACTACAACCACTGTGTTATGTATTTCTTCTTTTAATAGTACATCCAGCATTGGACGGCCTGCTGTCTGTGCTGGTTCTCCATCATCGGAACAGCGAGTAATCTCCTGATTATCTCCAATCACAAAAGCAGAACAGTTATGCTTTGCATCCCAGTACTTCTTTTTCATTTCATTAATAAATGCTGTCGCTTCTTCCTCAGAAGTTACCGGACGCACCGTTGCTATAAATCTTGATTTCTTTTCTACAATTTCGCCTTCTCCACCGGTATACACTGTTTTCATACGATTACTGCCCTTCTTTTTCCAATATTTAGAATAGTATCATGAATCCTAGGGAAAAATCAACATATCAGCATAAATCCACACATTTTAACTTTTTCTTTATTCTATGGTATTTATTTGTTATAATACATAAATGGTAATTTTGACTTTAAAAAGGAGGCCTGTCTATGAATTATGGAAAGAAAAGTTCAAGGAAGCGCGAAGAAGAACTGACTTCCAAAGGCATAATGATAAGAAAAAAATTTCATGTAATCTTTTGCAAGGCATTGCTCATCTGCTTTTTTGCATTTGTGATTGTCGGCGGATGCACCGCATTTGGTGTGTTTAAGGGCGTTATTGATTCCGCTCCATCCGTAGCTGAAATTGATGCTACACCAACCGGTTATCTTACCACCGTACTTGACAGTGACGGCAATGAAACAGCAACCTTAGTTGCCAGTGGTTCACATCGACGCTATGTGACACTCGATGAAATTCCAGAGGATTTACAGCACGCAGTCGTAGCCATTGAAGATTCCCGTTTCTATGAGCACAACGGTATCGACTTAAAAGCTATCTTACGAGCCGGTTTTGCCGGAGTATCAAACCTGATGAGTGGCAAAGACATTAGTCAGGGAGCAAGTACCATTACCCAGCAGCTATTAAAAAATACCGTTTTAGCAGAAGAATGGGCAAGCGAATCTTCTTTTATTGATAAGCTCCAGCGAAAAATTCAGGAGCAGTATCTGGCTGTTCAGTTAGAAAAGGTTTACAGCAAGGAATGGATTTTAGAAAATTACTTAAATGCCATTAACCTTGGACAGAATACCTTAGGTGTAAGCGTTGCCTCAGAACGTTACTTCGGCAAGGATGTTTCCGAATTAACACTGTCTGAATGTGCTGTTCTTGCCGGTATTACACAGAACCCTTCCAAATACAATCCTATCTCACATCCAGATGCCAATGCCGAAAAACGTGAAATCGTATTGGGTTATATGTTAGAGCAGGGATATATCACTCAGGCAGAGTACGACGAAGCCTTAGCCGATAATGTTTACGAACGAATTCAGCTGGTTAATATTGAAACAGCCGATGAAAATGTCAACTCTTATTTCGTTGACGAATTAACTGACCAGGTAATTGACGACTTAATTGAACAGAAAGGATATTCGGAATCTCAGGCTTATAAAGCACTTTATCAGGGTGGACTTACCATTTACTCTACTCAGGATGCCGAACTCCAGAGAATCTGTGACGAGGAAGTAAACAATCTTGACAATTATGGTTTTGACCCACTTGTTTCTTTTTCTTACCGCGTGTCTATCCAGTCTGCGGACGGAACAATTAAAAACTATAGTCAGACAACCATGCTTTCTTATTATCAGAGTTCAAACAAGAACTACTCTATCAACTTTGCTTCCGAAGAAGAAGCAGAAGCTGCCATTGAGCAGTACAAAGCCGATATTATGGTAGAAGGTGACACTATCGTAGAAGGAAGCGAGACACTTTCCTTTACCTTACAGCCACAGGTTGCTTTAACTGTTATCGACCAGTACACTGGTGAAGTCAAAGCCATCGTCGGCGGCCGCGGCGAGAAGAGTGCAAGTAAAACATTAAATCGTGCGACAAATACTCCAAGACAGCCGGGTTCTACTTTTAAAATTATTGCCTGCTATGCAGCTGCTTTAGATGCTGGCGGATTTACTTTGGCAGACGTTCAGGACGATGCACCATTTACCTATTCTGGTGAAAATGCAACAGCTGTCAACAATTACGACTCACGTTACCGCGGATTTACCACATTACGTGAAGCAATTATTTCTTCAATTAATATTGTAACAGTAAAAACATATACCGAAATGGGTCCAACCCTCGGATATGACTATATTTGCGATTTCGGTATCAGTACCATTAAATCTGATGAAGCACAGAACCAGTCACTTTGTCTTGGTGGTGCTACTGATGGTGTTACAAACCTTGAATTAACTGCTGCTTACGCAACAATTGCTAACAGCGGTACTTACAACAAACCAAAATTCTATACAAAGATTTTAGACCATGACGGAAATGTATTATTAGATAACACAACTTCCGAATCACATACCGTATTAAAAGAAACAACTGCATGGCTTTTAACAGATGCTATGGAAGATGTTATGACAGCCGGAACCGGTACTGCTGCTTACTTTGGAAATACTATGGCACAGGCTGGAAAATCAGGTACTACCACAGGTAACAGAGACTGTCTGTTTGCCGGTTACACACCTTATTATACCTGCGTTGTCTGGGGCGGTTATGATGATAATACGAAACAGAATAATACACGTACTACTTATCCAAAGAAAATCTGGAAAGCGGTTATGTCACGTATTCACGAGAATTTAGAATACAAAAACTTTACACAGCCAAGCGGCATTGTTACCGCGCAGGTTTGCTCCGAATCAGGAAAGCTTGTAATTGCTGGTGCATGTGATGCCGACCCACGTGGATGTGTACGAACAGAATATTTTGCAGCTGGTACAGAACCAACCGAATACTGTGACCATCATATTGTTGCAAATATCTGTACTGGTTCAAATATGTTAGCAGGCAGCTATTGTCCTGCAGCATCACTTATCAGTGGTGTTTATGTTATCGGCGGTTCGCCTACGACAGAGGATGCTCCTTACTTACTGACAGAAGACAGACTGTCACAGACCTGTACGGTTCATAACGAATCTAACTCTTCTTTCACAGGTACAAACAGCTTCCCAACTGTTCCTGGTGTCAATACGACAACGCCTGACACTAGTACAACTACACTGGATGCTGGAACTGATACCACTCCGGAAGATGCAGCAGTACAACCATAATTTGTGTTTATTCTTTCAAAAAAGCCTATGATTTTAAGAAATCTTAAAATCATAGGCTTTTTCATGCTTTTTAAACATGTTCCATAATTTTTGCTGCCTGTCTTGCCAACTGAACGATTTTCTGTTCCTCTGTCTCACAGCAGGCATTTTTGACCATATCAAACTCTAACTGTTTCAGTTTCTTTTTGCGCGATTCCTCCATAGCCGTTAAATACTCTTCTGCCGTATAATTAACCACCGCCTTGCCAAAAGCCTCCAAGCCCTTCCAGCCCTCCATCTGACTAACTAAAAAGCCTTCCATCTCATGAATGGCATTTTTATTTTTGAGCAGGCGTTTCCTACGCTCTGCCTCATCTTCTCTGTCCTTCTTCTTGATGTCGTTATACTCAAAGGCATCATTTAACGCTTCAAAAAACTCTTTTCTGAAATTGACCGGACGTAAAAATACACGAAATACATTTCTCTCATTTACAAAAAAATGAAGCTGCGCCGGACTAATCGTCGTTGTATAAATGATGCATACCGTATCCGGGTGCGCCCTGTTCACGTAGGTAATAATCTGCTCCCCATTAAAGCCATCCATCGTCAATCCGGTCACTACAATCTGATATTCCTTCTTTCTAAGCAGAATCGCAGCGTCAATACCATTGTTTGCGACATCAATCTGAATCTCCTGACCTGCCATTTCTCTTGTAAATTCTTCGATAATTCCGGGATGTTTGCTGATAAACAAAAGACTTCTTTCCATAGGCATACCCTCCATGATTACTTTTATTATAACTTTATTTCTTGGAAAAGTATAGCCAAAAAGTACCACCTATTTCTATGCAAAATGTACACTTTTCATCCGACAGCAAAAGCCCAAGGCTTTCACCTTGGGCTTTTGCTGTTGATGTATATACTAACTAAGGGGATTAGATTCACTAATCTAATCGTTTTAGATTAGTGCTGTTTATTCAACGTCCTGCAATGCAGCAACGCCTTCTTCACCAGTACGAACTTTTACAACATTTGCAACTTCGTATACGAAAATCTTACCATCTCCGATATGACCTGTATAAAGTGCTTTTTTCGCTGCTTCAATTACTTTTTCTACTGGAATCTTGCTTACAATTACTTCAACTTTTACTTTTGGTAACAGGGTTGCATCCATTTCAACACCACGATATTTCTCGCCAGCGCCCTTCTGAACACCACAACCCATAACCTGAGTTACTGTCATACCTGTTACACCAAGTTCGTTCATTGCTTTCTTTAAGTGGTCGTATTTTGTTAATCTTGAAATAATAACAACTTTGTAGATACCTGTTGTAATTGGCATCTGTGATACTTTGACTGCTGCATCTTTCTGAACATCAGAAGCTTTTTCGTAATCTGTTGTTCCAAGGTCTGTGTTCTCGTTGATATCCATTGTCATTGTGTTAGAAATATCCATAATAGAGAATCCTGAGTATGCAGATGCAAGACCATGTTCGCAAGAATCAAGACCTACGATTTCTTCTTCTTCTGTTACTCTAAGTCCTACTGTCTTTTTAATTACAATAAATGTGATTGTGATACAAACAGCTGCCCAAGCTGCCACTGTTACAACACCAAGACACTGGATTCCTAACTGTTTAAATCCACCGCCGTAGAAAAGACCTACTGTTTCGCTTAATGGAGCGGATGGTGTTGCGAATAAACCTACTGCAAATGTTCCCCAGATACCATTCATCATATGAACTGCAACTGCACCAACCGGGTCATCAACATATAATACATTATCAAGAAGCCAAACACCAAATACTACTAATAAGCCTGCCACAGCACCTATAATTGCTGCACCTAAGCAATCTGTTACATCACATCCTGCTGTAATAGCAACAAGACCTGCAAGAGAAGCATTTAAACTCATAGATACATCTGGTTTGCCATATTTAAGCCATGTAAATACCATACATACTACTGTTGCTAATGCTGGAGCTACTGTTGTTGTTAAGAAAATAGAGCCTAACTGTTCGATGCTTGATGCTGCTGCACCGTTGAAACCATACCATCCAAACCAAAGAATGAAACATCCTAATGCTCCAAGTGGAAGGCTGTGTCCTGGGAATGCGTTTACTTTTACAATTTTACCACTTGCATCTTTTGTAAATTTACCAATACGAGGTCCAAGCATTGCAGCTCCGATTAAAGCGGAAATACCACCAACCATATGAATTGCACAAGAACCAGCAAAATCATGGAAGCCTAACTGTGAGAGCCAGCCACCGCCCCAAATCCAATGTGCTTCGATTGGGTAAATCAATGCGGAAATTACACCAGAGTAAATACAATAAGATAAAAATTTTGTTCTTTCTGCCATCGCACCTGATACAATCGTAGCTGTTGTTGCGCAGAATACTAAGTTAAAAACAAAATTTGAGAAATCAAAATTTTCATAAGCTGTGAAGATATCAAATCCAGGTTTTCCAATAAAACCAAACAAATCTTCACCTAATAAAAGTGAAAAACCAATTAAGATAAATACAACTGTACCAATACAGAAGTCCATCAGGTTCTTCATTAAAATATTACCCGAGTTCTTTGCTCTGGTAAAACCTGCTTCTACCATTGCAAATCCTGCCTGCATCCAAAATACAAGTGCTGCACCGATTAAAAACCAGATGCCAAAAGTGTGTTCGCTGATTAAATCAACAATTGCCTGTTCTGTCATTATCTTTTCCTCCTCATTAAAAATAGCGATACTTTCCCCAAAATCCACAGCTTCGTGGCTCGAAAAAAGTATCGCTACTTCGTATTTTATACATTTTTTCTTATGTAAATCCAAATACAATGTTCACAATTTATTCATTTAAGTTTCAAACTTCTTTCACTTTGTAAACATAGAATTTTCATTTCTAGTTCGTATAATAAACTCATAACAAATGATAACTCTCTAGTATTTGGTTACTATTAAATAAACTTTTTCATAATCTGCCAGGTGGACTTCCACCTGGCATCCTCCCTTTTTAGGGGAAAATTATACTTCGAAAATTAAATCTCCGTAAGAAGGCATTGGCCACATTGCTTTGTCTACTAACATTTCAAGTTTGTCTACTGGAGTTCTTAATGCTGTCATAGCTGTCATAACTTCATCTCTGTAGTAAACTGCCTGCTCTCTTCCTTCTTCCATCTCAGCACCTTTTGCTGTAACAACCTCTAATTTTGCAAGAGCTGTCTTTGTATCAGCAAGTAAATCAGATACTTCTGTTAAAAGCTCTGTCTGTACGCTTACATCAGCATCACATGCTGCTTTTACAGAATTGATAGACTGTGCTAATACAGTTGTGTATTTGATGACTGCTGGAATAATCTGTTTTGTTGCAATGTCAATCATTGCTTTTGCTTCAATGTTGATTTCTTTTGCATATGTTTCATATTCAATCTCAACACGAGAATCAAGCTCAGCTTTTGTAAATACACCGAATTTCTCGAATAATTTAACTGCTTTCTCTGTATTTAATGCTGGGATTGCATCAACCATAGATTTTAAGTTTGGTAATCCACGTCTTTCTGCTTCTGCTACCCATTCATCAGAGTAACCATTGCCGTTAAACACGATTCTCTGGTGTTTTGTTGCGTATTCTTTAATTAAATCATGTACTGCTAATTCAAAGTCATCTGCTTTTTCAAGTACATCACAAGCCTCAGAAAATGCTTCTGCAACAATTGTATTTAATACAACGTTTGGCTGTGCTACAGAGTCCTTAGAACCTACCATACGGAACTCAAATTTGTTTCCTGTAAATGCAAATGGTGATGTTCTGTTTCTATCTGTTGCATCTTTCATGAAGTCTGGAAGTGTCTTAACACCTGTCTCTAACTTCTTGCCTGCAATACTGTGTGTAGCTTCACCAGTGCTGATTAACTGTGTTAATACATCCTGTAACTGCTCTCCAAGATAGATAGAAAGGATTGCTGGTGGTGCTTCGTTTGCTCCTAATCTGTGGTCGTTTCCGACATCTGCTGCAGATTCTCTTAAAAGGTCTGCGTGTGTATCAACTGCTTTTAAGATACATGTTAAAACAAGTAAGAACTGAATATTCTCATGTGGTGTTTTACCTGGGTCTAATAAATTGATTCCATCATCTGTTGTGATTGACCAGTTGTTATGTTTACCAGAACCGTTCACACCTGCGAATGGTTTCTCATGAAGTAAGCACTGTAAACCATGACGGCCAGCAACTTTCTTTAATGTTTCCATCATTAACTGGTTGTGGTCTACTGCAATATTACATTCTGCATAAATTGGTGCAAGCTCATGCTGTGCCGGTGCAACCTCGTTATGCTGTGTTTTTGCAGATACGCCAAGTTTCCAAAGTTCTTTGTTGACATCCTTCATGTAAGCTGCGATTCTTTCGCGGATGCTTCCGAAGTAATGGTCATCCATTTCCTGTCCCTTTGGAGGCATTGCTCCGAATAAGGTACGACCAGTAAAGATTAAGTCTTTTCTCTGTAAATATTTTTCTCTATCTACAATGAAATATTCCTGTTCTGGTCCAACAGAAGGTGTAACCTTCTTAGAAGTTGTATTTCCAAATAATTTTAATAAACGAAGAGCCTGTTCATTGATTGCTTCCATAGAACGAAGTAATGGAGTTTTTTGGTCAAGTGCTTCGCCTGTGTAAGAACAGAATGCTGTTGGAATGCAAAGTGTTGCGCCTGCTGCGTCCTGTCTAACGAATGCTGGTGAAGTACAATCCCATGCTGTATATCCTCTTGCTTCGAATGTTGCTCTAAGTCCACCTGAAGGGAATGATGAAGCATCCGGTTCACCTTTAATCAATTCTTTTCCAGAAAAGCTCATTAATACTTTTCCGTTTGACATTGGTGCGGTAATAAACGAATCATGTTTCTCAGCTGTTACACCGGTAAGTGGCTGGAACCAATGTGTGTAATGTGTAGCTCCTTTTTCGATTGCCCATTCCTTCATCTCATGTGCTACGACATCAGCTGTCTCAAGGTCAAGTTCTTTCCCTTCTTCCATAACCTCATGAAGTTTTTTGTAAACTTTCTTTGGTAAACGTTCCTGCATTACCGAATCATTAAAAACATTTTCTCCAAAGATTTCTGCTACCTTAATTGTTTCACTCATCTTCATAACATCCTTTCTTTTTAAATCCAAATCCCCAAAGATTTGATATTCATATTTTTAATATAAGGGAACGAACATATTCATGTCTCTTATAGTGGATTCTAGGAAAAAAGGGCATTCCAAGCCACTTGGAACACCCTTGTTCGTCTCTCACATTTATTTTGTTGATATAAAGATAATACAATCTTTGACAAAAATCAAGCGTAAAAATCATGTTTTTTGATTTTTGAATGTTTTGTCTAATTATTTCCTTGGAAACATTATTTTTTTCGTCATTCTGTCAGTCTGTCCTAACTATGCTAGGAAAAGTCTTCTTGTATCCTTTTATAATACCTAATTTGCTTTACCAAAAGTTTGCGTCATTCGCATTGATTCTTCTGACAATAAAAAGTTTGGGGAACGTGTCAAAAAACCTGAAATTCTACTGCTTTTTCCGATGAAATCGCTATCTTTTATGTCCGCTCAAGGTCTTTACACCCACAAAAAAGTGTTCGCATGGAACAAGGAAATTTGTGTTTCTCAGGTTTCTTAGTACATCTTACAGGGCAGCTTTGACAAAACGGAATCCGGCGGACGCAGGAGAACACTACGTGAATGAAATAACAACGTAACGCCCTCCTTTGCGGTAGCCGGATTCTAATATCGACTTTGCCAAAGCTGCCCTGCTAAATGTACTTGAAAGCTGTAGTCCGAAATTTCCGTTCCATGCGGACACTTTTGGCTGTGGGTGTAAAACGCAATGAGCGGACACAAAACGTTTATTCATCGGAAAAAGCAGAGAATTTCTAAGTTTTTATCCAACGTTCCCCAAACTTTTCCTTGCAAAAGAATCATTGCGAATGTTTCAAGTTTTTGTGGTAAAGCAAATCAGGTTATTATAAAAGGATGCAAAAAGAGGATGCAGTTTCCTGCACCCTCTGTATAGATTTGCTTATTATTCAGCTTTTCCAACAGAACCAAATAATTCCATTTTCTCTTTTACAGTAGCTTTGATAGCTTCTGCACCTGGAGCTAATAATTTACGTGGGTCAAAGCCTTTACCTTCTAAGTCTTTACCAGCTTCGATGTATTTACGTGTAGCTTCCTGGAAAGATAACTGACACTCTGTATTAACGTTAATCTTAGCAACGCCAAGAGAGATAGCTTTCTTAATCATATCTTCTGGGATACCTGTACCACCATGAAGAACTAACGGCATAGCACCTGTTTCTTTCTGAACAGCGTCTAATGTTTCGAAGCTTAATCCAGCCCAGTTTTCTGGATATTTACCATGAATGTTACCAATACCTGCAGCAAGCATATCAACACCAAGGTCTGCAATCATCTTACATTCTGCTGGGTCTGCACATTCGCCTGCACCAACAACACCGTCTTCTTCTCCACCGATAGAACCAACTTCAGCTTCGATAGACATTCCCATTGCATGAGCAACAGCTACTAATTCTTTTGTTTTTTCAACGTTCTCTTCGATTGGATAGTGAGAACCATCGAACATGATAGAAGTAAATCCAGCTTTGATACATTTATAGCATCCTTCGTATGTACCATGGTCTAAGTGTAAAGCAACTGGAACTGTGATTCCTAATTCTTCATCCATAGCTTTTACCATAGCTGCAACTGTCTTAAATCCTGTCATGTATTTACCAGCACCTTCAGATACACCTAAGATAACTGGGGATTTTAATTCCTGTGCAGTTAAAAGAATAGATTTTGTCCACTCTAAGTTATTGATGTTGAACTGTCCAACAGCATAGTGACCAGCTTTTGCTTTGTCTAACATTTCTTTTGCAGATACTAACATTTTAATTCCTCCATAAATTTAATATTCAAAGGTATGATATACCTATGTTGCGTCATACATTTATGTACGCTTGCAAAAAACGCCAACCATCGGCGTATTTTCCCTATCGGTATTATATATTACTTTATCTAAAAAATAAAGTTAAATTTTTGACAATCTTTGCAAATCTATTTTTCTGCAAGTTCTTCCTTCTTTTCAACCATGATATCTACTGCCTGTTTGCAGTTTTCAACAACTACTTCTACATGGTCTCCGCCATATTCGCCATCAAGTGTCCAAGGAATCTCATTTTTGGCAATAAATTTCACTTTGCTTGTCTTAAAAGAGTATACCATATCGGTATCATCTACAAGATTTATCAAAGATGCAATGATTTCGTTTAATTCGATTGGATTTTTCGGCTTCTTAATTAAGGTAACTTCAAATACACCATCATCTAACAGTACATCCTTGCCAGTCATGCCCTTAAATCCGCCAACTGAGGTTGAATTTGTAATCATTCCGTAAATAAACTCATCCTGGAACTGAATACCATCATGCTCCACCTGCATCAAATAAGAAGGAATGTCATGCAGACATCTTGCTCCCTCTAAAATATATGCAGCATGTCCTAATACATTTTTCCATTCCTGGCTTGTCTTATAGGATACCTCTGTGAACAATCCAAATGCTGCTACATAGACGAAAAAGTCTCCTTTAAAAGAACCAATATCACATGGAAATGGTTTTCCATTGACTGCAACGTCTGCTGCTTTTTCCATATCCTTTGGAATTCCTAAGGATGTTGCAAAATCGTTGGTGCTTCCCGCCGGAATATATCCCAATGGTACTTTTAAATTACGATTCATAATTCCGGTAACAGTCTCATCTAAAGTTCCATCGCCACCACTGCAGACAACCAAATCGTAATTTTGGGCTTCATTCTGCACCTTTTCTCTGGCATCCCCTGCACACTGTGTTGGATAAATTGTCACTTCATATTCTGCTTTTACCATAATATCCACAATTTCTAACAGCTGATTTTTAATCTGTGCTTTTCCAGAGTGTGGATTAAAAACAAACAATAACTTTTTCTTAGCCATGTACTTTTTCACTTCCTATTTACTGGTTAAAAATTTTTCCATTGCAGCAACAACATCTTCTTCATCGCTGCCTTCTGCATTGATAGTAACTGTTGTACCATTTACTAATGCAAGACTCATCATACCCATAATACTTTTGGCATTCACATGTTTATCTTCCATTTCAAGGTACACCTGGCTGCTGTACTGATTGGCAATCTGCACTAAAAGTGCAATTGGTCTTGCTTCCATTCCTGTTTCCATCTGAATTACAACATCTTTTTTCATAATACTTACCTCCATAAGTTTCTGTAGGAATCTGTTCCCTCAAACATCTTCCTGCATCCTGCTAACCTCTTAACTCTTCTGCAATCATACTTATTTTTCTTAATCTATGATTTACTCCCGATTTTCCAACCGGTGGGTCTAAATAAGTACCTAGTTCCTTTAATGGTGCTTCCGGGTATTCTAATCGAAGCTCTGCCATTTCTCTTAAATTCTCCGGCAGACTTTCTAATCCTGCCGTATCTTTGATATACATAATATCATCCACCTGCTTGACTGCGGCGTTTACTGTCTTGCTGATATTGGCAGTCTCACAGTTTACCTTGCGGTTTACGGTGTTGCGCATCTCTTTTAAAATGCGCACATTCTCTAAATTCATAAGCGCAACATGCGCTTCCATAATGTTTAAAATATCTACAATCTGAGAACCTTCCTTTAAGTATACAACATAATGCTTCTTACGCTCAACAATTTTAGCATCCATCTCAAAACTGTTAATCGTTTCCCGAAGCTGCTCTGCCTGTGCCCTGCTTCTGCATACAATCTCAAAATGATAAGATTTTTTCGGGTCACTGATAGAACCGCCCGCTAAAAAAGCACCGCGGATATAGGCTCTTTTACAACAATTCTGCTGAATTAAGATACCGTTTACCACATCTGATATTTCTTCTGTACCCTTTTCTTCACTCCACATTTTGATTGCTTCGCATACTTTTTTTCGATTGTAAGTTCCTGCATCCTGCTCAAACAAATGCTGATATAAAAGTTCATTTTTACTACTTAATATTTCATTTTCCGAATCCTGCGCATGTTTCGCATTTTTCTCTGGCTCGTGAAGCTTCCCATGAAAAGCGGTAATCGCTGCAAGCTCTGCAAGCTGACAGTGTCTGCTTTTCCCAAGGTGCTTCGAAAGTTCTTCTTTTACTTCACTTGAAAACGACATTCTACTTTCCCCTCAGGGCATCCTTTCCGATATCCCTGTGCTCAATTTTAATTCCGTATTCCTTTTTGCTGGATAAACGCTTATAAAGTTCGTTCGCTAATGTTACCGAACGATGCTTTCCACCCGTACATCCAATGGAAATAACCAGCTGGTTTTTTCCTTCTATAATATAGTTTGGAATTAAGAAATTGACCATATCCTCTAATTTATTTAAAAAATCATGTGCTTCCTGAAATTGCAACACATAGTCCTGAATTTCTTTATCATTGCCTGTTTTTGGACGCAGCCCTTCCACATAATATGGGTTTGGCAAAAAACGTACGTCAAAAACTAAATCAGAATCCGCAGGAATTCCGTATTTAAATCCAAACGAAAGAATGGTAATAAATAAGTTCTTATAATCCTGCTTCTGTACGAATATTTTTTCCAGTTCCGCTTTTAATTCTCTTGTAAGCATCTGGCTGGTATCTATAATATAGCTTGCACGCTCCTTTAAAAAAGCGATGCGCTTTCTTTCTAATTCAATTCCTTTATCAACACGCTCGTCCCCTGCAAGTGGGTGGCTTCGTCTTGTCTCTTTGTATCTTTTTACCAGAACATTGTCTTCGGCATCTAAGAAAAGAATGTCATAAGAACCGCCTTTTTCTTTAATGCGGTCAAGCACATCCCGCAATTCCTCCAAAGCCTGTCCACTTCGGATGTCAATTCCTAAAGCGACCTTCTGCAGTTCTCCATTCTGAATACCGGAAAGCTCTACAAATTTCTCTACTAAAGGAATTGGAAGATTATCTACACAATAAAATCCAAAATCTTCCATCATTTTTAATGCAACACTTTTTCCTGCACCGGACATCCCTGTTAAAATCACAAATTTCATAACTGCCTCATTTCCACGTTCTTCTGACGTTTAAAATTCCCCTAACAGTTTTACTTCTGGCTCTAATTCTACACCAAACTGCTCCTGTACCTTCTCTGTTACATCTTTCATCAGAGTTCTGATGTCATCTGCTGTCGCGTTTCCTCTATTGATTACGAAACCACAATGCTTTTCTGCAACCTGTGCATCCCCAACCTGATAACCGCGCAAGCCTGCATCCATAATCAGCTTTCCTGCAAAATATCCTTCCGGACGCTTAAACGTACTTCCTGCACTTGGATATTCTAATGGCTGTTTTTCGGTACGCTGCATACGAAGTGTATTCATCTGCTCGCGAATGGCTGTTTCTTCGCCTTTTTGCAGCTTAAGCTTTACTTCTACAACAATATATTCTTTTTCCGGGATACAGCTGTGACGATAGGAAAGCTCTAATTCTTCTGCTGTAAGTGCCTTAAGTTCACCATCTTTGGTTAATACTGTGGCAGTTACTAAAATGTCTTTCATTTCCCCGCCATAAGCTCCGGCATTCATGACAACCGCTCCACCAATCGTTCCCGGAATTCCTGCTGCAAATTCCATTCCGGTAAGACTATGTTCTGCTGCACAATTTGCAATTTTAGATAAAAGCATTCCACAGCCTGCGGTAATCGTTTCATCTTCTACATTGATGTCTCCCATATCGGCTGTCATTTCAATGACTACGCCGCGGATTCCTTTATCCCCGACTAAGAGATTGCTTCCATTTCCAATGACAACATATGGAACTTCGCATTCTCTGCAAAGCTTTATAATTTCCGGTAATTCCTTTTGTGTAGGACGAACCAGCACATCTGCCGGTCCTCCCACACGAAAAGTAATATGATTTTTCATTGGCTCATTGATAAGAATCCTTGACGAATCCATGATGTGATTTAATTTTTCAAGAAACTGCTGATTCATTCTTCTCCTCCACGCCGTTTATATGGCAGCCATGAGCCTTCTATTGGTTCTTGGCTAAAACTTATACCAATTCATTTAAAAATGCAATATAACCTCTGTAGGCTTCATATAAGTCTACTTTACTGATGATTTCCCAAGGTGCGTGCATATTTAAGACTGCAACACCACTATCAATTACGTTCATGCCATAATTTGCAAGAATGTATGCGATTGTTCCGCCGCCGCCCTGGTCTACTTTTCCAAGCTCTGCTGTCTGGAAAGAAACCTCGTTCTTATCCATAATATTTCTAAGCATACCTACATATTCTGCATTTGCATCATTAGAGCCTGATTTTCCTCTTGCACCTGTGTATTTGTTAAACACAAGACCTTTTCCAAAATATGCTGTATTTGCCTTTGTCATAACAGATGGGAAATTCGGGTCAAATGCTGCTGAAACATCCGAAGATAATACTTTGGAATTTTTCAGTGCACGTCTTAATTTCAACTCAGAATAATCTCCAGTTGCATTCATTACCTCTGCAACGGTATTCTCAAAGAAACGGGATTCCATACCGCTTGCTCCAACGCTTCCGATTTCTTCTTTATCTACTACAAGGCACACGCTGGTAACTTCCGGTGCTTCCATTGTGGCAATTGCTGCATAAGATGGATAAGCACATACTCTGTCGTCATGACCATATCCCATAATCATGCTGCGGTCAAGACCGTAATCTCTTGCTTCGCCAGCAGGAACAACTTCAATTTCTGCAGAAAGGAAATCCTCTTCCTCGATTCCGTATTCAGCAGTAAGCATATTCATAATGTTTGCTTTTACTTTTTCTTTTGCTCTGTCTTTCTCGTCTTTGTCTTCATCATTCAAAGGAATGCTTCCGATTAAAAGGTCTAAGTTTTCACCCTCAATGACTTTTGCAGCTTTTTTATCCATCTGCTCTGCGGAAAGGTGAATTAATAAATCTGTAATACCAAATACAGGGTCACCCGGTTTGTCACCGATATTTACTTTTACAAGTGTGCCGTCTTTTTTCGCGATTACACCATGTAATGCAAGTGGAAGTGTTACCCACTGATATTTTTTGATACCACCATAATAATGTGTATCTAACATTGCAAAATCTGTATTCTCGTATAATGGGTCTTGTTTTAAATCAAGACGTGGGGAATCGATATGCGCACCTAAAATATTCATACCCTGCTCTAAGCTCTTTTTGCCAAGTACGAAAAATGCCATTCCTTTTCCCATGTTGTTGGCATATACTTTATCGCCAGCTTTTAATGTTTCATTCTTTGCAATAATATCATCTAAGTTGCGGAATCCGTCTTTTTCTGCCATTTCTACAAAACGCTCTACACATTCACGCTCTGTTTTGCATTCAGAAATAAATTTACGATATCCTTCCGCAAACTGAAAAACTTCCTCTCTTTTTGTTCCTTCCGGGTATTTTGCCCATGCATTCTTTCTTTCCATTGCTATATATCTCCATGTTTCTATAAATTTTAGCCAAAATAATGATTATTCATCCTCATCGCGTGGTCTTGTAAGATTCTCCTGTACACGACGATATAATTCCTGAGCTGCATTGTAACCCATTTTCTTCTGTCTGTGGTTTGCAGCTGCTGCCTCACAGATAACTGCAAGGTTACGTCCTGGACGAATTGGAAGGGAATGACATACCACCTTGCTGCCAAGGAATTCTGTGTATTCTTCTTCTAAGCCAAGTCTGTCATATTCATTTTCTTTCTTCCAGTCTTCCAATTTGATAACTAAATCAATCTGCTGTTTTTCCTTAACACATTCTACACCAAACAGTGTCTTAACATCAATAATACCAATTCCCCTTAATTCGATAAAATATCTTGTAATATCAGGTGATGTACCAATTAATGTATGCTCATTGATTTTACGGATTTCTACAACGTCATCTGTAATAAGTCGATGGCCGCGGCGTACTAATTCCAACGCAGCTTCACTCTTACCGATACCGCTTTCACCCATAATCAAAAGTCCTTCACCATAGACATCGACTAATACGCCATGAATGGAAATACAAGGTGCTAACTGCTCACTCAGACAATAAATCAGCTCTGCCATAAATTCAGAAGTACTTCTCTTTGTTCCAAAAATAGGAACGTTGCTTTCTACTGCAATGCGAAGGAAATCTTCATCCGGCTGCAAATCTCTACAGAAGATAATTGCAGGAATATCATATGCCATAAATTCTTTGAGAATCTTTTCTTTTTTGGCAGCATCTAACTGTTTCAGATAAGTATACTCAACGTTACCGATAATCTGAACACGTGACTGCTCAAAGTGGTCAAAGAATCCACTCAGCTGTAAGGCTGGACGATTTACGTCACTAATCATAATACGGTGGCCTTTTAATTCCATTTCCGGCATGAAATTGTATAAATCCATAATCTGTGCTACTTTTGCTACCCCAACTCCGTTTGTTCCATTCATAACCGTATTCTCCTTTGATATACTTGTGTTTTTCTATAGTTTATCATCATTTCTTCCATTCTTCAACTAACTATCCGCTTTATGGAAAAACTGATAAACTGCCTCTGCCGCTTTCTCATTCATGGATGATGTCTCTGCCAAATCCTCAACTGTCGCTGCCTTAATCGCATCCAGCGACTGATATTTTTTCATCAATTCTTTTCTTCTGGCTGCTCCAATTCCCGGTATATCGTCAAGAACGGAATGTACCTGTTCCTTGCTTCTTAATGAACGGTGGTATTCAATCGCGAAACGATGCGCCTCATCCTGAATTCTTGTAATCAGTTTAAATCCCTCGCTGCTTCTGTCGATTGGGATTTCCACATTGTTAAAGTAAAGTCCTCTAGTTCTGTGGTTATCATCCTTTACCATACCGCAGACCGGAATATTTAATTTCAATTCATCTAATACTTTTAAACAGATATTTACCTGTCCTCTTCCACCGTCCATCATGATTAAATCTGGAAATCTTGTGAAACTTCCGTATTCCTCGGAAAGCTCTTTTTCTTCGAGCATTGCCTGTTCTTTCATACCATGTGTAAAACGTCTTGTTAAAACCTCATGCATGGATGCATAATCATCCGGCCCGGTAATCGTGCGCAGTTTAAATTTACGGTAATCGCTGCGTTTTGGCTTTCCTTTTTCATAAACAATCATAGAGCCTACGGTTTCAAATCCGTTGATATTGGAAATATCGTAAGCTTCCACTCGCTGTAAACCTTCCATGCCAAGAAGCTTTTCGATTTCTTTTAATGCGCCAATCGTTCTGCCTTCCTCGCGTTTTAACTTTTCCCTGTCTTGGGAAAGAACCAGTTCTGCATTTTTCTGTGCAAGCTCTACTAATTTTTCTTTCATTCCTTTCTGTGGAATGCGGATGCGTACCTTTGCGCCTCGGCGTGTGCTCATCCATTCTTCTAACACCTCATGCTCCTCGATTTCTTCCGGCAGCATAATTTCTTTTGGAATATATGGTGTTCCCGAATAAAACTGCTTCATAAACGTGGTAAGAATCTGGCTCTTAGTATCCTCATTTCCAATTTTGACATAAAAATGGTCACGTCCGATTAACTTGCCATCCCGGATAAAAAATACCTGCACCACAGCATCTCTGTCATCTGCCGCTAACGCAATAATATCCTTATCCTCACCGTCATTATGCGTAATTTTCTGTTTCTGTGCAATCTGCTTCACACTTGATAGAAGCTCTCTGTATTCGATTGCTTTCTCAAACTCCATATTTTCAGAAGCTTCTAACATTTTCTCTTCCAGATTTTTCATAATCGGAGCATAATTGCCATTTAAAAATTCCACAGCCTGATTGACGCGCTCTCTATATTCTTCCTTGCTGATGTAAGCCTGACAGGGCGCGTTACACTGATGAATATGGTAATTTAAACAAGGACGTTCTTTTCCTGTGTCCCTTGGCAGATTACGGTTACAGGTGCGAAGCTGATAGAGCTTATTAATCAAATCAATTGTTGTTTTTACTGCACCAGCACTCGTATACGGGCCAAAATAGCGGGATTTATCTTTTTTCTGCTGACGTGAAAAAAGAACCCTCGGAAAATCCTCCCCAAGAGTTACACGAATATATGGATACGTTTTATCATCCCGAAGCATCGTATTATATTTCGGACGATGCTCTTTTATTAAGTTACATTCCAAAACAAGGGCTTCCAATTCAGAGTCCGTAATGATGTATTCAAAACGCGCAATCTGTTTGACCATCTGCGCCTTTTTAATCCCCTCATTGTGGCTTGCCTGAAAATACTGATGCACCCGTTTGGTTAAACTAACCGCTTTTCCAATGTAAATAATTACATCCCGGCTGTCATGCATAATGTAAACTCCCGGAGAATCCGGGAGTTTCTTTAATTCTTCTTCAATATTAAACATTGCTGCTGCCTATTGTAAAATCATCATCAATTGTTTTGTCAATATAGTGTCCTTCCGCTTCCATTGCCTGTTCCATAAAGGATTTCTTACCCTTTTCCTCTTCCGGTTCAGGAATGCCTTTGATTTCGCGGAAAATCTTCATAAATTCCTTGCCTGTGATGGTTTCTTTTTCAATGAGGAATTCTGCGATTTTGTCCAAAGCTTCTCTGTTTTCAGTCAGAAGCTCTTTGGCACGTTCGTAGCTTTCTTTCAAAAGCCTCATTACCTCTTTGTCTACTTCTGCCGCTGTGGCATCTCCGCAATGCATGGAGGCTTTTCCGCTTAAATACTTGCTTTCCACGGTTTCTAAACCTATCAGACCAAATTTTTCAGACATACCATACTGTGTAACCATAGCCCTTGCCACCTTAGTAGCCTGCTCAATATCATTGGATGCTCCGGTGGTCACAGAATCAAAGATTATCTTTTCTGCCGCACGTCCACCAAGACAAGTCACAATTCTTGTGATCATCTCGTCCTGACTCATCAGATATTTCTCTTCTTCCGGAACCTGCATAACATATCCCAATGCTCCCATTGTTCTTGGCACAATGGTAATCTTCTGAACAGGTTCTGAATCTTTTTGTAATGCTGTAACCAAGGCATGTCCCACTTCATGATAGGCCACGATCTTCTTCTCTTCCTTACCCAAAAT
>JBGVHB010000079.1:0-3190 GCA_045121975.1 Roseburia sp.
AATGCTGCAAAATGATTACCAGTTTTCTTTTTGTTTGCCAAACTATCAGGCCCTTCATTTAGATATCTACGAACCCATTTGCGTATCGTTCCAGCATCTAAGTGCTCTTCTTTTGAGAGTCTTATACTTCCAATTCCCTCATCTAGGTAACGCTTTACAATTCTTATTTTTTCTTCTTTTGACCACGATTTATTTTTTCCTCCGTAAGCGATGAATAAGACACCGTATAGAATTATCCATCGCCTTGTGTTTTATTGCATGCTAAAACGGCAACTGTGGATGATTTTCCACGGTCACATTCTCTACATCTATTAAACCTGTACAGTGTTCCTTGATAAAATCACTCCACGGTAAAAGTTGTTTCATGCCTTCGGACTTATCTTTACAGCCCGGCATGTACAGCAATAACGTGTAGATATACTGGAACACATTCAGGTTGTTTGCTTTTGCTGTCTCTACGAGACTATAGATGATGGCACTTGCATTAGCACCATCGACAGATGTATGGAAAAGAGAATTCTTTCTTCCGATAGCGTAGCTTTTTGCGCATCGCTCCGCTGCATTATTAGAAAGTTCGCAGCGGCCATCTTGTAAGTATGCTTGTAAACTATCCTTATGATTCCTAGCATAGTTCACCGCTTTTTCCAGCTTACTTCCTTTGGTTGGATTTAATCCGGAAAGCCAGTTCAGGAATGCGTCCCAGACAGGAGTTTCCTGTTCTAATCTTTTTGCCTTCCGCTCATCAGGTGCCAAATCCTTAAATGTACGTTCCAGGTAGAATAGTTTATTGCAGTAAGCAACCCCTATTTCTGCCGGAATGTATTTATCCAGGTCTTTCTCTGGGATCTCAGGTTCTTTTAGAGCCTCCGATGAGTTGATATCAAGAAGTTTTATGCTTTTCTTCCTTTCTGCCGGAAGTGCTTCGTAAAACTTCCTTCTACAGTGAGCCATGCAGCAGATAAGAAGGACATCTTCTACTTTGTTATAGCCCTGATAACAGTCACACTGGAGAAGTCCATGGAATCCTTCCAGGAAATGTTTCGGATAATCGCCACTTCTTCCCGGCTGATACTCGTACATCACGATTCCGGGCAGACCGTCAGATCCTGATCTGTATATCCACATATATGAAGTGGATTGTGCAGTTTTACCGTTTTCACGCAACACCTGACATACCGTTTCATCTGCATGAATAATATCGCGATGAAGCAATTCATTATGAAGCATCTCATAGATAGGATACAGATAGTCTCTGCTGGCGATAATGCACCAGTTTGCCAGGGTTTCCCTCGGGATTTTTGCCCCTAACTGATCAAAGAGCGATTCCTGTCTGTAGTATGGAAGTCCCATAAAACATTTATGGAACATGGCATATGCAACAGCGGATGCCGATGCCGGACTATGCGGGATCAGCGCAGAAGGAACCGTTGCCTTTTTAAAAGAACCGTCTTTATCTTTTTTGCATTCCGGGCAGATCAGCACCTCCTGCATGTAACGGATCCTTTCCACCTTAGCAGGTGTGATACGCAGTTCCTCTCTTACAAATGCAGGTGCATTAAGAGAGATCATCTCGGCATTACACCAGTCGCATCTGCGGTCTTCCACAGGTACTGTGTATAAGACTTCCCGTACCGGAAGATTTGCGTAGAGTTCCTCGCGGGTAGCTTTCTTCTTCCGGGTTGCAGTATAGCCCTTTACCTGAACGGTTTTCTTTTCGGCTTCTTCTTTTTTTGAGGCAGAAGTTTTTTCGCTGCGTACCCCAAAGAACTGACGACGGAACTCTTCAAGGGTTTCTTCAAGGTTTGCTTTTAACGAACGCAATTCGTCTACCATGCTCCGAAGCTCCTTGATCGTTGCTTCCTGATCTGCGATACGAGATGCCTGTGTCTCGATCACCATTTTTAAAAGCTTGTTTTCATCTTCATATGACATGTAGGCACCCCCTTTTTTCTCTACTAATTATAGGAAAAATCAAGGATTTTGACAAATCGGTCAATATGAAGCAGTCGTCATTTTGACGGTGGATAATTATTGGTATTTTCATTGAAAATCGGGCATTTTAGCTGATTATCAATGACGTTATCCACAGCAATGAACTGAAAAGATTTATTATTCGCAAGTGGATTTTTCTTTCAGTGCATTGCTGTGGATAACCGAAAAAAACGTAAGAAATCGGTTATCTACAAAAAATTTATTTTCTCCATACTGCACAAATCAGAATACCTTTTTGGTTGTCTGAGGTACAGGACGGATTGCTTTTGGCTGTTCAATGGACAGCCCTTCCATCAGCCATCGGAATTCCTGTCTGGTCAATTGACGAACTTCCGATGAATTCCGGGGCCATTGAAAACGGCCATTGCTGTCCAGTCTTTTTGAAAGTAAGCAGAACCCGTCACGATCAAAATATAAAGCTTTCAGGGTGTTTTTTCTCTTTCCGCAGAAAAGATAAACTGCTTTTTCATACGGATCCATCTGATAAGTATCCCGGATAATCGCCATTAATCCGTCAAAACTCCGGCGCATGTCGGTGGCGCCTGTTACGCAGTAGATTTTGGAGATTCCGGAAATATCGCCTAACATAAGTTTCGCAACGCAGATAAGGTATTTTGTATAACGATCTGCGATGCTGAGTTTGAGATCTCCACACAGATGCCACGAATCTGGAGACGGACAGCAACAGCATTATCTGAAGCCTCCGGAATTGTAGTTTCTGATGGAGCAGTTGGAGCAGAAAGCTCTTCATCTTTGAAGAAAACAGGAACAACTTCCTGGACTTCCGGTATGGAGGCTCTTTTCGTAGCTTCAGGCAGTTCGCATGCTTTCTTACGAAGCTGCTTTACGTGATAATAAAAAGTAGGTGATTTGATGTTGTTATCTTTTAACCACTGATAATCTGACTTTCCACTGGTTCGGCATTTCTGTATGAGGTCATACCAGTAACGATCAGATGCAGTTAAATTTTGAGGATAATCCATTCGGGTATATCAACTCCGTTCCTGATATACTTTGAAGTAAAATACTCTAGATCAAGGGGTGTGGTTATAGCAAAACGCTTTAACTCAATATCAAAATCCGGATATATACTTCATGTGTTTAGATTATCTCATATGATTATGAAGAATTGGAACGGTAGGTAATTCATCGCTTACACTTCATGTGTTTAGATTATCTCATATGATTATGAAGAATT
>JBGVHB010000080.1:0-4140 GCA_045121975.1 Roseburia sp.
CAGCAATTTTTGAAAGAGTTTTTGGCGGCCGGTATGAGTATGGCACAGGATACCAAGGAAGACGGCTTCGCAACCTTGACCGATAAGAACGGTAACACTTATGTTGCACAAATGAATGAATCCGAAAAGACACGTTACAAAGAGACGGGTAAGCCTTTAAGTAAAGTGAAAAAGGAAGAATCAGAAAAGAAACCTGAAGCCAAAAAAGAAGATACCGATAAAGAGACTAAACTGGATGTTGTGGATCATTTAGTTAAACTCGGTGGCAAATTATGGAATGATAAGCGAATTTATATTAAGGATATAGCAAGAGACTGGTTAGAGGTTAATGCAGATTTTTACAATACAGGAAACCTTAGATCTTTTGAGTGGATAGAGGGTAAAGAAAGCAATTCGCAAGGCAAAAGGATATTATCTGCCATAGGGAGTAGTTATTTTGACATACCTAGTCGAACGTTTAAGGCTGAATCATATTCAGATCCTGAACTTGCTCAAAAGGTTGTTGATATGCTGACAAAAGAAGCAAGAGAACAAGGTCTAGACGTTAACGACCCAGTAAAAAAAGAACCTAAAAAAGAACCTGAAATATTAAAGCGTAATTATGCTGAAGAAACAGACAGAATAAACGATATTATCAAAAAATTAAATGAACCGGATTATAAGAAAGCCGAAAAATCTGATTTAGTAAAAAATTATCCGGCTCTAGCTGAAAATCTGAAAAATGAGAGGGATCGTTCATACTTGACAGCGGTCATTAACAATACCGGTTTAACCAATAAAGCAGATTTTATAAAATATTTAAAAGAGTTTAATGCGGGTGTTTTAGAGCGTTTATATTCTACTGAAGACACATTGTTATACAAACAAAGAGAAAAACAAATTAGTAATACAAAAGAAGGCGAAGGAAAAGAATCTGGCACAAAAGAAAGCAGTAGTGGAAAAGTCGGTGATTTAGATAAATACATGAAAGGTTGGAACAGGAAAATCTACAAGTACCGAGATGGAACAAAAGCAATATTTAGCAATAACCAGAAAATTGTGTTGACTGAAGAACAATATAATTACCTGAAAGATAAGGCTGCAAATTAGTGTATGCTTAAATCATTTGTCTAATCTAATTTTTTACAAAGGCTATTGAAATATATAGCCTTTTTGTTCGATTTTTCTTGAAATTTACTCAAAAAGTGTTATTATTAAATTGTAAAGGCAATTACAACGTTAAGGAGTTTATTATGATATCTGAATTTGAAAGAACTTGTAAGTACAACGACATGTTATTTGAAATCGAGGAAGTAATCACCAACTGCTGCGAAGGTAAGTATTCCGCAGAACATGTAGATTATGCAATTAGCGTAATGGAAGATGTTTACGAATGTCGCAAGGATTGTGATGTAACTATTATTGACCTTTGCAAGGCCGCACTGGATGCTTTGTGTGATGGTGAGTATCTTTCTACTCGCAACCTTGACGAAAAGACTGTGGACGTTGTATATGGCATATTTGAGCATGTTAAAACATGTTTAACAAGCCTATAACGTTGAACACGTTATAAATTTGAGCAAAGGCACGGCACAAAAAACCGTGCCTTTCTTTTTTCTGTATTATAATTATTCTAGGATTGTAGAATTGTTTTCAGGTTTTTTAATTCTCATGGAAAATCTAAATAACGTAAACTTTAACAAGGCCATAAAGCTGTTTATTCATTCCTATACGTTGCCGGAGCTGCAAAAGGACAATATCTTTTTGGGGAATCAGAATAACGTAGTGCTTCCCGAAACTGAAGATTATGCCGTTTTTCACATCATTGACATGCAGCGGAGAGGAAAGAACAGTAGAGGGCTTTTAGATCCGTCAAAAAGTGACGATTATCTGCTTCAGGATACCAACGTATTAAGAGTACAGATAGATTTTTATTGTGCGAACGGTAACGGCACTACTGATATAAATGCGATGTTAAGGGCAAAAAGCCTTGAAACAATGGCAAACAGTGCCGTAGGTGTTGAGCATTTTAAGCAGTACGGTATGTCATGCCTGTATGCCGAAGCCATGAAAGCAAGTATCGGTGTAGGTGACAGCGGTTTACTTGATTTTAGGTGGATTGTGAATTTAACCTTGTCTTACAATTCCCAGTACACTGTTAAGGTGGATACCTTCAGTCATGTAGATATTAAACTTAATCCGATAGAGGACGTAACCAATGAGTAGCAGTATTAAAGAGTTATCGTTAGCCTTTTTCAAAGGTCTGGCGTTTGGTAAAGGCCTGATAATGGGGCGTGAACTTGCAGAAAACAAGGATATGGCCGAGGATAGGTGGATTACTATTCATCCAGGTGGAGACGAAGATAACTACCGCAGAATTGAAATTAACGATGAAACAGGCGAAATCGAAAAGGGTTTAGGTGCGGGAACAAACATCAAAGACCTTTCCAAGACCTTAAAGGCAAAGAGAAAGGGTGAAGAAAAGACTGGCGAAGAAAAGCCAAAATCACGCTTCCCTAATTATAAAGCACCTGAAAAGAAGTCTGAAGAAGCGGAAAAGCCTGAAGATAAAAGCAGTGGATCAAAGAAAGATTATAGAAAGATATTTACTGACTTTTTTTCTGAACAAGAAGAAAGATTGCTTACTCCATATAAATATGGTGATTTTCCAAGTGATGTTACCGATCCTGTAAAATCAATTTTAGATAAAGATTATTACAAGGAATATAAAAATAAAATATCAGACATATTGTCACAGTTAAAAGGTGAAAATGATTGGGAAGATCAGGTTAGTGAGAATTTTAATAAAAATATAAAAACAATTATAGGTGAATATTCTGACAGTCACCGAAGAAAAAATGCAATGTGGGGAACTGGGAATGAGGATTCTACTCCTGACGAAAGACGAGCCAAAGCAAGAATTGATAGGCAGTTAGCAGAAGTAGAAAGGTATCTTAAAAATCCAAAGGATTATGAAGATAAAGCAAGTAAATTCCCTGAAGAAAGAGAAAAGGTTTTATCAGATCTTGATTTAAGATTTAAAGCCTTAACAAAAATGCCTAACGACAGAGGAACTAATACATACTTATCTAAATTAAAGAGTATAAGCGAAAAATTAACCAAAACGGGGCAGTATGATATTACTCCTGATACATCACCTAAAGAAGATAAAAATTGGCATAGAGGTGATTTGTGGGATCCTAGATCTAGTTTAACTGAGGTTGAAGATGTAAGAGACGAAGCCTTAAAACTGATTAAGAGTATTGACAAAAATCCAAAATATGTTGATGTTGTTGCAAATGCTAAAGAAGGTCAATTTATTGATAATAGAATAAAGGCAACCGAAGAACAGCTAGAACGAGTACAGGAAAGAGAAGAAAGAAAGCAAGAAAGAATTGATAATATTCGTGACCGTGCTGAACAGTTGCAAAAAGCGGGGCATGAAAGAGCAAAAAGAGGTTGGGAACAGTTGCATCAAATACCTTTCGGGCAACCTAAAATTATTGGCAGAAGGGATATTTATAAAGAGCCTTTAAATAATATCGATCAGGGATATAAACTGGTTGATAAAGGTGCTTACCTTTATGAAAAAGCTGATAAATTACAAGAAGGTTCTGATATTATCAAACAGGATGATCCGTTAGCTATTCAAAAGTTACAAGAAAAGGTTGAAAACAATGTCGGCCGTACAAGAGCCTACTATCAAAAACAGCTTGATCGTGCTTTGAAGACACAGGAAAGAGCAAGTACAGGCGGTTTAAAGGCTGAAACCAAACTTTATAAATTGAATGAAGATTTTGAAGATGGCCGTATCAGATTTAAGTTTAACGGTGTGCCAAGTCCTGAAGTTAGAGAAGTGCTTAAATCCCGTGGTTTTAAGTGGTCACCTTCAAATAAGGCATGGCAGAGACAGAATACTCCAAATGGTGTATGGTCAGCCAAAAAGGTTATCGAAGAACTTAAACAGTATGAGTAATTTAGCGAGGTAAACATTATGATAGACGGACAGAAGTTTTTAACTGAATTTTTGGAAGCGGGAAGGGCACAGGGCATGGCTAGTGACGATGCCTACGAAACAGGTTTTGCAACCTTGACCGATAAGGAAGGGCACCCGTACGTTGCTCACCTTGATAGCGGTACAAAGGAAGGTAAAAGCAAGAA
>JBGVHB010000081.1:0-2270 GCA_045121975.1 Roseburia sp.
TTTCCGCAAGCTGCTCTTGTGAAAGATTTGCTTTCTTTCGTAGCTCATAGATTTGTTTTCCAAGCTCCATACGCTCACCTCCTTTCACCATAATTATACCGGTGTCACGATAAATAGTCTACCAATTTATGTTGGAAAAGCCGCCCGTTTTCTTAACATTACGAGATTTCTGTGTTTTTTTGTTGTAATCGAGCGTAAATGATTATGCCCTCGCTCCGTTTCGGAACGAGGGCTTGACTTACGATTATCATACAAGCGCCACAATAATCAGTATAATACCAATTACAATGTACAGAGAACTCAAAATTCTATAGCCAAACATTTGAGCGTAATCAAGCATTGTGAGGAGATCGTCGTGTTTTTTTGCTTTTGAAATTGCCCTTTTTGCTATCTTGTCTTTTTGTTCTGCTTGAATTTTGCCGCAAATCTGTTTTTGTAGATGTATCGTATTGAATGGCTTTCTTATTCTGAATGGTTTCGGAATTCGAACGAACGGTACTTTGGGTAGTTCTGGCACCTTTTTTGTTATGTTCACTAACTAATTGCCCACATGCTGCCTTTATTTTCCCACCCCTTGATTCACGAAGTTTAACCTCCAGGCCTTCGCGTTCCAACAAATTTTTGAATGCAACTAATTGCTGCTTGTTGGGGCTTTTCATATCAAAGCACTTGGTATTATTGTATTGCAACAAGTTAATCAAAACATTCTTTCCGCGGAACCAACGACTTAATTGACGCACATCTGAAATGCTGTCATTCACTCCTGGCAATAACAGATATGCTATCGTAATTTTCCTATTATGACGTTCAGAGTAAGACAACACTGCTTCTACCACCTCTTCTATTTTGTTTCCGCTCATATGTGGTATAACTTTGTTTCTTGTTGTTTGATTAGTTGCGTGAAGTGAAAGCGTTAATTGAATTTTTAGGTGTTCTTCTCTCAACTTTTTTAATTGTGTCAAAGGGCCTACAGTTGAAACTGTAATTCCGTCTGTGGGGAAGTTGTATCCGTTTCGATCACGCAAAATATGAATGGATTTTATAAGAGAATTGTAGTTAAACAATGGTTCTCCCATTCCCATATAAACGATTCTATTGACTTTTTCTTTCAGCAGAACAACTTGCTGAACAATTTCTGAGGGTGTTAAATTTCTAATAAATCCATTGCTACCAGATTCGCAAAATATACAACCAACAGGACAGCCAACCATTGTACTCACGCAAACTGTTGTTCCTGTTTTTCTTTTAATGCAAACCGTTTCAATGCAGTAACCATCTGTTAGCTCAAAAGCGTATTTACTTGTATCACCGCCCTGTTGGATCTCTTTTATCTTAACTGTCTGATACTTTGAAATTGGCTTTTTCTTATACAACTCATTAAATAATTTTTGCGCTTCTTGTTCACCTAAAACTTCAGTTATTTCCTTAAGAGTAAAACCGTAAGGATCACTTCGTATTTCATCTTCCGTGTATGTTACTACATCTTTGCTGTTCTTTTTCATAATAAACCTCCTTGGATATGTGTGTTTGAAAATATGTTATGTTTCAACGGTGTAATATTCGAATATACCGAAATTTAATCGGTTTTCATTTCAATTGAAGTGCCATCTGAAAACCTAATCTTTTGTTCGTATTCAATATTTAATACCAATAAGATTTTGGACAGTTCGTCATCAGATATCGTGTTGCGCAATATTTTCTTATTAAAATTCTGTGGTGTTTGTCCGATTCGTCTCGCAAGTTCTGAAAGGCTTATATTATTTTTTTGACATATGATTTTAATCAGTTCTGATCTTGTCATAGTATTCCTTCCCAAAATATATTTGTGTATTATATTAAACCTCTTGATTGTTATTAGCGTTCAAAACGTCGGGGTGCGCTTTCAGATACACCATAATGCGCCACGCGAAATGGCGGTAATTCTGTGCCAAGCGGTATTTTCTCTCGGCTTCATTCATCTCTTTCTTCTTCATCCTCGGCAAGATTGATTACCTCCTTTTCAAGCTTTTTCGCATATTTCAGCGCGGTATATGCGCCGCCTTCCTCTCGCTCCACGTAGCAGATAAAGAGGTCGGCTTGCTCCACCATCCAACGGTTGCGCTTCGTGATAGCCCCCTTCTGGTGGGTGCGCCCGATACATTCGGGTATCATCACGTTGTCGTAATATTCCTCGTAGTATTCCATATCCTTTTCGGGGTACGGGAGCACACAGATAAACTCATTGTTCGCCTTGCCCATAGCGTTTTGCACACGTTTAACGACCGTAGCGG
>JBGVHB010000082.1:0-2427 GCA_045121975.1 Roseburia sp.
TAGAATATACGAAGGCATTGTATCTGGAATCGTTAAAGAACCGGAAGGAACGATTGATGCACCTATTGGAAGACATCCGATAGATCGCAAAAAAATGGCTATAAATGAGAAAAACGGCAAGAACGCAATCACGCATTATAAAGTGTTGGAATATCTTGGGGATAAATATACGTATATGCAGTTTAAACTAGAGACCGGAAGAACTCATCAGATTAGGGTTCATATGGCTAGTATTGGTCATCCATTACTTGGAGATGATTTATATGGTCCTGCCAAATGTCATGTCAAAAATCTTGTTGGGCAGACTCTGCATGCAAAAACTATTGGTTTTATACATCCTACACTCAATAAATATGTTGAATATGAAGCACCATTGCCAGAATATTTCGTAAACTTATTAACAAAGTTGAAATAGTTTGATAAAAAATATATAATCCCATCTTTGACAGTTAATATGAGACAAAACAGCCACAAAGCCTGTGTTCATGGGCTCTGAGGCTGTTTGTTCATTTGCATCGATATGTACTATATTTTTGATTTTGTGCTATTTATCTTTTTTGTCTTTGAAATAATCCCTCGCATGGAGGCTTTTGATATAAATTCAAAGTCTGTTCTAAAACCAAATGTGCTATGAAGAGAATCTGTCAACTTAGTACGTTTGTAAGATGGAATATAACCACTGTCTTTACTTAACAGCGTCATATTCATACCACGTAGTGTTTCCAAAATCTGATTACATGTAAATCCTTCTCCCAGTTTCTTTTCTAATAAGCGATATACTAAGAGACTGATATAACACGTAAGAAAATGGGCTTTGATACGGTCATCTCTTTGTACATAAACAGGTCTGGCTTCGAAATCGGATTTCATGATTCGAAAGTTCTCTTCGATTTCCCAGCGTTGCTTGTTAATCTTAATGATTTCAGCCGGATTATCTTCCATGTTTGTTACAACAGCATAAAAACCATCATACATTGCTTCTTCATGAATACGTTCTTCGTCTAATTCATAAACAGATTTATCTGCGATTTCACCATCTGACGTAATGGAGATTTTTTGAATGAAACGCGCAGGGTCATTTTGATTTTTTCCCCGTCTGCATTTGCCGGGAGACTGCATCATTTTCAGTGCACGCTCAATCTGGCGGTCACGAATTTTTTGTTGATAAGCTTTATATTTAGGTGAGTAGGTAACAATAATCGTTTCATCCATATCTCCTGTCACAAGGGGTACTTCTTTGTAATAAACTGTGTTGAACACTTCAGGATCTGTTTCGTCAAGAGTTCTCAAATCAATCATCTTATTAGATCCGGGAACTCTAAACTGAGTAGGTTTCAGAGCAATGTCCCGGTCTTCCTTTTTCATTTTTTTCAAGGAGTATGTAATCACATAAGAGCGATTCCCGAAGCTGTTGAGAAATCGGTTTTTCACGCTGCCCAAACCGGCATCGGAACAAAAGATAAATTCGCTGCAATCAAAATCTTTGATAACTTTTGTCTCCAATGGTTTCAAAGTAAGCTGTTCATTTTGATTTCCCGGGAAAATATCAAAAGCAAGCGGGATACCATCAGCATCCATAAAAAGTCCCATGGTAACGATAGGATTAGGTCGATGTTCTTTGTTTTTGCCGTATTTTTTATCCCCACTTTCTTCTTCGATTTCGAAATAGTAATTAGTGCAATCATAATACAGGATTTTTGAATTTCGATGATGCACAAAATTTGAATTTCTATAAAGTTCTTCCTGAATGTAATCAGATTCCTCTGCCATAACAGAAAGAGCCCGGTAAACATTTTGTAAGGAATACTTAGGTGCTTCCAAAAGAGAATGACAGAAAGAAAAACTGCTCATTTTACTGGAAGGAGATAAGATTCTTGCATAAATTAAATCGGTGAGAATCGCATGAAAATCGTAAGTGAATTTATGGCGATTACGAATATTTCTGCAAATGTTATCCAGTCTGAGTTCGGAACATAGTTGCTGCAAAAAAAGATATCCTACGTTAAATAAGCGTTCTTCCTCCAAAGGAATGCGTGCAGTTTGGGAGAAAGTGACAGATATCTGTTCTTTTTGCTGGTTATATAGGGCAGTTTCCTTTGCAGCCTCTTCCCTTGCCCAGGCCATCATTTTTTCTTTGTCGCCTGAAAACTGTTCTAAAAGGTCATTGTATTTCCCAAGCTTTTTATAAATGCGAGAAGACGATTTCCCGTTGCCTTTACGATAAGATTGATAAATATATACGTCCTTGTTGTTTGGACTGCCAGTAATGTTTACATACATAACAAAATCACCTCTATGTGTATTATAACACACAATTACAAACAAGTACAGATAAAAACATAAAATTTGACAAAAAAAATAAGCCGAAAACGGCTTGAATAAAAGATTCTTTATAATATTTTTAAAAATGAAGTGTCAAAGACCCGA
>JBGVHB010000083.1:0-2577 GCA_045121975.1 Roseburia sp.
TACGTTGAAAAATGATATAATGTGTGATAGGTAGAATAGGATTTTTGCAAATATGAATAAAGAGTTTCAAAGGCGTGATATTTCATTTGGCCTATCTATATCAGAAAATGGCGAATTTGATGGTTACATTTCTACATACTATGATGTAGATAGTTATGGAACTTATTTTTTACCTGGAGCGTGGGATAAATCAATAGAGCGTTTCAATTCGGGTGAGGTTATTCCAGTATTGTGGTCACATGACCGCACAAAGCCGCTAGGCAAATGTACAGAATTGAGATCCGATGAAAAAGGATTGTGGGCGCATGGAAAATTAACCCTGGAAGATCCGCAAGCTCAAACTGCATACGCTCACATGAAAGACGGATCTGTTCTCGGTTTGTCTGTTGGTTTTGAAATGGATTATGATGCGCTCGAATATAATCAAGAATTAGACGCTTACGGGATAGCTGATGCTGATCTAATGGAGTATTCTGTTGTTGTTTTCCCAGCTAACCCTAATGCAAAAATTACACAAGTTAAATCTTCACATGATCATGATAATGGAGAAAATGATATGAACTTAAAAGATCAAATTGATGCTATGAATAAAGCAATCGAAGATATTCGCAGTGCTGCAAATTCTGCTTCAGACGCAGAAATTTCAAAGCGTGATGCTGAAATTGCAAGTCTTAAAACACAGATTGCACAGTTATCAAATCCTATCACCGGAACTGCACAGAATGAAGATCCGTCAAAGCAGTATGAGAAAGATTTTCACAATTACCTTAAAACCGGAAATGCTTTAAATCTGCGTGCGGATGGTACCGAGGGTACACCTGCCAATGGCGGCTATATCTGCCCTGATGGTTTAGACAAGAGAGTTGTAGAACTGCTTACCCCACGCTCAACAATCCGCCGCAACGCAACCGTTATTCAGGCATCAGGCAAAAATTATCAAAGACCTTATAAGAAAACCGGTATCACTTCCGGTTGGGTAGGTGAAACAGCTTCACGACCAGCAACCAATGCACAGGAATACGATGTAATCACAGCCACTGTTGGCGAACTGTATGCGTTCCCACAGTACACTCAGAATTTCCTTGCTGATACCTGGTACAATTTCGAAGAAGGCTTTGCCCGTGACCTGGCTATCACTTTTGCCGATAAAGAAGAAACTGCCTTTATTTCCGGTGATGGCACAAATAAGCCTAACGGTATTCTGCAAGCAACCTTTAGTACAGATGGCGATACACAGAGAGCTTGGAACGAGTTGCAGAAGGTTAAAACCGGATCAGCAACCGGAATTACTCTCAATTCACTGTATGCAATCAAAGACAGTCTGAATTATGCATATCGTTCTAATGCAAAGTGGTATATGAGCACCTCAACTTATACCGCATTACAGCAGGCTTTAGTTGATGGTACACAGCATGGTATTTTTGGCCGTGGTGATGTATCTCAGAATATGCCGGAGACTTTACTCGGATATCCAATTGAAATTGATGATTATATACCAGCAGTGGCCGCTGGTTCTTACCCGATTATTTTCGGTGATATGAGACAAGGTTATGCAATTCTTGAACGTCCTGGCATCGGGGTTCTGCGCGATATGTACAGCAACAAGCCATATATCGGCTTATACTCAATTAAGCGTGTAGGTGGTTTAATTCAGGACTACAGAGCACTCAAAGTTTTGAGCGTAGAAGCATAGCTGTTACCAGCGCATAATTAGATATTTCCATAAGAACAAAAACAAAAACATAGGGGGTCGGTAACACGGCCCTTTTTTACAAAGGAAATAAAAAAAAATGGCACAACGAGGCAGACCTCCAAAAAAAATTTTTACTGAAGAAAAAAATAATTTTTTGACAGAAGAAAAAAATTTAAAAATTGATAATTCGCCACGAGTGGATATGTCAGACGTGGAAATTGAAATAAAAACAGCTTTTCCGTATTCGCCTAACGGTTATGACATTGTAACTTTACAACCTGGCAGATATAAGGCTAGTGAACTAGATCCGGTAGTTATCGAATTACATAAAAGGGGGGTTGTATGACCACAGTAACAAGACCCACACTGCCAGAGATTAAGGTACAGTGTAGAATTGACCATAATTATGATGATTATTATTTGTCGCAATTAGAAAATTCTGCATTCAATTTAATGAACACATATCTAAATCGGACAATAATCACAGATTTAAACGCTGAATTGACCGATAATGATATTGCATATAATGACCAGCTAAAAATAGCAGAATTGATGATTATTGACAGTTTCTACAATGACCGTTCCGCGGATAAAATCCCCGGTGCAGCGATGTTTATATTAAATCAATTCAGGATAGCGCAAGCGTAATGGAAAGCGGAAAGTTAAACGAGCGAATAACAATAAAATCACATGATGGACAAACATCTTATGATGTATGGTGCAACGTGCGCCCTGTAACCACTAGGGAACAGTTACGAAACAGCACAGTTCTAGCAAATAACTTGCTTACTGTACAAATCCGCTATCTGAAGGGTATCAATAATACGTATAGGGTAGTCTATCAGGGCTATGAATATGACATTGTAAATATTACTGCGGATTGG
>JBGVHB010000084.1:0-84477 GCA_045121975.1 Roseburia sp.
GCTTTGATTGGTTCGCCATTTGCGTCAACACCATGTTTCATAATGTTTTCAGCACGTTTTGGAGTAACCATATGGTTTGCTTTTACAAGCATATTACCATCTTTATCGAAGATCGATTCACATACATAACGTCCTGTGATACGTTCTTGTAAGCTTTCGATTTCTTCTTTACCATCTGTGATTGCTGTCACATACATACCTGGGATATCTGCTCCCTTAGGAACACAATCCACTTCACGGATACTTAATTCTTGAGAAACGTCTACAAGACGTCTTGTTAAGTAACCAGAGTCGGCTGTACGAAGAGCTGTATCGGAAAGACCTTTACGAGCACCATGCGCTGACATGAAGTACTCCAATACGTCAAGACCTTCTCGGAAGTTTGATTTGATAGGCAACTCGATTGTTCTACCGGTTGTATCAGCCATCAAACCACGCATACCAGCTAACTGTTTAATCTGTTTATCAGAACCTCGCGCACCAGAGTCAGCCATCATGAAGATGTTGTTGTATTTATCAAGTCCGGAAAGAAGTGCATGTGTTAATTCATCGTCAGTTTCTTTCCATGTTTCAACAACTTCTTTGTAACGCTCTTCTTCTGTGATAAGACCACGTTTATACTGTTTTGTAATCTTATCTACAGTATCCTGTGCAGCCTGAATCATTTCTGGCTTCTGAGGTGGCACTGTCATATCTGAAATAGATACGGTCATTGCCGCTCTTGTAGAATATTTGTAACCCATAGCTTTAACAGCGTCTAATACTTCTGCTGTTGTTGTTGCGCCATGGATGTTAATTACTTTTTCCAGAATCTGTTTGTTCTGTTTCTTTGCTACGAGGAAATCTACCTCAAGCTTTAATTCATTTCCAGGAATGCTTCTGTCTACAAAACCTAAGTCCTGAGGAATGATTTCATTGAAGATGAAACGTCCTAAAGTAGATTCTACAGTTCCTGTTAATGTTCTTCCATCTGGCATTGTCTTTGTCATACGGACTTTAATTCTTGAATGAAGTGTAATTGCTCCATTTTCGTATGCAAGGATTGCTTCATTTACGCTCTTGAAGACTTTTCCTTCGCCCTTAGCGCCTGGTCTTTCCTGTGTTAAATAGTAAATACCAAGAACCATATCCTGTGAAGGTACTGCTACAAGTCCACCATCAGATGGTTTTAATAAGTTGTTTGGTGATAACAACATAAATCTACATTCAGCCTGTGCCTCTACAGAAAGTGGAAGATGCACAGCCATCTGGTCTCCGTCGAAGTCGGCGTTGAACGCGGTACATACTAACGGATGAAGCTTAATTGCCTTTCCTTCTACAAGGATTGGCTCGAATGCCTGAATACCAAGACGGTGAAGTGTAGGAGCTCGGTTTAACATAACCGGATGCTCTTTAATAACGTCTTCTAAGACATCCCAAACTTCTGTCTGGAGTCTCTCGACCATTTTCTTAGCACTCTTAATGTTGTGTGCTGTTCCATTAGCAACGAGTTCTTTCATAACGAAAGGTTTGAATAATTCGATTGCCATTTCTTTTGGAAGACCACACTGGAAAATCTTTAATTTTGGCTCTACACAGATAACGGAACGTCCTGAGTAGTCAACTCGTTTTCCAAGTAAGTTCTGTCTGAATCGACCGGACTTACCTTTTAACATATCAGAAAGTGATTTCAGTGCTCTGTTACCTGGTCCTGTTACTGGACGACCACGACGGCCATTATCGATTAATGCGTCAACAGCTTCCTGCAACATACGTTTCTCGTTACGAACGATGATGTCAGGTGCACCTAAATCAAGAAGTCTTCTTAAACGGTTATTTCTGTTGATGATTCTTCTATATAAATCATTTAAGTCAGATGTTGCAAAACGTCCACCGTCTAACTGAACCATAGGACGTAAATCTGGTGGGATAACTGGAACAACTGTCATAATCATCCACTCTGGTTTGTTTCCAGATTCGCGGAATGCTTCGACAACTTCAAGTCTCTTGATGATTCTGGCACGTTTCTGACCAGTTGCATCTTCTAACTCTGCTTTTAATTCAGCGGAATCTTTCTCAAGGTCGATTGCCTGTAATAATTCCTGAATTGCTTCTGCACCCATTCCTACGCGGAAAGTATTGCCATACTGTTCTCTTGCATCCTGGTATTCACCTTCGGAAAGAACCTGCTTGTACTGTAATGCAGTGTTACCTGCATCAAGTACAATATAGGAAGCAAAGTATAATACTTTCTCAAGTACTCTTGGAGATAAGTCAAGGACTAATCCCATACGGGATGGAATACCCTTGAAATACCAGATATGGGATACTGGTGCTGCAAGTTCGATATGTCCCATACGCTCTCTTCGAACTGCTGATTTTGTAATTTCAACGCCACAACGGTCACAAACAACACCTTTGTAACGAATTTTCTTGTATTTACCACAATGACATTCCCAGTCTTTGCTTGGTCCGAAAATCTTTTCACAGAACAAACCATCTTTTTCTGGTTTTAATGTTCTATAGTTAATGGTTTCTGGCTTTTTAACTTCGCCGCGGGACCATTCTCTGATTTTTTCAGGGGAAGCAAGACCAATTTTGATTGCATCAAATGCTACTGACTGGTTGGTTGCCTCTTTATTAGTTATTTCTGGCATTTATGACACTCCCTTCCTATAATTCTTCATCAAGAACATCGTCTGCTGCATCATCGAAAAAGTCGGAGTCATCATCCATATCTTCCTCTTCTTCTACGTCAACCAGTTCTTCGTTCTCTGTATCAAACTCCTGTTTGGTGAATCCCATTTTTGCGAAAGATTCGCTGTCTTCGAATGCGAAATCTTTGTCGCCTGAAATGATGGAATTCAAATCGGTATTGCCATATTCGCTAGTTTCCATAAGTTCTACTTCTTCGCCAGCATCGTCTAATACTTTTACATCTAAGCCTAATGACTGAAGCTCTTTTAAAAGTACCTTGAAGGATTCTGGAATACCTGGTTCAGGGATATTATCACCCTTGATAATTGCTTCGTATGTCTTAACACGACCAACAACGTCGTCGGATTTTACTGTTAAGATTTCCTGTAAGGTATAAGCTGCACCGTATGCTTCCAGTGCCCAAACTTCCATTTCTCCGAAACGCTGTCCACCGAACTGCGCTTTACCACCTAATGGCTGCTGAGTTACTAAGGAGTAAGGACCTGTAGAACGTGCATGAATCTTATCGTCTACAAGGTGATGCAGTTTCAGGTAGTGCATGTGTCCGATTGTAACAGGTGAGTCAAATGGCTCTCCGGTACGTCCGTCACGTAACTGAACTTTACCATCGCGGGAAATTGGAACGCCTTTCCATAATGCGCGGTGTTCTCTATTATCCCATAAATACTGCATTACATCTTCTCTTAATGTATCTTTGTATTTTGCTTCGAAATCTTCCCATTCGAAGTTTACATAATCGTTTGCTAATTCCAGCGTATCCTGGATATCAATTTCCTTTGCACCATCGAATACAGGTGTTGCAATGTTAAATCCTAATGCTTTTGCAGCAAGACTTAAGTGAATTTCAAGGACCTGACCGATATTCATACGTGATGGTACACCTAATGGATTTAATACGATATCAAGAGGACGGCCATTTGGAAGGAATGGCATATCTTCTACAGGTAATACGCGGGAAACGACACCCTTGTTACCATGACGACCAGCCATCTTATCACCAACAGAGATTTTTCTCTTCTGAGCGATGTAAATACGAACTGCCTGATTTACACCTGGAGATAATTCGTCACCGTTTTCTCTTGTAAATACTTTTGCATCAACAACGATACCGTATTCACCATGAGGTACTTTTAAGGAAGTATCACGTACTTCTCTTGCTTTTTCGCCGAAGATTGCACGAAGTAATCTTTCTTCAGCTGTTAATTCTGTCTCTCCCTTAGGAGTAACCTTACCAACAAGGATATCACCGGCACGAACCTCTGCACCGATACGGATAATTCCTCTTTCGTCAAGGTCTTTTAATGCATCATCACCAACACCAGGAACGTCTCTTGTGATTTCTTCCGGTCCTAATTTGGTGTCACGTGCTTCTGCTTCATATTCCTCAATATGGATAGATGTATAAACATCATCCTGTACTAATCTTTCACTTAAAAGAACAGCATCTTCGTAGTTGTAACCTTCCCATGTCATGAAACCGATTAATGGGTTCTTACCAAGTGCTAATTCTCCGTTTGATGTAGATGGTCCGTCTGCGATTACTTCGCCAGCTTCCACATGGTCACCTTTAAATACGATTGGTCTCTGGTTGTAGCAGTTAGACTGGTTACTTCTTGAGAACTTGGTCAGTTTGTATACCTGTCTTGTTCCATCATCATTTTTAATAATAACCTGATTAGATTCAGCACTTTCTACTGTACCAGGCTTCTTAGCAACCACACATACTCCTGAGTCAACGGCTGCTTTTGTTTCCATACCTGTACCAACAACTGGTGCATCTGTTGTTAAAAGTGGTACTGCCTGACGCTGCATGTTTGAACCCATCAGCGCGCGGTTCGCATCGTCGTTCTGTAAGAATGGAATTAATGCTGTAGCAACTGAGAATACCATCTTAGGAGATACGTCCATGTAATCAAACATTGTTTTCTCGTATTCCTGTGTCTCTTCGCGGTAACGACCGGATACGGAATTACGAACAAAATGTCCTTCTGCATCTAATGCTTCGTTCGCCTGTGCTACATGGTAGTTATCCTCTTCATCCGCTGTCATATAAACAACTTCGTCTGTGACACGTGGATTCTTAGGGTCTGATTTATCAATTTTACGATATGGTGCTTCAATGAAACCATATTCGTTAATTCTAGCATAGCTTGCAAGAGAGTTAATCAAACCGATGTTAGGACCTTCAGGTGTTTCGATAGGACACATTCTTCCGTAGTGGGAGTAGTGTACGTCTCGAACCTCGAATCCGGCGCGGTCTCTGGAAAGACCACCAGGACCTAATGCAGATAAACGTCTCTTATGTGTCAACTCACCAAGTGGGTTGTTCTGGTCCATAAACTGTGACAGCTGGGAAGAACCGAAGAATTCTTTTACAGCAGCTGTTACTGGTTTGATGTTAATTAAGCTCTGTGGAGAAATGCCATCTAAATCAAGTGTTGTCATTCTCTCACGAACTACTCTTTCCATACGGGAAAGACCAATTCTGTACTGGTTCTGTAATAATTCACCAACCGCACGAATACGTCTGTTTCCAAGGTGGTCGATATCATCATCATGACCAATACCATACTCTAAGTGCATGTTATAGTTAATAGAAGCAAAAATATCATCTTTTGTAATGTGCTTTGGAATTAAGTCATGCACATTTTTCTTGATAGCTTCTTTTAATTCTTCTAAATCTGTATACTCTTCCATTAACTGAGCTAATACCGGATAGTATACCATTTCTGTGATGCCGAGTTCTTTTGGGTCACAGTCTACATAATGGTCTAAATCAACCATCATGGAAGAAAGAACTTTGATGTTTCTTGTCTCGCCCTGAATCCATACATATGGAACAGCAGCGTTCTGGATTGCATCTGCAAGCTCTCTGTTTACTTCTTTACCAGCCTCTGCAATGATTTCGCCTGTTGTCATATCAACAACGTCTTCTGCAAGAACCTGTCCGTTGATACGGTTTCTTAACGCTAATTTCTTGTTGAATTTATAACGTCCAACTTTTGCAAGGTCGTATCTTCTTGGGTCAAAGAACATAGCAGAAATAAGGCTTTCCGCACTTTCAACTGTAAGCGGCTCGCCTGGTCTGATTTTCTTATATAATTCAAGAAGTCCTTCTTCGTAATTTGTTGCAACGTCTTTACCAAAACTTGCAAGAATCTTTGGTTCTTCACCGAACATGTCGATGATTTCCTGATTGCTTCCAATACCAAGTGCACGAATTAATACTGTGATTGGTACTTTTCTGGTTCTATCTACACGAACATAGAATACGTCATTGGAGTCTGTTTCGTACTCTAACCAAGCACCGCGGTTTGGAATTACAGTACAAGAATACAAGGTTTTACCCACTTTATCATGTGCGATACCATAGTAGATACCTGGGGAACGAACCAACTGGCTTACGATTACTCGTTCTGCACCATTGATTACGAAAGTACCTGTCTCAGTCATCAAAGGAAGGTCGCCCATGAAAATCTCATGTTCGTTGATTTCGTCTGTTTCTTTGTTGTGAAGTCTTACCTTAACTTTTAAAGGTGCTGCATATGTTGCATCTCTTTCTTTGCATTCTGGAATTGTATATTTCACATCATCTTCGCATAAAGTAAAATCAACAAAATCCAAACTCAAATGACCGCTGTAATCAGCGATTGGAGAGATATCATCGAAAACTTCTTTTAAGCCTTCTTTTAAAAACCACTGATAAGAGTCCTTCTGAACTTCTATCAGATTTGGCATTTCTAATACCTCTTTCTGTCTTGAGTAACTCATACGCATGCCTTTTCCGGCTTTCACCGGACGTATTCTGTTTTTCTCCATTGACGTTTCACCTCTCGTTTTTATTTTAAATCTACCGCTGCATATTGCGGTATGTGAAAACTCACAATTTTAGGCAATAAGCCTAATGCACCACAATAGTGCAACGTATATCTTAGCATACACTTGTCAAGCAGTCAAGATATATTTTCCATTTATTTTTTATTTCTTTTTGCATATACTATAAAATCTGAAATTTAGGGACGCAGCCTATTTTTCGAAATTTAGGCTGCGTCCCCAAATTTCGAAAAATAGGCTGCGTCCCTAAATTTCGATTATTCGTCTTTAATTTTTCCTCGTTTCACATTCGGCTCAATGAAATTCTGATAGGAATATTCCCACAGGCTTTCTGAACCGGCAGCGGTATTTTTATTTCTTCCTAATATCTGCGAAAGACGGATGCCGCGTTCTTCCCACGACTTTCCATCTGTTGCCGCATTTAACATAGTAGGCTGAATGTTATCCATCGTTCTTGCAAACTTTGCTTCTTTTGTCTGCTGGGCTTCAAACTCATCCCACAGGCTTCTTAAGTATCTGCCCTGGTCTTCCGGCAGGATTCCAAAAATGCGCTCTGCCGCTTTTTCTTCCCTCTGCTTTTTGGTCTTTTTGCCTTCCTCATCATAAGCATAGGTATCACCAGCATCAATTTCCACTAAATCATGAATTAAAAGCATGGATATTGTTTTAAGCACATCAATTTCTTCATTTGCGTACTCACTTAACAAAAGCGTCATCACTGCCATATGCCATGCATGTTCTGCGTCATTTTCTTTCTGCACGCCATCCGATAAATAAGTCTGACGCTTAATGAACTTTTCTTTATCTATCTCTCTAATGAAAGCGAACTGCTTTTGCAGACGTTCTGCTTTTGAAAGGTTTGGATTTTGCATTTCATCCGTTGCAGTCTTTTCTGCTGCCGGAAGCATCCTATAGCCCCGGCTTGTCGCTTCTATTTCGCAGCCTGCCGCACGAAGCAGTGCAATATCCTGCACAATCACTTGTCTGCTTACATGAAAAGCATTCGCAAGCGCCGCGCCGCTTAAAACTTTTTCTTCGCTTTGCAGTTTTTCTATAATTTTTTCTCTACGTGTTTCACCTGTCATGCTGTGTATTTCCTTCCTGTTCCTAATATCGGGAGTTCGTATACAGACATTACTTTATTAAACTGCATGCAAATTTTTCAAAGAAATATCCATAATTGGTGCGGAATGTGTCAGTGCTCCGCTGGAAATGAAATCAACACCTAAATCCACTAAGCGGGCAATGTTTTCTTTTGTTACGTTACCGGAAACTTCGATTTCTGCACGTCCTGCGATAAAATCAATAGCTTCTTTCATCTGTTCATGTGTCATGTTATCAAGCATGATGATGTCTGCACCGGCTTCCACAGCTTCTTTTACCATTTCCACTGTTTCTACTTCCACTTCAATCTTACGGACAAATGGCGCATACTCTTTTGCCATTGCAATTGCTTCTTTTACACCGCCTGCTGCACCGATGTGGTTATCTTTTAAAAGAACACCGTCAGATAAGTTGTAACGGTGATTGTTTCCACCGCCGACACGTACGGAATATTTTTCAAAAATGCGGTTGTTTGGAGTTGTTTTTCTTGTATCGAGAAGCTTTGTCTTTGTTCCTTTTAATAAGCTTGCAACCGAATTAGTATAGGTAGCAATTCCGCTCATTCTCTGTAAATAATTCAAAGCTGTTCTTTCTCCGCAAAGAAGTGTCTTGATGTCGCCATGAACCTTTGCCATAAGCTGTCCATTTTTCACTTCGTCGCCATCTTTTACAAAGAATTCAACGTTTGTTTTCTCATCTAATAATGTAAAAACACGTTCAAATACCTGTAATCCACAGATAATTCCATCCTGCTTACAGATTAAATCAACTTCACCAGCCTGGTTGTATGGCATTACGCTGTTTGTACTTACGTCCTCGCTGCTGATGTCCTCCTGTAATGCACTTAAAATCAATGGTTCTACGTTTAATTTCATTGTTATCTGGTCAAACATTTTCTAATCCTCTTTCTCTTTGTTTGCTTTTTCTATGGTATCTTTAACGATTTGTCTGTATTCCTGTTCAAGCTTTGCTGCATCCTGATATTTTTCAAGCGAAAAATCCGTCCAGACTTTCTCATTGTACTCTCGCTGTTCTTCTTTTGCCGCCATCTCTTTCGCTGCACGCTTCGCAAATACAAGGCTTTCCAATAAGGAATTACTTGCCAGACGGTTTTTACCATGAACACCGTTGCATGCGGTCTCACCAACTGCATAAAGGGCATCCATTGTCGTCTTGCTATTGTGGTTTACTTTAATACCACCCATAAAATAATGCTGTGCAGGTACAACCGGAATACATTCCTTTGTCACATCGTAGCCAAGCTTTTCACAATGACTTACAATATTCGGGAAATGCGACAACAACTCGTCTTTTGGAACGGTACGCAAATCCTCCCAGACAAATTCTGTTCCGTCCTCTTCCATCTGCTTGTAAATTGCCTGTGTGACTACGTCTCTTGGTAAAAGCTCGTCCACAAAACGCTCCATATTTTTGTTGTACAGCTTTGCACCCTCTCCGCGGACAGATTCGGATATCAAAAAGCTGCGCTCTGTTGTCTCTTTTGTATACAAAGTTGTCGGATGAATCTGTACATAATTAATATCTTTCAGCGCAATACCATGAAGCACCGCCATCGCTACCGCATCACCTGTTAAATGTCTAAAGTTGGTAGAAAATGGATAAATGCCTCCCACACCGCCTGTTGCGAGCACTGTTTCTTTCGCAGCGACAGTTTCAAGCGTACCATCCGCCATACGAATAACACCGCCATAGCAGCAGTTGTCTTCACACACAATATCAAGCAGGGTGGTATGCTCTAAAATTGTGATATTCTCCTGCCGTCTTGCTTCTGCTAAAAGCCTGCTCGTAATTTCTTTTCCTGTTGTGTCTTTGTGGTACAAAATCCTCTTATTAGAATGTGCCCCTTCTCTTGTAAACGCTAGTTCACCATTTTCATCTCTCTGAAAATCCACACCATACGCCAACAAATCGGAAACAACATCCTGTGAGGAACGAATCATAATTTCTACTGACTGCTCATCATTTTCATAATGACCCGCTCTCATTGTATCTTCAAAATAACTGTCGTAATCCGCTTCCTCTTTCAGCATGCACATACCGCCCTGTGCCAAAAAAGAATCGCTGCTTTCGCAGTCGGACTTCGTTATCATTAATATTTTTTTATCCTTTGGCAGCTGCAATGCGCAATATAAACCGGAACATCCACTGCCAACTATCAAAGTGTCTGCTTTTATCATGTCTTTACACAATCACTTTCTTATTTTAACGTTTGTTCTGCATTGTATCACAAGTTCTATCATCTGACAAGACAGCTGCCTTGACTTTTTTCCTATCATTCATTATAATGCACTCAATGAATTCAGGAAGGAAATGTAAAAATTATGTATAGCACAAAGGATATGCAGGACGAAATTCTGCGTTTAAAAAAAGAAAAAGATATTTGTATCCTTGCTCACGCTTACCAGAGCCAGGATATTTTAGAAGTTGCTGATTATATCGGAGATTCCTATGGTTTAAGTGTACAAGCTTCCAAAGCTGCCCAAAAGAATATTTTGATGTGTGGTGTCCGTTTTATGGCAGAAACAGCCAAAATTCTTTCACCGGAAAAGAATGTTTATGTTTCCCATTCCGAAGCCGGATGTCCAATGGCTGAGCAGATTTCTCCAGAAGAGCTTTGCAAATTAAAAGAAGAATATCCTGATTACACAGTTGTTGCTTATGTAAACACAACTGCTGAATTAAAGAAACATTGTGATGTCTGTGTTACCTCTGCTTCCGCTGTTAAAGTTGTAAAAAGCATCGAAAATAAAAACATTCTTTTCATCCCTGACTGCAACCTTGGTGCATGGGTAGAAAAGCAGTGTCCGGAAAAGAATTTCAAATTCGTAAAAGGCGGATGTCCAATTCATCTTGGCATCACTGTCGCTGACATAGAAAATGCCCGCAGACTTCATCCTGATGCAAAGATTTTAGTTCACCCGGAATGTCATCCTGACGTTTCCGCTATGGCTGATTTTCTCGGAAGCACAACCGAAATCATGGCTTACGCCAAAGAAAGCAGTGATACTGATTTTATTATCGGTACAGAAAACAGCATTGTCCAGCATTTACAGTTTGAACTGCCAGAAAAGAATTTCTATACGCTTTCCAAATCATGCATCTGTCATGATATGAAGCTTACCACTCTCGCAGAGGTTCTTCGTTGTGTACAGGGAACTGGCGGGGACGAAATTATCCTTCCAGAAGATACGATGAGAGAAGCAAGAAGATGCATTGACAATATGTTGAAATGCTAATTCTCAAAAATATAAATGATATAAAAACGCTTTGTAAGTTTTTTAACTGTTATTCAGCTCAAGAAATTTACAGAGCGTTTTTTATTGTTCGCTAAATTTTCATGCAAAACCCCTCAAATTTGTCTGGTATCTATCAATTTCTCAAAATGATACATTATTCAGGTAGGCAAATGACGTTAATGCGTTACTATGATGCCAAAATAAAGAGGAGGATTTTTACAAAAATGAGACACAATTTAACCAAACGGCTCAAAGAAGCTATCACCGCAGCAATACTCGCTGCTTCTACCCTTTCTACTGCTTTCTGCGGCTGTGGAAGCCAGTCTTCGGCTTCTTCTGAGCCAAAAACTGCACTGGAGCTTACGCAGCAGATGGGAAATGGTATCAACCTTGGAAACACAATGGAAGCATATGGGCACGCTTCCTTAGGAACTACCGCAGATGTTTCCAGTTACGAAACTTTATGGCAGCAGCCAGTGACCACGCAGGAAATGGTTGACGCAATGAAAGAGGCTGGTTTTGACTCACTTCGTATTCCGGTAGCCTGGACAAATGCGATGGATTATGAAAGCGGTGATTACACCATTGGAAAAGCTTATCTTGACCGTATTGAAGAAATTGCAAATTATGCTTTAAAAAATGATATGTACGTGATTATCAACGACCACTGGGACGGCGGCTGGTGGGGAATGTTCGGTTCTGACACCGAAGAAACCCGCGAAGAAGCAATGAACATGTACGTTGAAATGTGGAAACAGATTGCTGAGCGTTTCAAAAATTATTCAAGCCATGTGATTTTTGAATCTGCGAACGAAGAGCTTGGCGACCGTTTAAATGATGTAGACATCTGCAAAGACTCCGGTAATCTTTCCGAGGATGAATGTTACGAAATAACAAATAAAATCAATCAGACTTTCGTAGACACCATCCGAAGTTCAGGCGGCAAAAACAAAGAACGTTTCTTACTAATTGCAGGTTACAATACAGATATTGATGCTACCTGCGATGAACGTTTTAAAATGCCAACAGATACCGCAGAAGATAAGCTTTTAGTTTCTGTTCATTATTATACACCTTGGAATTATTGTGGTTCAGCCAGCGTTACCCACTGGGGCACTACAAGAGATTATACCGAGCAGAATGATTTTCTTGCCAAACTGACCAAATTCACCGAGCAGGGTGTTGGTGTCATTATTGGTGAATATGCTGTTTTAGTAAATGAAGATGGAAGTATCAAAGAAAACACTGCTGATTTCATCGAAAATATGTTAAACAACTGCGATAAATATAATTACTGTCCAATGCTTTGGGATTGCAGCAACCTCTTTGTCCGCTCTGAATGCAGCTTCTGTGACGAAGATATTGCAAATGTGTTTAAAGAGCACAGTTATGCTTCACAGTCTGCGCTTAGCGAAGAAGAAATTAAAACTCAGGCAGAGGATGCATTAAACACCGCTCTTGCCAATGCACCTGAAACCTTTGACGAGAATATTGATTTATCTACACTTGATGGTGCTACTGCATGGATTATGTTTAACAGTGATGACGGAAGCCTGGCTTACAGCGTCGGAGATGTTTATAATCCTGATTCTAAATCAGAAGGTATTGTTGTAACAGATGTAGTCATTACCGAAGCCGGAACTTATACTGCAGCCCTTGACTTCACCCAGACAGCAAACGGATGCGCCAGCGGTGTTGGTTTCTCAGCACTTGCAATTTCTAACGGCGAATTATTCTTCCCGAATTATGTAATTAATATTGAAGAAATTAAGATTAATGGTGAAGTTTATACCCCTTCCGTAAGCCCTTACACCTGTTCTGATGACGGAAAATGTACTCGTGTAAACCTTTATAATGAGTGGGCTTCTTATAATGAAGCTGGCTCGCGTTTAAGCAGTGATGCAGCCGGAGAACCTTCTCCACTTGTAATTGATAGAGACGCTTGGAAAAACCTGGAGACTTTAGAAATTACATTTACTTATGAATTGGTAGAATAAATGCGTGGATAACAATCGCGTAAGCTACGAGCAGCTTAGCTGCCTGGCGTTCGCCAGTCAGCACACGGCTGTCGCCGAATGAAAACAAAAAGCGAGTCGCGAAGGGAAATAAATTTCCCTCGTGACTCGCTTTCTGTTTTCACTCTGCTCGTAGCTTACGTGATTATTTTAATGTAACTTTAGCACCTTCAGCTTCTAATTTAGCTTTGATGTCTTCAGCTGTAGCTTTGTCTGCAGCTTCTTTTAAAATCTTAGGAGCTCCGTCTACAACGTCTTTAGCTTCTTTTAATCCTAAACCTGTTGCTTCACGAACAACTTTGATAACTTTAACTTTGTTTGGTCCAACTTCTGTTAATTCTACATCGAACTCTGTTTTCTCTTCAGCTGCTTCAGCTGCACCAGCACCTGCTGCTGCAACTACAACGCCTGCTGCTGCAGATACGCCAAATTCTTCTTCACAAGCTTTTACTAATTCATTTAATTCTAATACGCTTAACTCTTTGATAGCATCGATAAATTCTGCTGTTGTTAATTTTGCCATTTTAATTTCCTCCATTAAAATTTAATCTTATGCCCTTACGGCATGTCTTATTGTTATTCCTGAACTTTTCAGGTTGTACGTCTGATAATCTTTTGATTATTCAGCTGTTTCTTCTGTTGCTGGAGCTTCCTCAGCTACAGGTGCTGCTTCTACAGCTGCGTCTGCTGCGCCACCTTTCTCAGCGATCTGGTTAAGAACGCGAGCGAAGTTAGCAACTGGAGACTGCATGCTTCCAAGTAATCTTGAAAGTAATACTTCTCTTGATGGTACTTCAGCGATAGCTTTCATACCTGCTTCGTCATAGAAGTTACCTTCTACAACACCAGCTTTGATTTCTAAAGCTTTTGCTGTCTTAGCAAATTTAGCTAATTCTCTTGCTGGAGCTGTTGCATCTGTTGTAGAAATAGCAAATGCGTTTGGTCCTTCAAGGGAATCTGCAAGGCTTGCGAATGCTGTACCTTCAATCGCACGTTTTACTAATGTATTCTTATATACTTTATAAGTTACACCAGCTTCTCTTAATGCTTTACGTAACTGTGTATCTTCTGCAACAGTAAGTCCACGATAATCTACTACTACCATTGACTGTGCATCTTTGATACTATCAGCAATTTCCTGAACGATAGGCTGTTTAAGTTCTACTTTTGCCACGATTTGTGTACCTCCTTTTATTATTTTTCGCAACACTTATGTGCTGCATTGCATAAAAGACTTTGAGGTTTATCCTAATAAAAAACCTCTCTGTCAAAGACAGAGAGGCGAAATCTCTAATTAAAACGTTTCTAAAAACGTTCTTATAATGATTACTCATTATCAGATTTCCTCGGTAGGTCTTACGTTTACGCCTTTCGGCACCTACTGTCTTCGGCAATATGCAAAGCATTGCTCGTCACAATGCTTCGCTATTATATCATTGTATATCAATGCTGTCAATAAGTTTTTTCAAAACTAGTTTGCAATTTTGGAAACGTTTAATTTAACGCCAGGTCCCATTGTAGAAGTGATTGTTGCACTCTTAATGTACTGACCTTTTAAGCTTGCTGGTTTTGCTTTATTGATAGCACCCATAAGGCTCTGGAAGTTGTCGCTTAACTGTTCTTCTGTAAAAGAAGCTTTTCCAACTGGCACGTGGATAATGTTTGTTTTATCTAATCTGTATTCAATCTTACCAGCTTTGATGTCGTTGACAGCTTTTGTTACGTCCATAGTAACTGTTCCAGCTTTTGGGTTTGGCATTAAGCCTTTTGGTCCGAGTACACGTCCTAAACGACCAACAACACCCATCATATCAGGTGTAGCAACAACAACGTCGAAGTCTAACCATCCTTCGTTCTGGATTTTTGGAATTAAATCCTCTCCACCAACGTAGTCAGCTCCTGCTGCCTGTGCTTCATCTAATTTAGTACCTTTAGCGAATACTAATACTTTAACAGTTTTACCTGTTCCATGTGGTAATACTACTGCACCACGAATCTGCTGTTCTGCATGACGACCATCACAACCAGTTCTGATGTGAAGTTCGATTGTTTCATCAAATTTAGCTGTAGCATTCTTTTTTACAAGTCTGATAGCTTCAGCAACATCGTACTGAGCTGTCTTGTCAAAGCTTTTTACAGCGTCCTGATATTTCTTTCCTCTTTTCATTCTAAAAAACCTCCTGGTGGTATTATCGGGAGAGGTCCCTCCCACATAATCGTAAACTCGTTTCTTTTTCGAATTATTACTTAATCAGAAAATTATTCTCCGATTGTAACACCCATACTCTTAGCAGTACCTTCAATCATGCTCATAGCTGCTTCTAAAGATGCTGCGTTTAAGTCTGGCATTTTTAACTCTGCGATTTCCTGTAATTTTGCTTTTGGAAGAACTGCAACTTTGGTTTTGTTAGGTGTACCAGAACCAGATTTGATGTTGCAAGCTTTCTTAATTAATACAGGAGCAGGTGGTGTCTTTGTAATGAAGCTAAAGCTTCTGTCTGCATATACTGTAATAACTACAGGGATGATTAAGTCGCCCTGGTCGGCTGTTCTAGCGTTGAACTGTTTTGTAAATTCAACAATATTAACGCCATGCTGTCCAAGTGCAGGACCAACTGGTGGAGCTGGTGTAGCCTTGCCAGCAGGAATCTGCAATTTGATATATCCTTCTACTTTCTTTGCCATTGGAAAATTGCCTCCTTAATTCATTTTCAGAACATACAAAATGTATGTCTCACTTAGTTCATAAGTTTTACATCTGCGAAACTTATTTCGACTGGTGTTTCGCGACCAAAAAGTTCCACGTTGATGGTAACGATCTGCTTACTATGGTTCATAGTCTGAATTACTCCTACAGTGTCTTTCCAAACACCGCCAGTAACTGTAACCATATCGCCTTCTTCAAAATCAACCTCAACATTCGCTGCCGTGATTCCTAATGGTTTCATTTCCATATCGGTAAGTGGTACGGGCTTGCTTCCCGGACCAACAAATCCGGTAACACCACGGGTATTTCTGACAACATACCATGTGTCATCATTCATTACCATATTGATAAGAACGTATCCCGGAAACATCTTCTTTGATACGGTTTTATTTGCGCCATTTTTCAATTCGACAACGTCCTGCATCGGAACACGGACCTCTAAAATCTGATCCTCCAAATGTCTGTTTTCGATTGTTTTGTCAATGTTCGCCTTTACCTTATTCTCATATCCTGAGTAGGTATGAACTACATACCAGTGTGCCTCTGCCATAATCACCTATGCCTCCATTAAAAACTTAAACCAACAAGGAAATCAACGCCATACTGGATAAGAAAATCCATAAGCGCGATAATAAGACCTAATGCTACTGATACAGCAACAACTGCTGTCGTCTGTCTTACAAGTGATTGTTTGCCCGGCCAAACTATTTTTGCAAATTCAGCCTTGAGACCGTTAAACCAGCTCGTCTTTGGAGCCTTGTCTAATTTTTCGGTTTCTCCCATCGTCTCACTCCTTCCGACTATTTGGTTTCCTTGTGTAATGTATGAGTCTTGCAGAATCTACAGTACTTCTTGGTTTCCATTCTGTCTGGATGAGCTTTTTTGTCTTTTGTCGTGTTGTAATTACGATTCTTGCATTCTGTACATGCCAGTGTTATTTTCGTGCGCACAACTTCCACCTCCATTAATTTCTTTGTGTTTTCTCATGCCTTTTACGTTATTTCTAACGCACCTAAAAAAAGGCATAAAAAAAAGACCTACTTCCATCGCTAGTCTAATATAGCACAATCAATATTTGTCGTCAACTTCTTTTTTCAAATCGTGCAACAAATTTATTTTAGCACTATATCTTGTGTTTTTTCAACACTTATTTTCATACTTTCTCTTTTGTAAAAAAAATTTGAATTTCTTCTTATTTATTATATAAAGAAATTTTCCCTTTCATCCGATATAAAAACTATAAGAGTTACTATACCCTTTTGCCACCCTGAAAATCGACTTTTTCTTTCAAAAATGAGGTTTCAAACTAGGAAGAATGGTTTATTTTTCGGGATTTGGGCAAAAAAATAGTGACAAGCAGATTTTTTTATAATATAATACCGGCTATATAAAAATGAAAAAGTTTCTGCAATGAAAAAAGGATTTTTCGTTTGGAAACAATGTTTACTTAGAAACAATTTTTTCATCCCCACGCATCGAAACCATTGATGGTTTTATCATATGCGATTTCATGGAAGAAAGGAGGGGCAATATGGCAGCCATTGACAGTGCCTATCAGTACTATCTTAGTACCTATGGTAATTCAAATGTGTCACGCTACGATACTCATAAGAAGAGTCAACTGCGTGATGTATATAACCGAATTGTAAAATCTAATAAGGACTCCCCTCTATACAAATTCAAAGATACAGGGGATATCAAAAAACACGCGATTGATATTAAGGAATCCACAAGAAATATTCAGAATGTTATCGATTCCCTTTCTGAGACAGGCGGCGGAATTGAAGGTGTTTTCTCCAAGAAAATAGCCCAGTCCTCTGATGAATCAGTAGTAACGGCTGAATATATTGGTAAAGATGAAGATTCCGAAATTACCGGTTTTGAAATTCAGGTAAATCAGCTCGCTTCTGCTCAGACAAATCTTGGCAATTACCTGACAAACGACCGTTTGGATGTCGAACCTGGAACTTACAGTTTCGACCTTAATACCAATACTAGTTCTTATGAATTCCAATTTTCCGTTACTCCAAGTGATACAAATAGTTCTTTATTGCAAAAATTAGCAAAGCTTGTGAACAATGCAGGCATTGGTTTAAATGCAGTTTTGGAATCAAATGACATAGGACAGTCTGCTCTTAAAATAACCTCTCGTCAGACCGGTATCGCACCGGACGAAGAATATTTATTCCAGATTCTTCCAACGGCTGACCCGAAGTCTATTGAGGCAATGAATACACTTGGTATTAATCATGTGGAAACAGAAGCCAGCAATTCTTCCTTTGTATTGAATAATGCTGAATACGCTTCTTACTCAAATACATTTACAATTGATAATAACTTTGATATTACACTTCATGGTGTAACCGATTCCGGTCAGGCCGCCCTGGTTGGTTTTAAAACAAACGCAGATGCCATTGCCGATAACGTTACCCGTTTAGTTGATGCATATAACAATATTATCCGCATTGGCCACACTTATGATGATTCCCGCAGTGCCAACCGTCTGGTACGGGATTTCAGTTCCTGTGCAAGAGAATACCGCAATGAACTTGAGGCAATGGGACTTAATATTGACGCGGAAAGTTATATTCAGATTGACCGCAGTCTTTTAACAGATGCGGTAACCGCAGAGGATGCGCCGGAAAGCTTTGCTATTTTAAACGAGTTTAAAGGCTCCTTAAGCCACAAAACAAAAGAAGCATCCATTGACCCAATGAGTTATGTAAACAAAGTTATTGTTACTTACAAGAATCCGGGACGTAACTTTGCAACACCTTATGTTACTTCGATTTATTCCGGAATGATGCTGGATACATTTTGTTAATATGACAGATTGTCAAAGGAATTTATAGGGCATACCGCTCTATCATACAAAAAGTCCGTAGCGAGTATTAATACTCGTTACGGACTTTTTTGATACGCCAGAATAACGTTTTATTATAGCAGGATTTAACTTTTCTGCACTTCCGCGTTTCTCAGAATCTCAAGCATCGTCTGTATCCGATTCACATAGCTATGATATTCTTTCACCTTGCGATAGCCATTCTCTGCAATCTGTTTCCGCTCCTCTTCATGCTTTAGATAATAGCCTGCTTTCTCCCGCATATCTTCAATTCCATCGAAGCAGACCAAATCCTCTCCTTCTTTAAAAAAGAGTGGCAGTTCCGCCTGATAATTGGTTAGCAGAAATCCTCCCGCACCAAGAACATCCCAGATGCGCAGCGGAATCCCGCTTTTGATGTTTGGAATGGTAAAATTCAGGTTAATCTTTGACATATGAAACACCTTCGGCATCTCACTCCAGTAATCGACAGAGCCAAGGGCGCGCACCCGCACCAAATCGCTTACATTGCTGTTGCTGTAAACATTCACGTCATAATATTTTGACAGTTCAATCAATACCCTTCTGCGCTCAATCTCGGCAATTTTAAATCCCAGCACAGTGGTTTGGAAAATCAGCCCCAAATCAGAAAAAGAGCCCTCTGATTTTTCTAATTGAAAATACTGCTGCAACTGCGTCAGAATGTCCGTTGTAAGCATTGGTTCCACAATATTTGCACCACTGATGTTTAGCTGCGCTTCCATCACCGCATCAAAATATCCCCGCAGATATTCCGGCAGCTTTGGTTTGATTTTATCGTAGGAATTTCTCTCGTAAAGACTGCCTACAAAAGCGATGTCGCCCCTGTATTTTGGCAGGTCTTCTGCGTTCTGAATCACGGTATCCACACGGTTGGTGTCTACTGCAAGGGGCAGATACCAGATGTGCTCCACACCCATTCCCTTAAATTCCAGATAATTGGTTTTATCAAAGGTAAAAATATAATTGCAGTCATTAAATACCGATTCGTGATACATACTGATAAGTGGATTGTCGCAGGTCCACGAAACATATTTAATATGAAGTTTCTGACAAGAATTAGAAATTAAAGCAAAATAGTTTACCGTAAAAACCATGTCATACTGGTTTTTTATTAATAGCTGTTCGATTTTTTTCTCAAATTCCGGGTCAATATCATAGCTTCCAAGCTCCTGCTCGATATTGTCCACTGTATGTCCCAAAAGCCGGAAGGTCTGCTCGATATCACGATAGTTATATGCCTTCCAACGATACATTAAAATATGCATTTCTTCCCCTCTTTATAAAAAACATTCGCATATATATTCCGCTCTACTTTTCCACGTGTGGTTTTCTTTAGCAGAAATATATCCACAATCCGCCATTTCCTGTGTACGTTCCATATGACCAAACAAATCAAATATACGCTCCGGCAATGTTGGTAAATCCTTAAGCGAAAACATCACCAGCTCTTTTCCATCGGTAAACTCGCGCCGCATATAGGTGGAATCGTCCGTTACTACCGCCGCCCCTGCAAGCATTCCATTAAACACCCTGTCATGGGAGCCTGCCTTAAACCAGGTCATTGTATTTAATACAATTTTCGAATCATTCATTAGCGGCAGAATCTGCGGTGCAAGCACCTTTCCCCCAAAAGTTAAATGTGGATTTACACTCCAGTCGCACTCATTCCAGCCTGTCCCATATGCAGTCACATGAATTCCACTCTCTACCAGAATCCGTACTGCCTGCTCTCTAAAAAAAGAAACCGCATAAGAATCCAGAAAACGCATTTTCACAATCAGACTCTGCAGCGCATCCTCGCTAAGCGAAATGCTGTTTGCCTGCACATATTCTTCGATTGCCTGCTCCGTTGTTTTTTCCGGGTAGTTTACAAGTTCCTGCAATACCTCACCTGCCATCTTCTGCGCATCCAGCTCACGAATCGACGTTAAATCCGGTATCATTTTAGAAACTGTGTAAATCGGAAGCGCTCCCGCATAAAGGACATCTATGCTGCGCTCCTTTAGCGGCTTGTGCTTTGAGCCAAGCTCAATTCCTGCATGCGGGAGAAAATCTGCCTGCCGGATATTTGTGTAAAAACGCCGGATATACTTCACATGATTGCGGTCTGTGCAAAGCACAATGGCTGTTTTTGGTGCTTTGCGCAATGGCTTCTCATAATGAAACGGGTGGTCCATCAGGATGTTAATATAAGGTATCTGATAGTGTTCCCAGAGATTTACATAATTCTCCTCCAGCAGAGACTCGCCACCGAGATTAATGTCCAGATTATAGCCCAGATTGTTAAAGGTCACAACCGTAAACCTGCACTTCGAAGTCTCTTTCTCTAAAATCGCCAGCAGTGCGTCCTTACTCTCCTTCTGCATCGTGGCATCATATACGAAGCTGCCGTATCCCATTGCTGTAAAAGCTTTTATTAAATCGTCCGTAAACAAATCAAGTGTGTCATAAACACCTTTAAAATAAATGATTGTGTGTGTCATTAATAATGAATATACCTTTCTAAATTTTTACGAAACCTTTTCAATAAAGCCGCTGCGATAATTCACAGCGGCTTTATTCTTCACATTTGTTATTTCTAAAATACCAAAAAACTAACGCATAATGTTGCTATTGCAAGTATTATGAGAATTGCTATATATGCTCCTAAGAACCACTTATTTTTGGCTCTGTTCACAAATACTAATATAATTCCCATCATAACAACAATACACAATGCTAATGTAAGATTCATAACAACAATATACCGAAAATCTAACGTTGCCTGTGTAAATGCCTGATAATTAATCGTCAGCATCCCAAATATCGCAACCAAAATTCCCATAATCGTTAAAACATTAGCATATATCGTTTGTGACAATCTCTCGACATCCTCTTTGGCATGTTCTATTTCACGCTTGGTTTGTTTCTCATATTCTTCCTTGTAATTTCCCAATCCTTTATATTGGACTTCATTCTGAAAAGAGGAGCCAACCTGCGCGCCATATGGCACGTCTGGAATCTGCGTTAATTGTTCGAAAATAATCTGGGCAATTCTCATCCCATGCTTCAAGACAATCGTATTCACCGAAATATTCTGCACTCTTAGAAATGCATATGTCACATGCCCCGGCTGGTAATGCGGACCATCTACCTTAAGACCTTGACGCATTCTTGAATTTTTCTCTGCAATTCTTCCCAGAATATTGTTCGGAATACTTAACTTCTCCACCGTTTTGATGAAAATAGTTTCTCCTGCTTTCAATTCATATTCCTGATGCTCTAGTCCCTGCTCATCACAAATCACATCCACCGTCAAGTCATACGAAATACCATTCAGATTACTTTCGTTATATCCGGCCACTATCAGTTGTCTCTGTTCTATATATTTCTCAATATCTTTATCAACTAGAATCATCTTGTATCACCTCTTTTTGATGCAACAATTATAGCACTTCTCAATGAATAACACAATATATTGTACCTAAACTTCCTCATATCAAACACTATTCTGTACAGCATTATCGGCTATTTTGTCAATCCAGCCAATTGTTTTTCTGCAGGTGCATAATCTCCACACTTTTTGTAGTATTCTGCCGCTTTTGCCTCATGTCCGAGGCATTCATATACCACCCCAACATTGTAATATGCCAAGTAAGAATTTACCCCTAGGGTTCTACATTCTGTATGCTCTGCGGCTTTCAAAAATTCTGCAATTGCCTCTTCAAATCTGGCGTTATTCATATATATAAGCCCCATCAAAAATTGGAAATCAGCGCTGTTTCCAAATTCCTCATAGATGTTTTCAAAAAATAAGGCTTCTTCCGCTCTGCCACTGTTTATCAGCGCGTATCCGTAGGTTTCTACCATGTCAATTACATACTCTAATTTCGGATTTAAATCAAAGGATAAGCCTCTGGAAAAATATTCACAGGAAAGAGCATAATCTCCTGCCATATAATAGCTTTTTCCAAGCTGATAGAGAATATATGGAAGTTTTTCATCTGCTGCTGTCAGCCCATCCTGCACAGCTTCCATTTCGCTCTGCGTAGATTCTGCTTCGCCCTGCCCGGTGTTATGGCTTTTCTGCTCTGCCTCTAACCGCTCTAATTCCTGTAATAACAGTGTAATATTACGCTCGGCTTTCTTTTTGCGCTCCGCTTCCGGCAGGTCATAGCCGCTATGCTCGATTACAACAGGTGTTTTGTATGTATCATAATCACAGCCATCTAACGCCATGACCTGCTCATGAATTCTTCCCTCGTAATGGAATCTTTTCTTAGAAAAAATACGATTAATCCATTCTACATTTTCCTGCTTTTGTCCATTGCGTGTCATAAGATTTCTACGCTTAATTCTACCGACCTGCTGCGGGTGCTGCATAATTAGCTGTTCTAATCTGGCTGCCTCCAGCGGCTCTAAAAATTCGTCACTATCAAGCACCATGACATACTCATTTTCTGCTTTCGAAATCGCATAATTTTTTGCCGCTCCAAAATCGTCACACCATGCAAAATCATACACATTTTCCGTATATTTTAAGGCAATTTCTTTTGTTTTATCCGTAGAGCCTGTATCTACCACTACAATTTCAAAAGGGTATGGCTGTAAGCATTGTAGGCATCGCTCAATATTCTGTTGTTCGTTTTTTGTAATGATGCATATGGATAACATAACTTCCCTTTCTCTTTTTGTGTAGTGCAAACACTACCCCTGCATAATTTTCTCTAACAAAGGAATGATTTTTTCCTGTATTCCAAGCTTTTCTGATAAATTCAAAACGTGCTCCAAATGGCGATTTAGAGTATTCGTCGCCAGATAATCTGCCTTGTATTTCTGAAGAAGCCTGCAGTTCGCAATGATATCGTCATAGATTCTTGCAGACACTCCTGTTGTGGAAAATCCCGCATCCAATAAAATTTCTAAAGCATTTCTATACATTGAATATTTTCTGTATAGGTCATACTAGCTAAATGCCCTTCTTCGATATACCACATTACCGGTACATCCGTTAATACTTCTGTCTCGTGATAATTCGGACTTGATATAATTTTACAGGCATCTTCTATCTGTCCACTGCCGATAAGAGTTTCCAATGCTAAACGCATCTGTGCTTTTTGCTTTCAAATTCTTCTCTTCCTGCAAAGGAATCTTCTTCCCGTTCTTTCCTAAAAGGATAAATATCCTGATGTATATATATATATCTTATATTTGGCATCCGTGCTTTCCATAGCAGCCTGATAGTCCGCTGCCATACTTGGAGCTTCTCTGACTGCAATCATATCCGTCTCATAGCCTTCCGGTATCTTTCATTTTCAATATAATATAATGTCTCACTCAATTCTGCCTCGTCATTAACACAGAGAATAAATGCTATTTTTGATTATTCATTATCCCCAAAACCACTCCTATCATCCATTGCACTTTTCCCTCGTAGCCCCCTCATCAAAATATAATTCTACATTATAATCAATGGATGCAATTTCCATCATTTTTTCTGTTTCTTTTATAATTGTTCCCGGTTTACTGCCAGAACGTATATCTGTAATCTTAGCGCCTGTAATTTTCCGTCCATAAATCTTAGGAAGCTGATACTCTCTAAAACAAAATGCCCGAATCTGATTTCTGATTTCATCTGCCGTCCGCTCTAAATCAATCTGCAGATTGGAATAATCAATTGTTTTCTTAGAATAGTATGTTGCACCTTCCTTTGCTTGTGGTTTTGCTTTTTCTTTTCCCGCTAAAATATTTTCCAGATTTGCTAACACAAGCCTTGTTCCATGCTCCATATACTTCAAATACAAATCCCGGCTTGTATCTTCATATTCAATTGGCACTACACTTTGTGCAACAATATCTCCGGTATCAATCCCATTGTCAATATAATGAAGTGTAACACCGCCCTGCTTATCTCCATGAAGCAATGGCAATACAGAAGTATACATTCCCCGATACTTAGGCAGTAATGAAAAATGAATATTAAACAAACGTGCATCTAAAAACTTCTCCGTTTTAACAATTCGGTCATATTCCATTGAAAGAAATATCTGATTTGTTTTCTCATATATCTCACTTAGTTTGTATTCCTGTATCCCCTGCTCTTTTGCATATTTACGCAGTGATTTCTGCCACGAATCTTCTCCTGTCTCTGTTTTATTACATACAACACCTAATTCATACCGTCCCAGATTATGCTCAATCAAATATTGCAGTACACTTACGCTAATATTATTTTTCCCTGCTACACATACAAACATAAATACCCTCACAAACACTTATCATTCTTTTAAACGCAAATAGTATCTCACTATTCTTCTATTGATTATTCTTTAGCTTTTCTACATATGCAATCGCTGTAGATGCCATTTCTATACATTGTGCTGTCGTTTTCTCCAACTCCCTCATCTCTGTCATCATTCCTGTCATAATTCCACGGTTCACTTCCATAACATAGAAATCTGCTCTTGAAAAACCATAATTTTTCTCAAGACAACTTCTAAATGACTCTTCATCAATATGAGTCAAATAGTAATTAATTGCACACTGCTGTGCCTCTTGCTTTGGATGATTCAACATAAGGAAAAACTTTTCACACATTACGGCTTCATGGGTATGGCAGGCTTTATTCAAGAGTCTTTCTTCAAATGCCTTTACAAAAAATGCATCCTCTATCCGCTCTATCTGCTCTGAAAAAATGTGATAGCTCTCATTCCAATTTGAAATAATTGCCTCATTTGATAAATAACTGAGATTTGCTGTACCATCATTTGCATGCCAGCGATAAAACGTAAGCTTCTCCTGAATCACATATAACTTATGCTTTAACAGGTATCTTAGCCACAAGTCATAATCCTGTAACTGACGATATTTAAAACGAAATCCCTCCAGTTGCTGGAACACATCCGTTTTCATCATATAGGACGGAGCCGCCAAACTATTCGATTCTAAAAACAGCTTCTTGTACCACATTTCAGAACTCTTTTGTTTCGTATTAAAAAGCTCATTTTTAGAATTTTTCCCCTCTGCAATCCGGGATTCTCCATCTATTGTCTCAACCCAGGTAAAGCATGCCTCATACTCTGTATTCTGCTCTAAAAAAGCAACCTGCTTTTCTAACTTATCTTCTCTCCACACATCATCTGATGCTATATACGCAACATATTTTCCCTTTGCAATACGATTCATCTCTTCCCAAGCAGCAAATGCAGTATTTTTGTCATATTCAAAAAATGTTATTCTATCATCTGTATATGACCTGATAACATCCGCCGCACCATCCGTCGAACCATCATCTGCAATCAGAAATTCAAAATCCGAATAAGTCTGGGCAAGCACGCTCTCGATTGCCTCTGCCACATATTTCCTATGATTGTAGCATGACATAATTACTGATACCATTGGCATTTTCTGTTCACTTTTTTTCATAATCATATTCTCTGCCTTTCACTTTCTGTATTTGTTTACACTAGTCTTTCTACTTAAAATGGTTGATACATCTGACAACCCATGCAATCTGTTCTTCACTCATCCCCGGATACAATGGCAGGCTGACCTCTCCCTCACAAATTTTCTTTGTCACTGGATAGTTATCTATCTCCTCATGCAGGGTAAGATATGCCCCCTGCTGCATAATAGGCGTTGGATAATGAATATTCGTTCCAATTCCACACTCGCTCATATAAGCGGTAAAGTCTGCCCGGTCTTCTACAAAAACAGGATAAATATGAAATACATGCTCATTTCTGTCTTCCGGCAGCTTCGACAGGCAGATTTTACTATTTTTCATCTCACTTGCATATATTTCTGCAATCTTTCTGCGTTTTTCATTCCATGCATCCAAATGTGGCAGCTTCACTGATAAAAAGGCTGCCTGCAATTCGTCTAAGCGGGAATTACACCCCTGATAAACATGATTGTATTTCCCACAAGAACCATAATTCCCATAGGCTCTTACCATTTCTGCCACTTTGCTGTCATTCGTAACAACTGCTCCGGCATCTCCTAAAGCTCCAAGATTCTTTCCCGGATAAAAACTGAACGCTGCCGCATCTCCAAGATTTCCAACTTTTACACCATTTATTGCTGCACCATGGGCTTGTGCTGCGTCCTCAATAATTTTCAAAGCATACTTATCCGCAAGGACACGTATAGGGGTTACATCCACTGCCCGGCCATATAAATGCACTATGATAATGGCTTTGGTTTTCTCTGTAATTTTCTCTTCTATTTTCGAACTGTCAATCAGGCAGGTTTCTTCGTCAGCATCAACAAAGACAGGCACTGCCCCCACCTGTGTTACCGCAAGTACTGTGGCAATAAATGTATTTGCCGGTACAATGACCTCATCTCCTGCTCCTATGCCATAAGCAAGCAAAATTAAACGAATCGCATCTAAGCCATTGCCAACACCGACACAATATTCTGTACCGCAATACCGTGCGAAACTTTGCTCAAAAGCCTTACCTTCCTCTCCGCCAATAAACCACTGACTCTGTAACACCCGTTTACCTGCTTCATTTAACTCGTCCTGTACTTTTGTATGTACTTTTTCTAAATCCAAATACGGAACATTTATCATGCTATTTACCTTCATTCACCATCTGTAAAAATGTATCATAATCTCTTATGTAGTCCTCTTCCCTATACACCTCTGATGCAAGCACCATCAACACGGCATCCGGTGAAAAATCATACATTTCTCTCCACATTTTGTTGGAAATATATAAACCTTCATATGGTTTTTCCAGCGATACAATCTTTTTATCTTTTCCATTATCCAGTAATACTTTACAGGAACCGTGAATGCACACTAATATTTGCTCTAAACTTTTATGTGCATGAAAGCCCCTTCGTACATCTGCTTTTGTGTCATACATATAATACACGCGCTTTATTTCAAATGGTATATCATTAAACTCTTCTAGCGCAACAAGCATTCCCCTATCATCACCATGCTGCTGAAACGCATATTTTACAATCTGCATAACTTCTTCCTCCCTAGCTGTGGCTTAGCCGCTTTGTCAATACTACCTGTGTTTTCTTTTCTCTAACAACATTTTTCACTTCGCCAATCCGCGCTGCAAATTCTGTTGCTTTGTTTTGTCGATAAAACGATTCTATTTTCTGCAGGACTTTATATTTCTCTACACTTCCATAAAGAACCATTAAAATCATTGCTTCACAGGAGACTTCCGCTTTTTGGACTGCTTCTAATGCTTCTTCGCTTACTTCCTCGGAAATATCCATTTCAATTCTGCGAAGCAGAAACCGAATGGTTATGTATTTCTCATAGGCATCGGCATAGGTATTTATCCCCTCAAAAAAACCGCATTTAACCTCTTTCCCCTGTTCCTTTTTCCAGATATCTGACATGATTCCTATCATCTCTAACGTTGAATCCTTCATTCTTCCAGCACGATACTGCTCAATAACCGTACATACCGTATTCCACTCACCACAGGAAATCAGGTTCTTTAACTGTCCTGCCAGTTCTGTGCTTAACTTTTCCCACTCTTCCTGATACTCAAATTCAAAACCATCCTCCGCATAAAGAAATTCCGGGTACTCCTTCTGACAAATTTTCCGGTTTATATCATATCTAGATAGCTTTGCAAAGCTGCTGTCATGAATTATCCACGGCTCTTTCATATATGGTATAAGCACCTGATAGCCTTTTTTTCGCATCTCAAAAGACCCCGATACATCATAAAAATCAAAGTCCTGAAACAAATCCTCCCGCCAAGGTACATCATATTGCGTTGCCATCAAAATGCCATCAATCGCCTCTACATAGGAATCTGTTTTTATCTCTGGCGCTCCCGATAAATAGTATGCTATATCTGCATCTCTCCAATCTACCAGTCCAATATTCCATGCCAAATAAGTCACAGCCGTCTTTGGCATTCCATTACCGCCTAGCATACCAATCATACCGACAGATTTATCTTTTTCGAAAATAGCCATAATATTTTTTAAAAATTCTTTGTTGCGTATAAATACGTCCTGATGCATATATATCTTGTATTTTGCATCTGTACTTCTCATACCAAGATTATACGCTGCGCACATAGAATCTGCATCCTGTATAGCGAGCACATCCGTCTCAAATCCTTCTGGAATATTTAATTGTTCAATATAAAATCTACATTCTTCAAAATATAGCTGGTTATTTACACAAATAATAAAGGCTATTTTTTTCTCATTCATTGTTATCCTCTATAAAAATAAAATAGCCACACGTTTTCAATGGCCATGTTATCGAACTAGACTCAGATGCATCTACAGGTTGCGTTCTACTTTCCCACGAAAATGTGCAGCATTATACTTTTACGCCGTCCCACGTGAATATGCTAATCTTAATAGTTTGTCTACCTAAAAATTCTTTTGATTGATATATCTATTTATATCGGCTTTTCCCTTTATTTCCTTAATATTTTAGTGCTTTAAGTACATTCAAACTTCTCTTTTTTGCCTGCGCTTTTCACAAAAGCTCTATCTAATTTCAACCTCTTTCAATGCAAACAATTATCTATAAAACAAAGGCCGAAAGCTCATCTAAGAACTTTCAGCCTTTCATTACTATAGAAGCTCAATATTACAGACTATCCTTTAGTATACAATCTGCCACCTCACGTACAGCTCCACTTCCACCATAATGTTCCGTAATGTAGTCTACGTTTTGTTTCACTGCCTCTATTGCATTTGGAACACTTGCGCTAAATCCTACTACTTTCAACACCTCTAAATCATTAATGTCATCACCTATATAAGCAACTTCATCCAGTTCTACTTGGTATTGTTCACAAATTGCTTTTACAACCTCTAGCTTATTTTTAACACCCATTTCTAAAATGTCCAATTTAAGCTTCTCTGCTCTACGCCTTACTAGTTCTGTATTCTCTCCGGTAACAATACCGCATAAAATTCCTTGCTCTCGTAATAATTGAAATCCCATTCCATCCTGTGTACAAAATTTCTTTAGTTCATCACCGTTTTCTGAATAATACATTCCACCATCTGTCAAACATCCATCACAATCCGTCAAAAACAGTTTTATGCGCTTGCCAGTAGTCTTTTTTTCCGCCAAACGACGTTTCAACATATTTTCAATAATTATCCAATCCTGTGGCTCATCAATTTCAAAAAATGTATCTTCACTCATTTCATAGGCACGAATGATTCCAGAAACTCGATTGGACGACTCCAAAAGTCCTTTTCGAGATGTAATATAAAATGCCCCATTTTCTACTAAATAACCATCAAACTCCTGTCTTCTTGGGCGTTTGAATACATCATAATTTGTTGGTGCCGCAACACCATCTGCATCCACCTTCCAATGAAAGCGTTTTTGTCTTACTACTGAAATAACACTATCTGTATTCTCTCCATAATATAATGCAAACCCGCCTTCTAAATCCTGCTCCGTTAGCAATGGTGATGTTGCCTGAATCAATACAATATTATCAAATGTATGCTGTTGTGCAAATTCCAACATAGCAAATTCTGTCGACGCAATGTCAGATGCAGACTCAGCACTTCTTCCAATCACCTGTACTTTTTGAAAAAAAGATTCCTCCATCTTAAAACTTTCAATTGCCGTTTTTATATGTTCACTATCTGTTGCAACATAAACAATGTCAATATCTTTACACTTACACGCTGCTGCCACAGTCCAATATACTAAGGGTTTTTTACACATTAATTTAATGTTCTTTAGTGGAATCGATTTACTTCCACCCCTTACAGGAATAAATGCAACATTCATATTACCTGCCCTACCTTGCTTATCTTGTTCTATATTTCAATTTTTCTCTTTGCACTGCTTCAATTGGAAGTATCTCCTCTTCCTTATATGCCAATGACTCGTGTACTGCATTCAAATTACGAACCAGTTTTCTAATTCCGTCCGGTTCCAACGATGCCGCATGATCTGTTCCTTTCCATGTTCTGTCCAAAGTATAATGGCGCTCTATCACTTCCGCTCCAAGTGTATATGCTGCAATATCTACTGCAATACCCAAATGGTGACCCGAAAAACCTATTTTCTTTACTGTATTTCCATAGGCCTCTTTAATTCGTTTTACCTCCATTAAACATACATCCGAAAATGGTACCGGATAGCCTGATGTACAGCTAAAAATAACTAAATCTTTATTACGTCCATTTTTCGCGAATAAATCTACCAATGCTTCCTCTTCCTTATGAGTTGTCATTCCCAATGACACCTGTATCTCTCCTCCATAATTATCACAAAGCCATTGTAACATTGGATAATGATTATTACACGCTGATGGAATTTTTATAAATTTCGGATTTAATGACGCTATTTCCTTTGCAGAGGTCATATCCCACACAGATGTTGCATAGGTAATTCCTGCTTCTTCACACCACTCCTTTAACTGTCTGTGCTGATCCACTGTAAACTCCAAAAATTCTCTATGTTCACCATAAGTTGAGCCATAAGAATTCTCCGGATGAGGATGTGGCGCATTATACTGTTCCGGTGTTAATAATTCTTTATTACATCTCTTTTGAAACTTTATCGCATCAGATTTACAAAAAGTTGCTGCAACCTGTATCAACTCTTTCGCAATCTGCATATCCCCTTTATGATTACATCCTGCTTCTGCTATTACATATGGTTTGTTATAAGTACTCATAGTCCGTCCCCACTTTCTTGTGCTTTGTTTGTGGCTTATGATTCCGGTATATGCTTTTATAATACCTACCACAAAATTCGCCCTTTCTTTTAGAATATATAGTATCTATATCGGCTATTTTCTATCAATTCATTAATTTTTTCTTATATTTTACTAATCGTCCATACAAACTTCGAAAAACGCGCCTTAAACCCCTCTCGCTTCTATATAGCCTTTATCTCGCAATCTCATTCCTATTAAAGAAGTAGAGAGCTTGCGAAAGTTATTCCTACTTATCGCAAACTCTCTACTTCCACGCTTTTTAATTAATATATTTGTACAGTTGCTGTTTCATATATTCCTTTTTAATTATTATGCAACTACTTCTTTTACTGCCATACCAAGATTCTCTAATACAGGCACAAATTCCTGAAACGCCTTTGCCATCTTCACATCATTCTTTTCATTAATCGCATCGCTTAGTTTCACAATTTTATTATTCATCTCAATTTTGGAAATACGTTCTTTTCCCTCATTCAACACTTCCATTGTAAGATTCATTACCTGAACTTCCCAATTAATGGCCTGTACAATTCCTTCTATAAACTTATCTGTATCTTCCAAGCGCTCCCCAGACAATTCCTTAACTAAAATTGGTATATTTTTTAATATTCTCTCATTGTATTCTCCAAGAGTTTCTAATGCTTCAATTTGTTCTTTTCTGTTATCTTCCATGATTGTCACCTGACTTATTAAGTCGCCCTTTCCTAAATTATGCTACTGTAATTATCGGCATTTTCTTCCACTATATTAAGTCCCTAAACTTCTTATTTAATACTTTTTTACGTCACTATTTAATATTTCTAAAAATTGTTTTACGCGAGCCTTCCAGCAGTGTCTTTTTTGTGCCTTTTCATATGCTGCTGCTGATATAGCACAGGCTTTTTGCGGATTATCTAATATTCCACGTACAATTTGCGGAAGTTTTTCTAATTCTCCCAACTTATAAAATACAATCTCTGTTCCATCTTTAAACTCCTCTTCCAAATATTCTGCCGTATCGCTTAAACAAATTGCCCCATTCAGCATTGAGTACGAATAACGTTCAGAATAACCTGCCTTATTGCAGTACATAATATTTAAGGATATCTTCGTATCTTCTAAAATTGAAACATAATCCTGCTCCCTAATTTGTTCATGAATTATCAGGTTTCTATTATCTACAAAAGGAGAATGTTTCCAACTATCCCCAAATACCTCAACTGTAATTCCTCCCTGTAAAAGAACTTCTATTAATCGTTCTCTCTGAAATGCAACCGCAGCCAATGCAATTCCATCTATCATTCTAAACCATTGATAAAACTCTTCTTTTTCTAATTGTATATCCATTTTATTTAATGTCATTTCGAATGCCTGAAGCTGATTTAATTCCGTATGTTCACACATTGTTTTGAAATATAAATAGCCAATTTTTTTTATTCCCGCTTCTTGCTGTTCAAGTTCCAGCAGCCACTCACGGTAATTCGAATATGTTCCAATAAAAACAACCTCGCGTTTTCGTTCTTCCCAAGAAATCTTTCTATTCCCTTCAATGCCGACAGGGGGAAAAAAATATGCATCTTTGATATTTGACATATAATCTTTGATAACATCACAATAATAGCGATCCAAACACAACGCATAGTAATTATGAAGTTTCGCTTCCATTTTATCCATAATATAAATTGGAAAATCCACACACACCTGGTATATAGGCGCATTTACATAATTCCAAAAATATTCACCTTCATCACCTATCTTTACTGATAATAGTCCCGAATAAACATCAATAACCGCCATATAGCTTTTCTGCAAATATTGCGCCAACTGTTTTGGATGTTCTTTTTTGATATCAAAATATTTTACTTCTATCCCTGCATCTACTAAATACTTTCCAAAATTTTCTGCATATGCATCCATAATCCCATATGATATATCTTGTGGTCTTAAAATTAAAATTTCCATTCTTCGTTATATCCCTTCTTCCCACAAAAGAGAATGCCCCATATAGGGGCATTCTTTTTTGGTATTTTATTCCATTTACATAAATGATTAATTATATGTATATGTTCCAATTTTCTGTCCTACAGAGGAACCACCATTATATACAACAATATCATATGTTCCTGCAGAAAGGCTTGTTGGCGTAACAAATCTGAATTTTGTTGTCTGGCGGAGTTTTATTGTTGCTTCTACACCACCAACATATACTTTTAATCCATCGCCATCATAATATTTCATTCCTTTTGCTGTAACAGTTACTGTAACCCCACTTCCCACAGCTCCGGAAGTTGCAGATATATCTGTTACAGTAATTAAATACTCATCCAAAACTGCTGTATATGTATACTGACCAATTGTTAATGCAGTACTTCCTGTTCCATTATACACTACTATATCATAACTTCCTGCTAATAATGTCGTTGGTACTTTAAAACGGAATTTTGATAACTGTCTCAATGTTACTTCTGCCTCTTCTCCGCCTACATATACCTTAAATCCATCATCATAATTCATATTTTTGGCTGTTACAGTTACTGCTGTTGCAACTCCTTCTTCACCACTTGTTACGTCTATTGCCGAAACTTCCAGTTCATCAACGGCTGCTGCCTGCGTGTATGTATACTGGCCAATTGTTAATGCAGTACTTCCTGTTCCATTATACACTACTATATCATAACTTCCTGCTGATAATGTCGTTGGTACTTTAAAACGGAATTTTGATAACTGTCTCAATGTTACTTCTGCTTCTTCTCCGCCTACATATACCTTAAATCCATCATCATAATTCGTATTTGTAGCTGTTACAGTTACCGCTGTTGCAACTCCTTCTTCGCCACTTGTTACGTCTATTGCCGAAACTTCCAGCTCATCAGCGGCTGCTGCCTGCGTGTACGTATACTGGCCAATTGTTAATGCAGTACTTCCTGTTCCATTATATACTACTATATCATAACTTCCTGCTGATAATGTCGTTGGTACTTTAAAACGGAATTTTGATAACTGTCTCAATGTTACCTCTGCTTCTTCTCCACCTACATATACCTTAAATCCATCATCATAATTCGTATTTGTAGCTGTTACAGTTACCGCTGTTGCAACTCCTTCTTCGCCACTTGTTACGTCTATTGCTGTCATTTTCAGTCCATCATCATCAGTTGTTGCCTGTGTGTATGTATACTGGCCAATTGTTAGTGCAGTACTTCCTGTTCCATTATATACTACTATATCATAACTTCCTGCTGATAATGTCGTTGGTACTTTAAAACGGAATTTTGATAGCTGTCTTAATGTCACCTCTGCCTCTTCTCCGCCTACATATACCTTAAATTCATCATCATAATTCATATTTTTGGCTGTTACAGTTACCGCTGTTGCAACTCCTTCTTCACCTGTTACCGGATCAATTCCGGTCACCTCAAGTTTATCTTCCTCAACTGCCGTATATGTATACTGACCTATTACCACCGGTTCTCTTCCTGTTCCATTATATACAGTAATATCATAAGTTCCTGCAGTCAGTGTTGTAGGTGTCCAAAATTTAAATTTTGCTGTCTGTTTCACTGCAACATCAGCTTCTTCACTGCCGACATAGACTTTAAATCCGTCATCATAATTCATATTTGTAGCTTCTACATATACAGCAGTTTTCTCTCCCTCAAGTCCGGATGTAGGTGTAATAGATGTTACTGTCAGCACCGGTTCCGGTGTGTATGTATACTGACCTGCTGTTACAGACTTACTACCATCCCCATTATATATGATTACATCATAGGTCCCAACCGCTAAATCCGTTGGCACTGTGAACACCACGTTAGAAGTCCTCTTTCCTGTAATCAGGGCTTCTTTTCCTCCAACTGTTACTTTAAATCCTGAACCATAATATAAACCTGATGCTGTAACTGTTACTGCTGTTGCTTCTCCAACGATTCCAGTATCCGGCTTCATAGCAGATACTACAACATCCGGTATTTCCTTTATTGTAATTGTTGGCGATGCAATATCAATCGTCTTTTCTTCTCCTGCATACGTTTCGAAAGTTACATTTGATTCTTTTACAACATTATATGTCCCTGGTTCCACTCCGCTCTTTGGTTTTACCTGATAGCTAAGCTGTAATGCAGAGCCCTTTAATTCCAACATACTCCATGTAAGAGTCTGCCCTGAGATTGTCGGTTCTGGAATGTTATCGTCTGCAGAACCCTCTACATATTCAAACTCATCTGCGATTGTTTGAGTTATTACAACGTTATATGGATTTTCCACGCCTATGTCGCTAGCTATTTTAGAATATACACTATCTAAACCGGCAGCTCCAACAAAATGATGATGTACTGCAGTTGTTGCCATATCTTTTAATAATTCGTTTGCACGATATTCATTTGTTCCTGCAACACTTGCCTGTGACTCATCTTCGAATAAAGCAATTGTATAAAAAATAAATCCATTCGCTTCTGCTTCGGCTGCCGCAGCTCTCGTTGCTGACTCATCAGATGCAGCACCATCTGTAACAAGTACAATTACCGGTTTTGCACCATCTCTTTGACTGTCCTTTAACATACTAATTGCTGACTGAATTGCTGGTCCTACATAAGTCTGTCCTAATGATGTAATCGTACTTATTGTATTTACCAAAAGGTCCTTATCCGTTGTAAAACCAATCTCATTATTGATGCTTGTTTCAAAGCTGACCAAACCCACTCTATGTATAGAGTAATCTATTTTATTTACAAAATTTGTAGCAGCTGTCTTTAATGCACTTATTTTCTCTCCATTCATACTTCCAGATTGGTCCAAAATCAAAACTACATCCGTTGGGACGGTTCCTGATGTTCCCGATACACCTTTTACCGTCAGATTGACATCCGCTGTCTGGTCTATATAAATAGACGAAGTACCAACGCTCGCCGATGCGGTAACATTCACCTCCGCTCCGTACACTGTGCTTGCAGGCATTTCTGCCAAAAATAAACACATAACAATAATTGCCGAAAAGAAACATTTGAATCTCATCCATGATTTCTTCATAATTACTTACCTCCTTGTTGTTTCTTTTTCATGTAGCAATAAAACCAAGCACCATATTACTATGCCAGCCCTTATAATTTGCAAATATACACTTTTCTGTTTCAAACTACTACATATCATAAAAACTATACTTAAATTATATTATGCCCCAAAGTATGTGTCAATAGTACTAGTTTTGATTTTTTGCAAATTTTCCTGCGTAACTTTCCACAGTTTCTCCTGTGCCTCCGCGATTTCCTGACATATCTGTTTACGATTTTGTAACATATTATCAACTAGATTCGTCAACTTTTCTTCAAACTCATTATCCAATACCTCAATTCCCCATTCTGGATGTTCTATATCCTCCAAAAACCATTTTAGCTTATCATGGGATATCAAACTAATCACTGGTGTCTTACATCCAAATGGTATCATTTGCGCGTGTCCTCTCATGGCAATCATCAATTCCGGCTGCACATAATAGTTCAAGAACTCTTCCTCATCCATTTCACGTGTTAACTCAATTCTTTCATAGGCCACCTGTAACTCATCCAGATATTCTAATGCCAATTCATCACCTTCACATTGAATATAGTATTTTATTTTATAATATTGGGATAAACGTTTTACTACTCTTGCTACAGCACGCATCACTTCATCTTTCTTATCCTGATAACGTAATTGTTCTCTGTCAAATGCACAATTTAATGCAATAAATGGTTCTTTTACATTTCTTTCCGGAAGCTTATATAATTTTGACAAAACAGTAGTTGGACATGGCTGCCACACAACACGTTCCCACAGTTCTTCTTTTAAATATTTTTTTATTGCACAAATTGAACCATGATTTCTCATTCCAAAAAAACTACTTTTTTCCACAAGCACATTCAAATTCTCTTTAAAGCAATCGTCAAAATCCTCCTGTCCACGAAAGCGATTATAACCAACTGCCACCACATAAATTGGCACTTCTATTTTTTCTAAATCTGATACTCTGCACGCCCATTGCCATCCGGAAATATGATTTGGATTTGAATCCTTTAAGAAAAGTCCGCCACCACCAATTACCAGTGCATTTGACAAATTACACATCTTGATGAATTCCGGCGTTACTGCATCTCTAACCCCGACTTTTATCCATCGAACTCCCCCATTTTCGTTTTCAAGCAATTTCCGAACTCCTCGAACCAAAATATAATCACCCGTATTTCCAATTGTATCCGATGCGATATGTACAAAATTGGAAGAAAACAAGGAGTTCATATGTCCATTTAATTCCTGTATTTTTTTATTTAAACCTTCGAAATGTGTTTTCAATCCTGTTCCATATACCTGTTCGTAAAAGAAATTTATTTCATTCAAAACAGGAATTACCTCTTTCATTGCAATCTGTATTAATTCCCAGTTTTGCTTTTCTTCTGCCTGTAGTATCAACGACGACAGTTTCGCACTGATTTCTTCAATATATGCTATAGGCTGTACACATCTATGCATATCGTTTACCAGTTCCTCTAATTTTTCAGCTTCTACATATTTAATGTCTTTCATCTATAGCCTCCTCCTATCCTTCTAATGTACTTATCGGTGCTTTAAGTCATTTTATTTAGCACGTGCTGTGATACTGATAAAACTCTTTCTTTTTTTTCCTATTCTTCTTTGTTATAATGTTGAAAAGGAGCGATTTATTTATGAAAATACTTTTTTTAGACAGTCAATCATTTGGAAAATTGGATATGATTTCTGCATTTGAACAATATGGCTTTGATGTGGAATTATTCAATCATGATAATTTACATAACTACCGTAATCAAGAATTTGATATATATTTTGACTCCCTTGTCAAACAGAACAATATTTTATTTGTATTCTCATTTAATTATTTTCCATCTATCTCAAATGGCTGCAATCGAAATAACATAAAATATTTATCCTTTGTTTATGACAGTCCATTAGTTTCCTTATATTCATACACTGTAATTAATCCATGTAATCATATATTTCTTTTTGATAAAGCTTCTTATCTGGATTTTGTCAAAGAGGGAATTACCACTGTACATTATCTGCCACTTTGTGCAAACACAGACCGTCTGTCGCAAATGCAGCTGCCACGAGAATCAGCCGATATTCTCTCCAGCAATGTTTCATTTGTTGGTGCACTCTATAATGAAAAACATAATTTTTATGACCGGATGGAACAAAATTTAGACGATTATACCAAGGGATATTTAAACGCCATTATGGCCTCTCAAAAATTAATTAATGGATACTTTTTTATTGAAGAACTTCTATCTCCAAATATTATTGCATCCATGAAAAAAGCTTTAGAATATGGCACTCAGCCAGGCGGAACAGAATCCGATGCCTACGTTTATGCCAATTACTTCCTTGCTAGAAAACTTACTTCTATTGAACGTCAGGAGATTTTGTCTCGTGTATCTGAACGTTTTAACACAAAACTCTACACACATAACGAAACACCTATGCTTCCACACATTCACAACATGGGAGCCATCGACTACTATGATGTTATGCCATATGTATTTAAAAACAGTAAAATCAACTTAAACATAACCCTTCGAAGTATTCGTTCCGGCATTCCACTTCGTGCCTATGACATTATGGGGGCTGGCGGTTTCCTTCTTACCAATTACCAATCCGATTTGATTGATTTTTTTGTGCCGGGAGAAGATTTTGCATATTATGATGGCATAGATGATTTACTTGCCAAAATTGAATATTACTTGTCGCACGAAAAAGAACGTATTGAAATCGCACAAAATGCCTTTGAAAAGGTTTCAAAAGAACATACCTACAAGAACCGAATTACCACCATGCTTGAATACGCAGAATTATAATTTACATAGAGGATTTTATTACATGAATACAAATACCATCTTTATACATCGTTCCGATGTCACTCACTCAGTGCAGATTCGTTTTCTTGATATCTTATTCGATGAAACGCTCTCTGTCGGCACTATTTATGTGCCTTTTGCCTGTCAGAAAACAATCGGCACTCTAAATACACGTTTAAAAGCAAAATGTAATTATGAATATCTTTTACGGCTTTCTTCTCAATATGAAGTCTACTTAACAAATAGCGCCCCAAAATGCCCCGATGACTATTTTGTACTTGTTTCAGAGCCCTTAAACATCAATAAGGCAGGGCTTATTACGGACTGCTATATCTTATCTCGTTATAAGCAGATTTTTTTAGAACACAATTTATTCAACTCTGCTGTTTCTGGTATTCTTTCACAAGCACAAACTCTTAATTGTGAAAAATACATTGTTACTCTTCTTGAGGAAATGCTGCAGAATAATCACACATATGAATACTTGTATCAAGGAAGCCAGCCTTTTCTTATTTATACTGGTGATGACCATGTATGTTATGGCATTTTAAGCGCCTTTGCCCAGAGTTTAGGCACAGCGCTCCAACAGCAGGGATATTTAGTTGAATATTTTAATTTGGCAGAAGAACCATTTACCAATGCATCGCGCTATATCGGTATGCATTTTCAAGCAATTATAGGTATGCAAAGTTATATGTTTTCTGCACGTCTTAAAGATAAAATTTCATTATTACACGACCATATTGCAGGACCTAAATATAACTTTGTTTTTGACCATCCTGTTTGGTTTCAAAACCATCTGCTTAGCGTACCTAAGGAGCTATGCATTTTTACACTTGACCAGAATTACGTTCGTTTTATTCAGCACTACTACCATATAAACGCGCGTTTTTTACCTCCGGCCGGAATTGAGAAAGCATTCACACACACAACACGTTCTTATGACGTTGTTTTTATCGGCACATATATCAATAATTCTCATGATATTTTTGCACAAATAAAAGCACTTGAACGTCCAATGCGCTTTTTAGTAAATCGTTTTTGGCTTATCCTGCGTAAGCACCCTTCTCTTCCTGCCGAAAATGCACTAAAAAAAGCACTTGAATATTACCAATGGACTACAACCGAGCAAGAGTTTTTGGATATTTTTCATAGTTTTCGCCCTTTCACATTGTATCTTTCATATTATTACCGCTATCAAATCATTCGAACTCTTGTTACAAACAATATTGAAATACATATTTTTGGACATAGTTGGGAAACTTGTCCACTATTAAACCATCCAAAACTCATTTGGCACGAAAATGATTTATCCACGGAAGAATGTCTTGACATCTGGCAGCAATCTAAAATTTCGCTCAACATTATGTCCTGGCATAAAAACGCAATTACAGAACGCATTTTAAATAGTATGCTGCAAAAATCCGTAGTTCTAACAGAACATAACCCTTACATGGAATCTGTATTTTCTGATGGTACAGACTGCATTTTATACGAACTTGATAACCTAGATATTCTGCCGTCAAAAATCCTCTCACTTTTAGACAACGCAGCTCGCCGTAATGACATTGCCCAAGCCGGTTATCAAAAAGCCTTACAACTCCATACATGGAATCATACAGCCCAGGCAGTATCTACCTATGCAGCAGAGGACTCTTATCAAGTCCTCTCACCCTCTTTATAACCACTCAAAAAGAGCGTCTCGTTTCAATTCACAAGACGCTCTTTTTTTATCCCATTGCCTGCTTTAGCATTTTTTCCATTTGTTGCCGGAATGTGTAATATTTTTCGACCGTTTCATATCCATGCCTTGCAATCTTTTTTCGCTCCCCTTCATTCCTTAAATAAAAATCTACTTTTGCGTATAAATCTTCTATGCTTTCATATACAACAAAATCTTCTCCCAACGAAAAAAGTTCCGGCATTTCTACTTGATAATTAGTCAATAAAAATCCTCCACTGCCGAGCACATCAAATACCCTCAATGGTATTCCACTCTGAATAATTTTTAAAGATATATTTAAGTTTATCCTACTCTTCTTAAACACCTCTGGCATTTTTTCATAATAATCCACATATCCTCCTTGAAATACGTCTTTTAAGCGTTCATCTTTTTCTCCAGAATACAGTGCCACCTGATTTTTCTTCGAGAGGAGCTGCAAAATTACATATCTTTCTCTGGAAGTGATTTCGCACGCCATCATATACTCCAACTCCCTTTTTGAAATAGATGCACTTCCTCCAGACGCCTTCTTATATATATCATTTAACTCATCTAAAAGTTGATTATTTAATGCTTCCCCTAGAAAATATCCGCCATATACCTTCATTTGGGCATTTAAAATACCATCCAAATACCCTTTGTGATAACTGTCCAACGGAGAACAATAGTATGCGTAATCCGTTCGATACAATTGCCCTACAAACGAAATATCCGTTTGATAATCATTCCCGGATATCCCGCCTTTAAATGTATCAATATCTGCTGCCAATGGCATATGAAATGCATTAATACCCTTTTTTTGATATTCCGCTGCTTGTATCCGGTCGAAAAAGAAAATACGATTATACGAATTCTTTAAAGAACATAGATTCCTAATATGAATTGGTGCATCATATACCCAAGAAACATATAAAATATGATTTTGTTCACATACCTCTGAAACCATAGGTGCAAAATTTACAGACAACACCATATCATATGCTGTCTTTTTTATTTTTTGCTCCAACAATCCCACAATTCCATCATCTTTTTCCCATTCTTTCTGCTGATAGAAGAAAATATCATACTCCACCTGCATTTGTGTAAGTGCTTTTTCAATGCCCTTATTCATAAACGAATGCCATTGATAAAATAATATTTTCATATACTTACGTCATCCTTTATTTCAATTTTGAATAATCTATTTTTGCTGCCACTTTATCAAATGCAACATAAATAGCTGCATACCAATTTAACTCGTCCTGTGAAACCTCTGTTTTCAATAAATCCAAAAAGCTAAGTGGTGCAATTTTCTTTAATATTGCAGAAGGAACTTCCACTTCCTCGCCTCTCACCTGCGCAATTCCCTTCAATGCATTTTCAACCCAATCTCCCATCACCCATACCGGACAACGTACTTGCAAATATGGATTGCATAAATATTCCGGAAAATTTTTCTTCGTTTCATTCTTCATGAAATCTAAAACTTCTAATGACAAAACTCCACTTCTTGTAAATATCGTATTTACAGTATTGGCAAAAAACTGTTCCAAAAAAATATATTCTATTTCATCATGATAAACTGTGAATAACCCTCTCTGTCTGTATTCCTCTAACTTAAGCAGTTCTATTTTCATACGGTCAAGATGAGCTGAAAAGTCATTTGTCATGCTTATAGAATCAGCATTTACCATCCAGTGATATAAATATTCCTCCAGCACGTATACTCTCTTCGCGTGATAAAACACCAAGCCCTTAAAATAGTTATCATCATATTTTATATTGGCTGGAAAGTCGATATGATTTTCCAGCAAAAATTCTCTGCAATAAAGCTTTGCCCAATATCTTCTTCGTTCCGGCTTATCCTCCAAAAAAAACTTCTTTCTGCCCGCAGGACTTTCTAAATTCCAAAATACATCCTGCTGACCTGTTTTTTGCGGTTCTCCCTTATTATATTCATATAGAGAATCTCTCATATTATAAGCTTCTACCACATCACACTTATAAGTCTTCGCCTTATCATACAAATGTTCGTACATACATGGTTCTACCCAATCATCTTGGTCAGCAAATGCAATATACTCACCTGTTGCATACTGTATTCCAATGCTTCTGGCTCCACCCGGTCCAACTTTCTCTTGACATTGAACAAGCATAACACTGTTTTCATACGCTTGCTCATATTTTTTCAGACGCGAAAAAGTATCATCCGGAGATGCATCAATTACAAAAATTATTTCCAATGCTTCCATTCCTATTGTCTGATTCTCCATAGAAAAAAACAGACGCTCCAGCCATTCATCCTTTGCCTTATAACATGGAATTATCACGCTTACTTTTTTCATAGCTGTTCCTCTAGTTCCTGATATTGTTCTTCTGTATAACCTAAATAACTATTCAAAATATTCTTATCATAATCCTCGATATGCTCTTTTATGTATTGCAAATGATGCAATTTTCGAGAATTTTTTAAAAATTCATTTACCCGAATGCAAATTTCATCCTTTACTGTAGGTATATAAAATCCTTTACATTCTTCCTTACGTGCAAGTGCTTCTCTCCAGAAAGCCTCATTTATCCCATCTACTGCTATTCCTAAATCAATTTGTATTATCAAGAAACCAAGCAATTCCACTCGAAACAACATACCAGTGTCCTTCTTAATTTTTCTAATCTCATAGCCTGATACTGTCTCCTCTAAAAATTGCGCCGTTTCCTGCTCCATATTGCAATAATCTTCCTTGCTGCAAATAATATCAATATCTTTTGAAAAAGCATAGCTTTTAGGAAAATCCTGTGGTGTATATGGTGTATTATGCTTTATTAAAAAATAGTCTGCTTTGTTAATTCTTTCAAAATAATTTTCCAGAGAAAATACCTGCTCAAATAACTTATTCATGTATTCACTCTGATAAAAATTATCTGCAGTGTGTATGATAATATCATAAATATAATTTTCTACTAAATCTTTATACTGGTTGCGAATGATACTTTTTAATTGCTCTCCCACCGTCGAAATCGTATGAAAGTTTAAATCCTTCAGTCTAAAATGCGGAGACATAATTTTTAATTTTAAGACACGAAGCTTTTTCTGTGAACATGATGCCATGGCATCAATTTTCTTTTGAATTTTCCAATCAGCAATATCGTCTACATGATAAATTCCACGTACAATTCTTGGAAATGTTTCCTCTGAATACTCATAATCCTTCCATTCAGACACATGAAACGTATTTCCAATAATTCCTGTCAGTTCATCAAAATACTTCATTACCGGAGGCCATAAAATACAGACATTCTCTACGCAGTTCTCATTTAACAGTTCCTCCGCCTTCTCTCTCACATGGTTCAATTCCTCCTCTGTGAGTCCACTTCGATTTAAGTACTCCATTGTAAATGGACAAATGGATGCGGTATCCTTTATCACTTTCACTCTTACTTTAGGAACTTTAAAATACAGGCACGCAGCCAAACGGTGTGCACCATCTAAAAGCTGTAGCTGCTCATCACAGCTTATTTCGGACTCCTCTAAAAATCCTTTCTCCTCAATGGACTGAATCAAACTTGAAAACACAGACTCCGCCATTTGCTCTACTCCTTTAGTTTCGCCTCCGGCATCTGCCCTTCGCGCTTTCTGCAATTTTCTATAAATTTCAAATCCATAGGTATTTTTCTCAAAATAATTTTCTATTGCAAGATATTTTACTACAACATCCAATCTCTGATAATCAATATCCTTTAGAGAAGCATTCTGTTGCAAAAGCAACTCACGTGGATCTACCATAATGTGTTTTACTCCATCCTCATCCACACAATGTAATTCTTTCGGAAGAAGTTTTTCCTGCATTTTTTGCATCCTTAATAGGTTTTCTTTTTCTTTTTCTTCTTCCTTTTCTTTCCACCATTGAATTCCTGCTAACATTAAATTTAAAAAGTCAATTTCCGTATCTATCTTTTGCAATTTACAAACGCCATTATAATTTGCAACATATGCCTGTACAAATTCTCTATCTGCATCCTTCTTTTCCAGTTCTTCCAAACCAAAGCCCGCTTGAATCAGCTCAGCAATCAATTCCTCGCCCAAATCTGCAAATCTGATTCTTCCGACAGCTATTTTGTTTCGAAGTTCTACTAATAAATCTATTACTTTTTGATAATCCTCACCAATTCCCATAATCGAGTCCTTCCTTGCCTATATTCAAAGAGGAATCCTTTTCGGATTCCTCTCTTCAATTTCATTTTTTAAAAATGTTCTGACATTTCTTCCAATTGCGGAATTAAAATTTCTTCAAGTTTCTGAATACAAACCGTACATCCTTCCACATAGCCTTCCAACATTTGTCTGCCCCTCTCTAAGATTTCCTGAACTGACATTTCTTCTTCCACATAAATATCTTCTGCAGCTTCATATTCTGCTCTTTTTGCGTAAAGTTTGATTAATTCCATATAATCATTCTCTTCTTCAATACGATTAACTGCATAAACTTTTTGTAAAAGCTCTTGATATTCCTGTGTATCTTTTTGATTTTGTTTTTCGAATTGAATCAATTTCTGATAGGAATCAACTCCTATCTGCAATTTATCCCGCAGTTTTTCTATCCCATTCTTAGATTTTATTAATTCTACACAAAGTTCTTTTTGCTGTTCTGCCGAAAATAATTGAGGAACTTCCTTTAACAAATCATCAAAGTTCATGTTCTGTATGCATAGTTTTTCAATTGCATCCTTTAAGGAAACTTCTACTGCCCCATGGATTCTTGCACCACCTTCTGTGGCATTATATACAGTTACATCCGGATGAAATTTTATTTCCTGTTCAAACCATTGTAAATACGAATTCATCTGTATATCCGTCTGTACTGTACCACCCCCAAGAGCTTCTACCTCCACAAGCACTCGCTGTTCTACGTGTTCCCGGTTTTTCTGCTCTGATTTTTCAAATCCACTCACATGACCTCTGCCATCTGTAAACGCCAAGTCCTGTCCTATCAGAATCACATTTTTAAATCCCAATTCAAAAGCTAATGACAATGCATCTGTGGCTACCGATCCGCCTGTTTTTAAGTCTCGCAGCACCTGTCCTGTTTTTTTTGTGATAATATTTTGAAATGGTCTAAATCCATAGCCGCCTTCAAAAAATAATCTGTTTTTACTTTTCTCCACAACTAATGGCAGTGAATATCCAGATACTATATATGGATACTCATATACTCTGTCATCTGCAAATACATCCGGATTCTTACGCGGGTCAACAGTAACTGCAATCTGAAATGGTATTTCCTCACGAACTAAAGCCCTTAGCGCAGAATCAACTCCAATAATAAATGCTTTTCCTGCAGCGTTCTTTAACTCTTTTATATTTTTATCTAATGAAGGTCCTGCTGATACAATAATTGCAGGCACGTTCTCTAAATTCATTTTCGAAAAATATTCCAATAATAAACTAACTGAACTTGAATTTATCAAATATGGTAAATTCATCAATAAATTATCACCGAATTTGGCTGCTAAATCTATTTCTGTATTCTTTCGAAATACTTCTAATTCCGAATAGTAAATCATTTTATCAATATAATCTTTACACTGCTGTGGATATAAAACATCATAATTAGGCAAAATGCAATTCATCATCAGCATACGATTCTGATAGGTCACCATTTCAAATAAACAATCTGCCAAACTATCTTCATTTATTCCATTTACAATCAAAACTACCTGCTCATTCTCGAAAATCTCTTCTAATGAAAAATTAACTATTGCCTGTAAAAAAATTTCTATATCCGGCTCATAGATTAAAATATGTTGTGTTTCATTACACTTTTTCAAAACTTCCTTTATGACTCGCCCATCTGACAATCCAAAAAAATATATGCCTGCAAAATCCTGTATTTTATCATATCGTTCCGCATATAGTTTCGCTGCCCTATTTGGATTGTAATAACTATTTAAACGCCACAAACGGCTTTCCCGCGCGCAGCAGATTATTTTCTCTTCTCTTTCTGTTTCCGCAATATAGCAATGACAAATACTTCCCTTTTTGGCTTCCTCATATGCCTCAAAAAAAATATCTCCATGTCGTCTTAATGCTGCTTCATTTTTTACAAGTATCTCCATATTGCTTTATGTCCCCCACCAGTTATTCATTTGCTATACTATAATACAATATATCTGCCAAAGCTAAATTATCTTTCAACTGATAGGCCGATATAAACTCTTTCATTACTTCTACTACCCCATTCTCTCCATCCATAGCCATCTGTTGCAGCATATTATTTAACGGAGTTAGTAACTCATTTAACATTGCATACGCTTCCTGTTCACAATTTTGATATAACAGTTTTGCACACTCTTTTAATTGCTGTTTTAATTGTTGATTTTCCATGCCATCTCCATATTTATTGTTTAAACAAATAAAACCGGCAGCAAGCTGCCGGTTTTATAGTTGTTAAGATTACTGTAAAAGTGATAATACACCCTGAGTAGACTGGTTAGCCTGAGCAAGCATAGACTGTCCTGCCTGAGCAAGGATGTTGTTCTTGCTGTACTCAACCATTTCTTCAGCCATATCTGTATCACGGATACGAGATTCAGCAGACTGTGTATTCTCAGAAATGTTATCTAAGTTAGCGATTGTATGCTCTAAACGGTTCTGAACTGCACCAAGTCTAGATCTCTGAGCAGATACATGGCTGATAGCTGCCTGTACTAATGACATTGCGTTACCAGCTGTAGCGAATGAAGATACATTAAGTGTGTCAATACCTAAGCTAGTTGCATCCATCTTGCTGATAGAAATTGTAATCTTCTGTCCAGAAAGAGAACCAACCTGAAGGTTTTTGTTTTTGAAAGTACCATCTAACAGATTCTGTGTATTGAATGCTGTTGTAGACTGGATTCTATCAACTTCAGATGTTAACTGGTTAATTTCATCCTGGATAGCTGTTCTATCAGCTGTTGTATTTGTATCGTTAGCTGCCTGTGTAGCTAATTCATTCATACGCTGTAAGATAGAATGAGTCTCATTTAACGCACCTTCAGCAACCTGGATAAGAGATACACCATCCTGTGCATTATCAGAAGCTTTATTTAAGCCTCTAACCTGGCTTCTCATTTTTTCAGAAATTGTTAAACCAGCTGCATCATCTGCTGCACGGTTAATTTTGTAACCAGAAGATAACTTCTCTGAAGATTTAGCCTGCTGACCTGTTGTGATTCCTAACTGTCTGTTTGCGTTCATCGCTGTAAGATTGTGCTGTACTACCATAATTAATTTCCTCCTTGAATTTACTGCAGCTTCCCTGCTGCATAATCTGTTTTAATTGCTTCTGACTTTCATCCTCCTGGCCGTACGCTCCATTCGAACTTCTGTCATCAAGTAACTCTTTGTTTACTTGTAATATATATCGGACCAAAGTCTCGATACTTTATAGCAAAAAGGAAATTTTTTTATTTTTTTGAAAAATTTTTTTAATTTCCTTTTTTCTACCAAATATAGTGGGCTGCTTATAGATAACAACTATTTCTTGTTATCCATAAACTGTGGTTCAACATAATTTGCTTTCATCATATTTTTATAATATTGATTTACTACCTTCTGACTGGCACGAATTTCTCGCACCTGCCGCTTTACATCAGAAAATTTCTTCTGCATTAATTCTTTATTTCTTAACTCACCTGTCTGAATCGTGGCACTTTTATCCGTAATCTCACGTATCATCTTCTGCATCTCGCGGATTTCTGCTTTATAAGACTCCTTATTTCCCTGCAGTTCCTCTCTGACTCTAGAAAATACCTGTTCAAAACCACTGTCTAAACGCTCTAATTCCTCAATTAGCTGTGTTTTCTCCTCTACCAGCTTATCAAAATCCTCTGGGTCAAGATTGGGGTCTTCTAACGCCTCTTTTTGCTTCTGATTAGCATTTATAATGCCATCAAGCACCAAACTCTTTTTTTTCAAATCCTGTAACAGAATTAGTATATAATTCATAGAGGTCATTCTTACTCCTCCTTCTCTACGAAACCTTTGTGCCATTCTTTGTAAGATGCATAACCTCTTTCCAAGTATCACGCATAGTTCGCAGATGCGCTAACACTTCTTCTACTATTTCTTTATCTTTCTTTATATTAGCCTCTATTAATCGAGTTTTCAAATAAGAATATACGTTATCAAAATCCTTTGCTACCGGATATTTATGGTCTAATGTGGATTGAAACTCCTCAATAATATGCTGCACTTTAACAATATTGTTATGTGCCTTTTCAATATTACCTTCTTCTATTCCCATAATAGCAATATTACAGAATTTTATTGCTCCTTCGTAAAGCATTAATGTTAATTCTGCTGGTGAAGCAGTCATAATTTTATTGTTTGCATATGCTCCATAACCTTGATTTGCTAACATATAAAAACCTCCGTGTTATATTAGGGCTTATGATGTTACTCATAAGCCCATTTTTATTATAAGTTAAATTCTACTCACACTTTTAGCCAAATAAGTTTGTTAAAGAAGATGTCTGGCTGTTTAACTTAGAAAGAGCAGTCTCCATTGCAGAAAACTTGTTATAATAATAGTCTTCCTTATCTGCTAATTTTTCTTCCCATTTCTTAATCAGGTCTGTATAATCACTATACTCTGATGCCATTTCTTTGTCATTATATACTGTATAAATTGTTCTTAATGATGTAGATTTCATTTTCTTATCTACTGCATCATAGAGATTCTTTGCCAGTCCCTGCATAAATTCAGTAACTTTCTCCGGGTCAGAAGCAATTGCTGCCATTAATTTATCTGCATTGCCGGATGTTGCTGCATCATCCTCATCACCATCAATATGATAAGCATTCTGTTCATTTGTCGGTGCATTAAAATAGCCTAAAGTCTTAATGCCGAAGCTGGATAAATAGTACTTCTCTCCATCAATTTCCACTGACTGAGCCATCGCGTTTGTCATTGCATTCATAACGCTCTGTAAAGTATCATCACGTCTAAGTAAAGATGCTTTAATCTTTTCTTCCCACTTCTCAACTTCTGTATCAGATAATGCGTCCTTCTCTTCATCTGTTAATGGTTCATAACCTTTTGCTGAATCCGCATTGTACAATGATGTCATTTCATTAATTAATGCATTGTACTGTGTCAGGAAATCTTTGATTTTATCATAAATTCCCTGTGTATCAGTATTAACTGTTGCTGTTACAGCAGATGCCTCAGTTGCATCATAGGTATCACCCGTAACTCCTGTTGCTGTAATCGTAAGTCCATTAATGGAAAATGTATTGGATGTTCCTGTATATTCTGCTCCATTTACATATATGGTCGCATCTTCGCCATTCACACGTGTTGCAGTTGCATTTACACTAGGTGTGATAGTTCCATCTACAATGCCTTTTGCATAAGCCGCCTTTTCTACAAAAGCTACTGCCTGCTCATCTGTTAAACCTGCACTAATTTTGCTATTTGCTGCAATTGTTGCTTCATTTGCTGCAATTGTCGCTTTGTTAGCAGAAATTTCTGCTTCTAAGCTCGCAATATGATTTGTTACTGCATCAGCATCTGTAGTATCTGCTAAAGCTTCATTTGCTGCAATCATCATATTACGATATTCTTCTGAACCACTTGCTTCTACTGCCAACGAAATAGATTTTACTTTTGCAAGATTACTCTTAAAAGCAGTTAATGCAGAACTGTCTTTTACAACATCGCCATTACTGTCAGTTACCACATTACCATCTTCATCTACTTTATCAGTCACTAAACCAAACGCTTCTGTAAGTTCATCTAACTTATCAGATGCCTTTGTATAAGACTCTGCTGTTGCTGCATCTACTTCTACCGTTTCCATTGTGCCATCTGCAAGCTCTTTGAGAGTTGTATAATTTCCTGATTCAGAGTCATATGTATATACATTATTATCAGCATCTACATACGTTTTGTCCAAGCTGCTCTTAGAAACTAATGTCTTTAATAATTCTGCATCTTCCTCTGAACCTCGCGCTGCGACTTCATTGACTGCGCTAGACGCTGTTGTATAAGAAATAATGTTATTTAAGTACGCATTAGACTGATTCAGCTCTTCATTCTGTGTTATTGCAGCTGTCTTTGTATCAGAAATTGCTTTCACTTCTGAAGCAGTTAAGTCTGCATATGTCGCAAGTTCTGCATATTCTGCATCTGCTGCACTGGAAGAAGCATTTAATCCCAATGCCGTTAATACTGCCTGTCCGTTTGCATTGCCAGCAGAAAGCGAAAAGTCATTTTCTTTTCCTGATTCTTTGGCACTGACATAAATACGACGGTTTGTCTCGTCATAGCTTGCATTTACACCAGCATCCTTCAACTGATTTAACACTTCCTGAATCGTTGTACTCTCTGTTACATTAATATCTGTTGTAGCACCACCGGTTGTAAGACTGATAGTTCCATCTCCGCCAGAATAACCCAAGTCAGAAAGTTTGGTGGATGCGGTTGTTCCACTTGCAAGTCTTCCACCCGTTAAATATCCTGATTTCGCAAGTTTTGTTACCTGCACACTATAAGAACCATTAACGGCATTGCTGCCCGCTGTCACAGAAACCTTTGTACTATCTGAAACAGTTGCTGTCCTAACATTGTACGCACTACCATAACGCAAATTACCTACACTTTTATACAAACTGTAAATCTTTGTATTTAAAGATTTCCATGCATCCTGCTTCCAGGATAATTTGGTCTGTGCCTTTTTATATTTGTCTGTTTTGTAACTATAGGATGATACTAATGCAGAGATAATTGACTCTGTATCTAATCCTGAGTTTAAACCTGTAATACGAATTGGCATATTACTACCTCCTATCTCTTCTCATCCACCATAAGACCTGCCATCTCCCAGACTTTTGCAATCATGTCTAAGGTTTTCTCTGGCGGATACTCCTTGATCAGTTCCTTTGTTTCCTTATCTACGATTTTGATTGTCACGCGGTTGGTTGCCTCGTGAATTCCGAAAATCGCTTCTGAATCAAACATATTTTTATTGATTTCCTCTACAGCTTTTTTAATCTGAGCATTCTGATTTGCAAGCTGTGGATTACCTGCTCCTTCGTTGCCACTTCCCGAACCATCTGCTGATGCTTCCTTTGTAGATATATTTGTTATATCTCTTGCAATCTGATTGGATGTTGTCTCATTAGACACTCTCTCCACTCTTGGAGCGGTCTCTGCTTTCATCTCTGCTGTTGACGCACTTCCCTGATACGTCATGCCTGCGCCTTTTATCGCCTCTACTGCCATTTTTCTACACCTCCATGTGCTTTGCCATTAAGTTACTTTTTGTTTTTTATCAAATGTAAGGCTGATATTATTTCCCTATTCGCTCATACCTCTAATTTGATATAGTTGTCGACTTCTCTATGTCATATATCGGAAAAGTATATAAAAAAATTAATACCCGCGTACAAATTTCTTAGACGAACTTGACACAGAATTCGAAAAATAGGGACGCAGCCTAAATTTCGAAATTTAGGCTGCGTCCCTATTTTTCATTTTAACCTAATAAATCATTTAATGCCTGCAGACCTTCTACGCTGGTTGCCGCTTCATTTTCTTTCTGAATCTGCAGATATACTTCTTTACGATAAATAGGCACATCCTTTGGTGCTGAAATACCGATTTTAATCTGGTCTCCACGAATCTCTAAAACGGTTATCTCAATATTATTATTCACCACAAGTGATTCGCCTTTTTTTCTAGTAAGTGCTAACATGCCTATTCACCTGCCTTTTCTTTTCTACTCTTTAATAATTCGTAAATTTTGTATTTGACAGGGAACTCGTCCTCCACAATAATCTGTGCACCTTTATGCGTATCCATATTGATAATAATTGGTGCTTTCAAATTAATAGACATCTCTTCGATGTTCTTCGGAACTGTAACTGTAGAAAGTACAAAGGTATTCTCTGGTGTCAGTTCTCCTAATGGACGGAGCAGTTCATCATTAACTGTCGGGGCATAATCCTCCTGAATAAGCATCGGGTCCATAACCGGAAATGCTGTTTCCGGGTCATCCATGGACTGAAACCATTTGATTTTGCCTTTGTTTTCCTTTTCTTCATCAAAAATAAGTGCAAATTTCTGCATCTCCGGAAGTCCAATCATTCCATTTTCTAATGTAATCAACTTATCGTCTGCTATCTCAATTTCCCCAAATAATCTCGTCTTTGCCTTCATGTTTACCTCATTTCTGTGCCGCCTTTTTATCGGTCATCTCCATCTGTCTGTAATGTAAAGCTGCAGCTCTTTTAAATATAGTTCAGCAGACTTGTCTGGTTCAGCATTCCTGCCGCCTGAAGTGATGCCTGATATGCAGTATATGATGCTGTATAATCGATAATGATATCGGAAAGTTCGCGGTCTTCGTTGGTTGACTTCAAAGTTTCAATCGTCAGCTGCTGGTTGGAAACACGTGTCTCAGTCAGCTCTAAACGGTCGCCTTTACTTCCGACTGTTGTAATTGCTAAATTTACCTTTGTTAAATATTCATCAAAGTTTCCAATGTAACTGTTGTACATTTTCTGCAGGTTATCATCTGCATAATCAGCTTCTTTTTTCGCTGCATCCAGCCATAATTGAAGTTCTTCCTGACGACTTTCTTCCAGATTCTCCGTCTCCTTCATCATTTCTTCAATTTTGTCCACTTTATCATGTGCACTAATTGCTGCCTGTACTGCGTTAATCATATCATCCACATCTCGTCCGATGGATGCATCAAATACAGAACTTGCATTGGTATTAACCGTCAATGTCTGGTTCATGGAAATGATATAGTTGATATTCTGCTCTATCTCTTCTCCATTTGCATCGTATTTTGTATAAGTAATTTTGTTTTTACTGTCTGTAATATCTGTACAGTTATAATAATATTCCGGTCTTAATTCGCCTTTGTTAAATCCGGTTTTGTTGTAATCTACAGTGATTTCTGCATGATATGATTTCAAGGTCGCGCTCATTTTATCACTTAAAATAAGTTCACCGGATGCTTTGATAAATGCAGCATCTTTGCTGGTATCGCCATCCATATCAATCGTTCCGGCTTCCATTGCAGCATACCATTCTTCATAGGTATCATAAACAGTTACATTCATGGTTCCTGTCGCATTTGCCGTTGTTGCCGGGTCTTTATATTTGTACTCTAACTGTATCTGACTGCCTGATGCATCCACGCCCTCAATCGTTGTGATATCACCATAACCAAAACGGATTCTATCATACGCATATACACCCGGGTCATCAAAAACTACTGTTCCTGTTGCCCCACCATTGTTGCTGGAAGCATTAATCATCTCATCTGCTGTACCAATCGTAATCTGACCATCATAATAACGATGTTCTTCAATCGCAGTATCTGCTGAAAATGTCTGTGTAATATCATAAGATGTTGTGCTGTCATCTTCCATAAATAACAGTTTGCAGTTGGTACGGTATCCTGTAAAAACAGTACGTCCCGCATAATCAGAATTACCTTCTGCATATACCTGTTCACGCAATGACTCTAATGCTGTTAAAATTGTACTTCTGTCCTCTGTCTTTAACGCATCTGTCGCACCATATACACACTGGCTGCGGACATCAGTCAAAATGGATTTCATGTTATTCAATGCTGTCTCTGTAACATCTAACCATGCATCTGCATCTGGAATATTATTCTTATAGTACTGATTAATTTCACTTAAGTTGCCACGGAGGCGAAGTGCACGGATTGCAACAACCGGGTCTTCAGAAGGTCTTGAAATCTTTTTCTGAGTAGACATCTGATTATTCAGGCTGTTTACATTAATTTTATTGTTGTTGATGTTGCTTGTTGTTGTACGCAGCATCATATTGTTGGTAATTCGCATTTCGGATTCCTCCTTTTAAATTATACGCCGGTTTCTTCAATTAATTTATCGTAAATTTCTGCCAAAACCGAAACCATTTTAGAAGATAAATTGTAAGCATTCTGGAATTTTACCAGATTCATTGCTTCTTCATCTTCGTCAACGCCTGAAATGGATAGACGCTGATTCTGAATGGCATTTGCAATATTTGCATAATTGGTTGAGAAAATATTTGACTCCTGTGTATCTACAGAAATATCTGAAATCATACACTGTAAAAAGTCATCTGCTCCGCCGCCACGATAGATAACTGTATTGCTCTTTAACTGCGCCATCTGTTCCACCAGCTCGTAAGCATCTACACCACCGGAACCATAAATATCTTTCGTCGTAGAAATCGTGGATGGGTCATCTACACAGATATCTGAAATACAGATATTTCCACAGGTCATTCTATAGTAGCTATAGGAATTGGCACTATAGGTTCTTTCCCCATTCTGGTAAATGTCAGTAAAAAGCATCTCGTCGCCGCTTACCTTTTCTGTTGCTGTAAAGAAGGAATAGTAATCTGCATCATTACCATTCAAATCTACACCATCATTCATAATCTCATTGAATTTTGCAGTAAAGGAACGTAAGAATTCATTCATCTGTGACAGATAATATGGAATACCCATAGAATCAACTGCTGTTCCGATTTCCGCTTTTCTTCCATTAATTCTTAACTGGTCTTCAATAGCAAGCTCTTCTGCCATATGAAACTCGTATTTAGTGATTTCACCTTCATCATTGATTGTGTAGGTAAAATCATCATATACATAGTCTCTTCCGTTAATTGTCAGCACGCCCTCTTTTGGCATGGTCATTGCTTCAATATTTGTAACGGAAAGATTTTTATCGATTACAATTTTGCTCTTTGTTACACTGCTTACCGTTCCTGAGAAGTTCTCTGCATTATTACCATCGCGGATGTCAAATAATGCTTTTAAAGAACCGGATGCTGTATTTGCGCCTGCATTAAATCTGTTGCCAGTGGTTGCCCAACGGATTTCATACATACCTTCCATATCGGACTGGTTCACTAACTGCTCTCTTGCCACACAGGTAAGTGCCTCATATTCATAAGTATCCACAAATACCTGTCCGTTAATTTTTACAGTGTAATAATTTGCTCCTGTCAACATATCCGGATAGTTTGAGTTGGAAACCGGAACCTCAGAAACCTCTACCGGTACAATTGCAGAAAGCTCATCAATTAAAAGTGCTCTCTGGTCTCTTAATTCATTTGCATAACCACCCTGCACCTCGATAACGTTAATCTGGTCGTTAAGCAGTGTGATTTTTTCACCAATTGCATTAATATTCGCAACAGTAGATTTAATTTCTTCATTTACACTGTCCTGAATATTTCCAAGTCCAATTGCTAAACTATTAAAGAATGTTGTAAACTTCTGCGCATCTGAGATAAACTGCTGTCTTACTGTTACATCTCCGGCATTATTCTTTAAAGTATCTAAGGAATTGAACATCTCATTTAAGATAGTAGAGAAACCTTTTTCTGTGTCATCATCAATCAGGAAATCCTCTATCTGCTCTAAATAGCCAAGCTTTGTCTCGTATAAACCAACAGATGCCTGATTCTCCCAGTATTTTGTATCGTAATATTCGTTACGCACCTGTTTAATCGAAATAACAGAAACACCTGCGCCCTGACTTCCGTATCTTGCATTGACACGTAATGCCTGTGAAGCCTCAAGATTCGCATTCTGTCTGGTATAGCCCTTTGTCTGTACGTTTGATACGTTATTTGCTGTTGTATTTAATGATGCCTGATATGCTGTCAGGCCTGATGATGCGATAGTTAAACCAAAAAATGTTGATGGCATCAACTCACCTCTTTCTCTATGCTCCCAGTTTCGTTACCAAGTGCTCAATCATTTCATTAATCACATTGATAAATCGGCTGGATGCATTGTATGCATTCTGATATTTAATCATTTTCGCCAACTCTTCGTCAGTAGAAACACCAATTACCTGTGTTCTCTGATTATCAACAGATGTTACGGTAGCCGCAAGGCTTGTAGATGTGGAATAATACACAGAACCAAGTGTTCCAAAGGCTCCTACCATATTATTGTAATAATCCATAAAACATACCTTGTTGGTATCGTCCGGATCAATGGTAAGTCCCTCTACATCCCATGCAGTTGCTAACTTCTCTGCTAATTCATAGTTAACACTTCCATCCTGTCTCAAATGCGGAAGTAATGTCTCCTGCTCTTTTAATGCTTCATTGACACTGACACTGTTTACGGTATACTGTTTCGCTGTGTCATTCGGGTCTTCTTCATTGTATACATAGAAGGTTGAAACGATATCTTTTCCATCTGCGTCTTTTCCTGTAACAGCGGTAACTTCTGTATATCGTTCTGTTCCAATTCTGACAAACAGCTCTGTCGGTGGAAATTCACCATCTGCGCCGGTAGAACAGTTCTCTGTATCTAAAAGCAATGTATCTTCGGTAATTCGATATACTTTTCCATTTGCATCATAAGCTTTAATTGTGCCGCCACTCTGCACTGCACCAAGCTCTCCTGCTGTTGTGTTTGGACAAAGCAAATCGTTGATTGCTGTAATAATTCCATGTACCAACTGGTCTAACTGGGCTTCTGCCTGTAACATAATAGAAGTTCCTGTCGCAATCTGGTCAGCAGTGGAATGATTATATTCCTTAGAGCTGAGTCCCACGATATCAGTGTAATTTGCTGCACGGTCACCTCTTGCTAATAAAAGTGACTTTAATTCTCCAATATCTGTTCCAAGCTCTGAGCTAATCTCTGTTGTGAAGCTGAAAACTTCATCGTATTTGTCATTTGCCGGGTCTGAAAGATGTTCCCAGTATGGTGTAATAAATCCTGACAATGGGTCTATCTGCTTTCCAATACTGTAAACTCTGGATTCATCTACAAAATCAACACCTTCGCATTTTACTTTTACGATTCCGTTGACATCTTCTTTATAAGAAATATCAATTAAGCCGGCTAATTCATCCAGCGCATTATCTCTTTCGTCACGCAAAGTCATGGCAGTCTCAATATGTGCTGATTCTACTGCCTGAATTTGTAGATTTAATTCAAAAATGGTTTCTCCCAGCTCATTGATTCTATCAATATCATCATTAATCTGCGTATTGATATTGCTCTGGTATTCCTGAAATCCACCATACACCGCAACAGCCCTGCTGATAAACAGATTTGCTTTCTGTACAACAAGGTTCTGATTTACGCTGTCATCCGGTGCTTTTGCAAGCTCCTGAAAGGATGTCCAGAAATCTTCCAAAGAATCCTGAAAGGCCTCTCCTTCTAACTCCTGATAAAAAGTATATACTTCCTCCAGCGCTTCGTATGTGGCTGCATAGAACGCCTGACGGCCTGACTCTGTACGATATGATTTATCTAAAAAAATGTCCCTTGCATGAACAACGTCACCAATCTTTACACCAAGACCAGACTGCTGGTCACTGATTGCTGAGGTTGTATCAAAGGTAACATAGTTTCTATCTACATTTAAAACCTGCTGACGAACGTATCCTGTTGTATTAACGTTCGCCATATTATTGGAAGTAACGTTTAACGCATTTGAAGCACTCTGTAAGCCTGCTGCTCCAATATATAAACTCCCAAAACCATTAGCCATAGTAAAATACCTCCTTACTGTTTGGCGTCGAATCCACTACTGCCAAGTATATCCCCTGTATTATGTGCGTTCCTGTTGTAATTAGCAGTCTCAGGTGCCTGTTTCATGCTTTTCAGCAAGGTAAGGTCAAACTCCACCATCTCTAATGCCTGTTTCAAAAGGACTTCATTTTGCTCGTTCATAGCTCTCATTTGTGTGCCTGCCTCAAGCAGAGTATCCCGTCGTTGAATCAACTTCGCCTGTTCCTCCGGCTGTCCCTCCAGATAACCAATCATCTTCGTCACTGTCATGTTCTCCGGACTTTTTCCAAGTACAGTTGCCATATCGGTCAATACTCTGTTGCGATGATTTGCCAGATTCTGCAATACACTTGCAGCGTCCTGTTCTTCTGCAGTAATCGCATCTAACGCAGCAATATCCGCTTTAATCACAACTTCTTTTTTTCTTTTTCCAAGCTCAATCAATTCCTGATATTGTTGTTCTTCTTTTCCTAAGACATCCAAAAGGTCTTCCATTAAACTAGCCAAAACGCGCCCTCACTTTTACATTAATGATGCATTGTATTTTTCTAATAACTTGTTTGCAAAATCAGCAGTACCAACTTCATAGTTACCAGAATTAACCTTATCCTTCAGCTCTGCAACTTTATCTTCCCTGATATCTGATGCTTCTGCGACTGCCTGTTTTGCGATTTGATAGTCACGTCCAAATGAAGAAATCTGAACTTCATCACGACCTGCACTAACATTTTCTGCGCTTGTTGCCACTCCTGTCTTCTTTGCTTTATAAACCTGAGCGATTTGATTGTAAGCCTCTATACGCATATTAGGCATCTCCTTTCGTCCTGAATCTAACGTTAAAAAAATTTCTTTCACGATATTTATCGGTTCATTTTCTCATTTCCTTAGAGAATTTCGTAATAATTTTTATACAAAAAAAAGAAAAAGAATTGCCCAAAAACTGGCAATTCTCCTACTTTAACGGATGCTTTGTGACTTTTTCCCTGGAAAGTGTACACCGCACATCTGATATGCTTTATGACAGCTCCTCCTGGAACTGTTTTAACGCTGTGACTGTCTGTAAATAATCCTCTTTGACCTGTGGCATCAATGCTCTCGCCTCGTCCAAATTTCTCACACGAAGTAATTCCGTAACCTGACTGCCGGAATCAAAAAGTTTCGTAAAGCCTAAATTCTGGCACAGCCCCTTGAGTGTGTGTGCAGCACGAAACGCTTCTTCCATATCCTCACTATCTAGTCTTTGCTGTAGTATATTGTAGGTTTCATCGGTTAAAAATTTCAAAGCAAACTTCTGAATCCGTTCTTCTTTCCTCAGACGTGATAATACTTCAGAATAGTCGCCTCCTAATGCTTCGTAACACGCTTCAATTGTCATATTTATTCCTCCGCCCTTAGTTAATAAGCGCATATATTATGCGTGTAGTATGCGCGCTTATTCATTATAGCGTTCTTTCGTACAGTTGTCTACTAAAAAATCTTATCTTTATTAATTATCATATCATTCCTTTTAAGAAGCACCCGCTTACGCGAGTGCCACTGCTAATTTTCTTATCTGTTCCTCTGAATCTGCCCCTAAACTGGACATAATCGTTACTACTGGCTCAGCAAATTCCATTTCTCTCATATCAAAGAGAATTTCTTTCATCTGGCGGGCGGCAGTCGGTGACCAGCTTCCGTTCTCCATCAGACCAACAAGACGTTTCTGGTAATTTTTCGATTTCAGCCGGTTTAAAAAGGTTTCCATGCATGGAAACAGTCCGCCGTCGTAGGACACTCCGGCAAGTACCAGTCTGTCATAGCGGAATGCTTCTGCCGTTACAAAGGACACATCATCCCTTGCAAGGTCGTATACTTTTACATTTTCCACACCTTTTTCTATTAAAAGTTCTGCCAGTTTATGGGCTGCCGCAGCGGTATTTCCATAAATGGATGCATAGGCAATTACAATGCCTTTTTCTTCCGGGCGGTAACTGCTCCAGACATCGTATTTCTCCAGATAAAAGCCGAGGTTTTCTGTTAAAACTGGTCCATGCAGCGGACAGATAATCTGAATATCCAAAGAAGCAGCTTTCTTTAAAAGTGCCTGTACCTGCGCACCATATTTACCGACAATATTTAGAAAATAACGTCTTGCTTCCTCTGTCCACTCATCGGAACATTCTTCTGTTTCAGACACTTCAACGATTTTCTCGCTTTCTGTTTTGCTCTCATTATAAACTGCACCAAACTTTCCAAAAGCATCGGCAGAAAACAGTACTTTTTCTGTTTTGTCATAAGTTACCATCACTTCCGGCCAGTGTACCATCGGTGCGGATACAAAAGTCAATATATGGCTGCCCAAAGACAGCTCCTCTCCTTCTTTTACAATCACGCTTCGTTCACTCACATCAATTGTAAAAAACTGTGGAAACATCTTATGGGCTCTGACATTGCAGACAAGTTTTGCATCTGGATATTTTTCCAAAAAGGTCTGAATGCTACCTGCATGGTCAGGCTCTAAATGATTCACAATCAAATATTCCGGCGTCCGTCCTGCAAGGACACTTTCAAGCTTCGCGAACCATTCGTCTGTTTTATGCCTGTCCACCGTATCCATTACCGCGATTTTTTCATCCAAAATCACATAAGAATTGTAGGATATGCCCTCCGGCACCACATACTGTCCCTCAAACAGATCTATCTCTGTATCATTTACTCCGATATATTTAATGGTTTCTGTTACTGATGTTTTCTGCATTTGCCATTTCCCCCGCTCTTTTCTATTAATCATTATATACAAGCCTGAAAAAATTATGTTTCATCCCGTCGATAATTCATGCTTTTATCGGCTGTATCACAAACAATCCAGTTCAGTTTACGGGAAGAAGAAATGCAAAACAACAAATTACTTAAGAAAATACAATGGAAAATGTTGGTATTTTACTCTTCTGCCATATAATAATCTGTCTGGAAAGACGCATTAATCTCTGCAATCTCGCGGTTTCCTTTGATATAATCATCGTACATATCCCACAAATCAATCTCGCAATCCTGCAAACCATCATCATCTGCAATCCACTCTTTAATTAATGCAATTCTTTCTTCCTTGGTTGTATCTTTAATCAAAATGCTTTTCATTATTTCCGTCCTTTCTGCCCTTTATGATATTCAAACCAAATGGAAATGCTCTCTATCTGTTACTCCAGCACTCTCCCACTTCAATCAGATGTCCATCCAAATCCGTGATACGAATCACACGCCTGTCCTTGGGATATTCGGTAAGCTCTGTAACGTATGTGATTTCAAAACTACTGTTTTTCAGTTTATCCAAAAAGGCATCCATATTGTTTGTTTCAAAATACAGCTCGCTGCCATTTCCGCTGACAGTCTCTTCTGCTCCAAGTATCTGTTCCCAAAGCTTCTGCTCTTGTAAAACCAGACCGCCGGTAAATATTATTTTCTCGCCAAAGTCATTTCGCACTGTTAAGTCAAACAGTTCCTGATAAAATTCCTTTGCTTTCTCTATATCCTTAACAGCCAGTAAGATATTTTTCAGCATCATAAACAGCCTCACCCGCTTTCCTTTTTGTTATTTCGCCACATTCTTGGTTCGGAATTTCTTTTCTTCGTAAAGCATCTCATCCGCAAAGTTCAATGCTTCCTGAATGCCCTCTGGGGAATCAGCCTTTAAAATATGGCTGCCCACCGATACCGTCACATTATATGGCTTTGGACTCTTTGCATTGTAAGTGCGGAATCTGTAGTAAATTTTCTCTTTAATATTATTCTCTAAGGATGTTCCGCAAGACATCAAAAGTGCAAATTCATCGCCACCAATTCGCCCCACGACACCGTCTTTTCCAACTGCCTCGGTTAAAAGCTCGCTTGTTTTACGGATAGCAAAATCGCCCTCTTCATGTCCATAACGGTCATTTAATATTTTAAGATTATTTACATCAATATATGCCACCACGCTATTACATCCATTTTCCTTGTGAAAACGGAACATTTTTTCCGCTTTCTCAAAGAATCCGCGGCGATTTAATATTCCTGTCAGACCATCTGATTTTGACAAGGTATCTAGCGCGATATTATTTTCCTTGAGGGTAACAAGGCTTTCCTCCAACTGACGCTGAATCCTGTCATTTGCCTTTAACAGTTCTATCATTTTTATCGCTGAGCCCATCTGGTTAACCACAAAATCGCCATTTTCAAAAAGTCGTTCTGTCATGTCACATAAAAGGACACCATACTGCATCTCATTTGAAAACAGCGGCAGCAATACCTTTGCTCTGCCATCCTCTTCTATATGTCTGTTTGAAAAAATATCTTTTAATGCAACCTGCTGATTGACTCCAAGGATATTTTTTACACTGCCATTTTTTAATACCGCTTTTAAATATAACTTGTCCGGAAGCTGCGTTTCTTCCTGATACAAGTGAAGCATTGGCTGCTCAAACACATAGACATATGCGTTGCGGATATCCAGCCAGCCCAAATGCTCTAACAACACGGTATAGGTCTGGTCCGTTCCCTTTTCAAACCCCATAATGTCCTTTACAAAAAGCTTCATGGCATAGTCCTTTTTTTCCTGCCGCTCTGCTTTTTCTCCATAATGCTGTTCAACCGCCAAAATAATTTTACGATACAGCATAGAAAAAATATCTCTGATATCCTGCGCCGCGCCAACATTATACTCTGCTTTCGCTAGCTGATATATTTTTTCTGTGTGTTTCATACATAATTTCCTGCATTTGGCTCAAATCCCGGTCTAAGTACTTACCCGGAAAAATCACAAGCTTTACCCCTGCTTCTTTTGCCGCCAAGGTTGCCCCACGACAAACAGAGATAGTAAATGCGTCCATGATTCCACTAACCAAAAGTCCTATCGTAACATCCTTCTTCTTTCCCATAATAATTCCTTCCAGTCTTCCTTAATTCGCACTTTTATTCTATCACATTCTCTTTTATATGTGTAAAAAAGCTCGTATTTTCGCATTATTTCGCACTTTTTGATTTTTTACAACTGATGCAAAAGTGGTCTTCGCACATTCCTATAAAAAAACTCCAACCACTTATTCGTGGTTGAAGTTTTTCTTTTAGAATACACCAGTAACAAAAATTTCAATACCGATGGCAATCAGGATGACACCACCTAAAATCTCTGCTTTATTTGAGAATTTTGTTCCGAATTTCTTACCGATAACAAGTCCGACAAGACAGACAAAGAAGGTTACGACTGCGATGATAAGTGCACAGACAAGTGCCATCACAAGACCATATTCAGAAATCGTAAAGCCTACGGAAAGAGCATCAATTGAGGTAGCAACGCCCTGTACCAAAAGTGCTCCAAAGCCAACCTCCGGCTTTTCTACTTCACCATCTTTGTTCTTGATGCCTTCGATTAACATTTTTCCACCGATAAAAAGCAGTAAAATTAATGCAATCCAAGGAATAAATTTCTCAAATGCTTTGAAATACTGAACGATTGTGTGTACGCACACCCATCCAATCATTGGCATCAATGCCTGAAAACCTGCAAATACTCCTGCGATGCCGCACATTTTCTTCTTCTTCATCGCAGGCTCATTTAAACCATTTGCAAGAGATACAGAAAAGGCATCCATAGCCAGTCCTACTCCTAACAGTACACTGTTAATAAAAAATACAAAACTCCATTCCATCTTTTTTCCTCCTAGACGTAAAAGTGCCGCTGCGCTGCGTTTTTCGCACCACGCATACGAACAGCTTCATAATAACAAAAAAACCCAGATATAACAGAACGCTATATCTGGGTAATATTTAAAAAATATAGACTCCATGTATAGCTTCACAGTTATACATGAGTCTCGCAATTTAAAACAAGCCAGACCAGTTGGTCAGTATGTTGACTTGCTACGTGATACGCTTGCTACTCCCTCATGGGATTTTTATTGATAAACTTTATCATATTTTGACAGGGTTGTCAAATTTTAGAAGAGGATATTTTTCTGTACTTTTTTGTGCTCACCTTTTAGCACATATGCCACGTTTTCCGCGCTGATAATCTGTAATTTTCTTAGGGATTCTTCCGAATAAAATGCACTGTGGGGCGTAATAATCACATTCTCACGATGAAAAAGTGGACAGCTTTTCACATCCGGGCTTTCAGATTCTAACACATCAAGCCCCGCGCCGCGAAGGATTCCTTCCTCCAATGCACTGACTAACGCAGCTTCATCCACACTTCCGCCGCGTCCAAGGTTTAAAAACAACGGTTTTCTTTTCATCTTAGAAAAAGCTTCCTTATTAAAAAAATGATAATTCTCTGCTGTAAGGCTCATGTGATTGCTGATAACATCTGCTCGCTCAAAAGCCTCTTCTTCAGTTACTTTTTTAACATGATATTTTTCCGCTGTATCATTATCTGAGTGGCTGCTTACAACCAGAATCTCCATTCCTAACGCCCTTGCAAGCTCTGCTACCCGTTTTCCAATTTTTCCAAAGCCAAAGATTGCGATTGTCTGGCTGGATAGATTCTTTCCGCCCGGAAGTGCTGCATACTGCCAGTTTTCTTCTTTTTCCAGCTGATAGCCGTAATTTTTCAAATTGCGGTTTAACGCACACAGCAATGCAATTGTATGCTCTGCAACCTCTTCTGTGCAGTATTCCCCTACGTGACATACTGCAATCCCGCTCTTTTTTGCCGCTTCTAAATCCACAGAGTTGTATCCTGCCGCATTAATGGAAACACAGCGAAGCTTTGGCGCATGTAAAAAAAGTTCTGCATCCACTGGAAGAAATGCTGTAATAAGCCCCTCTGCATCTGCCATACACTGATAGAAATCTTCTTTTTCCTGAAAGGCATGGATTGCAATTTTACTCTCTGGAAGGATTCTTTGGATAGTCTGAACTGCTGCGGATAAATCTTTCTGAAGTACGTTTTCATAATCACTGATGACTATTTTCATTTGCCGCCTCCTATATGCTTTGTCATATGCATTATCTGCCTGCACTGAAAGCAAAAAGCTGCCCCTTAATGCTTATCTCATTAAGAAGCAGCCTTTTATTTAAATTGTTAAATCATGATTTACTGTGCATTTTCTGCTGCTTTTGCACTGTATTCTTCTACCCATTTATCAAAGTTGCCATTGTCCTGGTTCTCTTTGATTACTTTGTTGATGATTTCAAGTAAGTCTTCATTTCCTTTTTCTAAGGCAATTGCACTTTCTTTCTTTTTATCAAAGGTTGCATCTGCGAACTGAATATCATCATGTGCAATGATATACTGCTCACCAACGATACTTTCTACTGCTACACCTGCTACGTTGCCGCTTTTCAGCTCTAAGATACAGTCTGGAACTTTATCCAAAGAGACTAATGGGCTGTCTGGTAACATTTCCTGAATCAAAGCTTCCTGTGTGGTAGATTTCTGCGCTGCCATTGCCTGACCGGAAAAGCTCTCTAAGGTCTGGTAGGTTTCTGCATTCTCTTTTAAAATTAAGATGCTCTGTGTTGCAAATAAGTAGCTGTCAGAGAAATCCATTGTTTCTTTTCTTTCATCTGTTGGTGCGATACCTGCAATTGCAATATCAATTTTGTGTGCTGGCAGGGAAGATAAAAGAGATGAGAATACCATATCCTGTACCTCTAATTCTACGCCAAGTTCCTCTGCAATCGCTTTTGCTAATTCCATATCTACACCGATGATTTCCTGTGTTGGAGAATTTACATCTACAAATTCGTATGGTGCATAACCGGATGCTGTACCTACGACAAGTTTTCCAGATTCTTTAATGGATGCAAGAAGTCCGCCCTCAGAAGCTGCCACTTCTTCTGCTTCTGTTGTCTCTGCGGCTTCACTTGATGCTGCGGTTGTATCTGCAGATGCATCTGTTTTTGTTTCCTCTGCTCCGCCACATCCTGCGAGCATTGAAACTGCCATAACTGCTGTTAAAAGTGCTGCTAACATTCTTTTTTTCATAATTTTTTCCTCACTTTCATTTATTCTAAAGCAGAAAATTCTGCGTTAGGACGTTTTATCGGCTGCTTCTTCTCATAAATTTCTCGATTCTCTTTAAAATCAGAGATATGGTAAAAGTAATTACAAAGTAAATTAATGCTACAATAATCAATGGCTCTAATGGTTTAAAGCTGATTCCTCGAATTGTATCTGCCACATACATAAGCTCTGCGATTCCGATAACGGAAATCTGTGATGATGTCTTGATAATGGTAATAAATTCATTTCCCATTGCCGGGAAGATATTTTTCATTGCCTGTGGTAAAACAATGCAGTACATGGTTCTTACCGGGCTCATACCAAGGGCAAGCGCGCCCTCTGTCTGTCCTTTATCAATGGATTGGATACCGCCTCGTACGATTTCACAGACATAAGCGGTCGTGTTGATGGATAAAGCGACGATACCGGATATCAACCGCGACATATCTACACCGCCTATTATGATTGCAGGAATCTCAATTCCCATAATCGGCAGTCCGTAAAAGACTAAAAAAATCTGAACCAGCACCGGTGTGCCACGCAGGAATTCTACATATACATTTGCAAATGCTCTTAGTAGAAATATCTTGCTCATTTTCATCATTGCCATCAAAATTCCGAAGATTAATCCAAAAATGATGGTGGCAATGGAGACAATCAATGTAAACTTTGCTCCATTTAAAAGCATGTATCGGTATTTGTATGTAATATCAACTAAACTGACTAAAAATTCCATATGCACGTTCCTCCGTCATTTTTGTTAAAGCATTTTATTTAAAAAAGCATTTACCCTTTCGTTTTTTGCTTCTTCAAATATCTGCTTTGGAGTTCCTTCCTCCAGAATGTATCCCTCATCCATAAAGATAACTCTGTCTGCAACCTCTTTTGCAAATCCCATCTCATGCGTTACGACAAGCATTGTCATTCCCGACTGTGCCAGCCCCTTCATAACGGCTAATACTTCACCGACCATTTCCGGGTCAAGCGCTGAGGTCGGCTCATCAAATAATAAGATTTCCGGGTTCATCGCCAACGCTCTCGCAATTGCTACACGCTGCTTTTGTCCACCGGATAATGTTTCCGGGTAAACATCTTTTTTATCCTCAAGTCCAACCGTTCTAAGTAACTCAATCGCACGTTTTTCTACATCCTCTTTTCTCTCTTTTCTGACCTTCATTGGCGAGTACATGATGTTTTTCAGTACTGTCATATTAGGAAAAAGATTAAAATGCTGAAACACCATTCCAACCTCTGCCCGAAGCTTTGAAAGCTTTTTCATACGGTTGACACAGGTATCTTTAAACCAAATCTCACCACCGGTAGTCATCTCTAATGCATTTAAACACCGAAGCAGTGTGCTTTTTCCTGAACCGGATGGTCCGATAATTGCAATTACTTCTCCTCGCTGTACGTCTATACTAATATCCTTTAAAACTGATAATGTATGATAGCTTTTGGATAAATTTTTCACTCTCATAATTGGGGCATTATCTGTATAATTCATTTCTTTTTCCATAATACTCCTCCATTCTGATACGATGCTGTTTAGTGAAAACAGAAAAGGCGCTTTTACTCTAAAGTAAAAACGCCTTTGTTTTTGTATACCGTATCCAGTTGTTTGTTTCCTGTATACTATCACTCTAAATTCTGTTTGTCAATAAAAATATTTAAATTTCCTAGCTTTTTTGCACTTTTTCTAAATGTGCTCTTATTTTCGCTTTGTAAAAATGTATACATTTTCTATTTATTGCATTTTTTATAAAGCTGGTGCGTCATATTTTTCTGCCACAATCTGCATCCCATTTACAGCTTGTTATCGTTTTTATGTAACTCCCAGCTCTTAATATACTGCTCTAAAAGTTCTACCGTTCCTTCCAATCCTAATACACTGCTGTCTATCATCAGGTCTTTGTAACGGCTGTCTCCCGGCAGGTAGCCTGCATACTGTTTGTGGTAACGCTCACGCGCCTTATCTACCTCAAGCATCATTTTCTTAGCCTCGTTTGGCTGCATCTTAAAATCATTTAAGCAGACCTCGTAACGTTTTTCGTATGGTGCATAAATGTAAATATGCAGGCAGTTTGGAAACTCCCGCAAGGTATAATCCGAACAGCGGCCTACGATGATGCAGGATTTGTTCTGGGAAGCAAGGTCTTTGATAATGCTTGCCTGCTGCTCAAAAATTTTATCCTGAATATCACTCGTTCCCATGCCAAGCGGATATTTCATACCGAAAAATCTTCCCTGTACGGCTTCTTCCAAATCGCCAACCTCAGATACTGCCATATTCAATTTTTTCGCTGTCATGTCGACTAAGTCTCTATCGTAATACTCCCAGCCAAGCTTTTCTGCGAGTTTTTTTGCAATCGGTCTACCCTGACTGCCAAACTGTCTTGTAATCGTTACAATATACTTTTCACTCATATGCATTCCCTCCATTTAATTAATTTTATCGCGTAACAGCGGCAGAGTTGCGCAATGGATGCCGCCGCCAAGCTTATTGATTTCTGAAATATCTACGGTAATTGTTTCCACACCCGCTTTCTCTAAATTTTTTCTGGTTTTTACGCCAAGCTCGGAAAAAAGTACCTTGCCCGGCGAAAGTGCCAGACAGTTATTCGTCAAAAACGGGTCATCCCTGTCCGTTTCAATTAATGTATATCCGCGCTCTTTTAAAAAACGTAAAAACCAGTGCGGCAGAATAAAGGTGCTTACTAATGCTTTATCCTTATCAACCGGCACAAACGCTTCATCCAGATGAATGTAAAATGCCGGCATATCAACCACAATCAGCTCCATTCCCTGATAAGAAAGCAAACGTCTTAACTGCTCAATTCCTTCGTCATTGACGCGGACAGACCTGCCGATGATGGCTGTCTTTTCATCCAGCATGGAAAACGAGCCGCCCTCAATCGTTCCACATCCCTGAATTGCTCCAAGAATCGGAATATTCTGTTCTGCTAAGAACTTCTGTGTCAGATAGGTATCGCCCTGATGAAAATACATTGCAAAACGCGTCAGCACCGCTCCCTTTGGAAGCATTAACGCCACATCTCTTGTAAAGGTCAGGTTCGTCCAGTAGCCGGATTCGTCTGTCAAATAATGCACTTCAATGCCTTCTTTCCGAAGAATCTCTGCCATTTTCTGATGCTGCTTCTGCATCAGTCCAATGTCCGGCAGTTCCCTGGATTTGAAGTAATTACGGATTCGCCCATTTTTTCCTCTTAAAATGCGTGCGCCCGCCTCTTCCTCAAAAGCTCCATCTTTTAGCTGTTCTAATTCTTTTCCCGGACAGTGGAGCAGGATTTTTCGAATTTTTCCAACAGAATTACCTACGCCAAACTGATTTCCCCAGACTTCTTCGTACACCTCTGACTGAAATAAATTGTCAATTTTACTTTCTTCCATATACATTTGCAATGTCGGCATAGCGCACCTCCTATAATCCTAAAACATAAAATACAAGCGGCATGGTTACGATAGAAAATAATGTTGTAACTGCAATCCCTTTGGATGCTGCGGCATAATCACCGCCATATTGTCTTGCAAGCATTGCTGACATACTTCCCACCGGAGTCGCGAGTATGACAAGACAGATTCCCTGCAGTACGGTATCCTCTGTTACCAACCGAATCAGGAAGAATCCTGCGATTGGAAAAAGAAGCAGCTTCACAACGGAAAAAAGCAAAAGCTTTACATCACCAAATACTTCTCTCACATTCATCTTAGCTAGGGATGCACCGATAACCATCATACTAAGCGGTGCAGCCAGATTTCCAAGCATTTCGATTGTGCTTGCCGCCACATCCGGCACTTTTATCTGACATAAGCTGATAGCAATGGCTGTAATGCCTGCAAGCGTTCCGATGTTGAAGCACTTTTTTATTACGGACTTCTTATCTCCTATTTTTCCTGACATGCAGTACATCCCATAGGTGTAAAGCAGTAAATTAAATGGCAGTAAAAAGATGGATGCATATAAAAGTGCTTCTGAACCATACATTGCAGAAACAATCGGGAATCCCATAAATCCCATATTGGTAAACACAAACATGACCTTGTATACACTCTGCTCTTTTTTCTTCTTGAAAAAAATCGGCATTGCAGCTTCCGCTAAAATTATCCAGACAATATAAATTCCTGCTGCTAATGCAAGCGTTTCCACAAAGGTTTTTCTGCTTATGCCGTACCCACTTAAGCATCCGCTTAAAATCAGGCAGGGATTGGCAATGTTTACAATCAGCATGGATAAAAATCCACTTACTTTCTCATCAAGCGCCTCTTTCTTTGCGAGATAAAATCCTATCAGCATCAGAAAAAAGAGAATTAGCATCTGTTTGAATAAAATCATACGGCATCACTTACTTTTCCTAAAATTTCATCTATGGTATCAACTGCGATATCAATTTCTGTTTCTGTGACAGTCAGCGGAGCGATAAAGCGCACTACGTTGTGACTGCTGCCGCAGGTCAGTAAAAGAACATCCTTTTCCAAAGCTTCTGCTTTGATTTTCGCGGTCAGCTCTGCATCCGGTGTGCCGTCTGCTTTTACGATTTCGATACCAATCATAAGACCTGTTCCTCTTACATCACCGATGACTGTTGGATATTTCTCCTGCAGCTTGTAAAGACGCTCCATAAAGTATGCGCCCATTTCCTTACAGTGCTCTAATAAATGGTCCTCCTCGATGATTTTTAAGGTTTCTAAGGCGGCTGCACATGCTAACGGATTACCGCCAAACGTTCCTCCATGCACACCTGCCGGCCATGCATCCATGATTTCTTTTTTTGCAATCACAGCAGATAATGGTATTCCGCCGCCTAACGCCTTTGCTGTTGTAAAAATATCCGGCTTCACCCCAAATGTCTGCCAAGCATACAGTTCTCCGGTTCTTCCCACGCCCGTCTGTACCTCATCAAAAATCAGCATAATGCCATGTTTGTCACAAATTTCACGAAGTCCAGTCAAAAATTCCTTTGGTGGTGTGATATAGCCGCCCTCGCCCTGTACCGGCTCAACCACAATTGCTGCAACACTTTCCGGCTCAATCAGATGCTCAAAAATCGTATCAAACTGTTTTAAGCACTCCATCTGGCATGCACCCTTTTTCTGGTGAAATGGACAGCGGTAGCAGTTTGCGTACTGCGCCCAGTAAACACCGGAAAGAAGCGGCTCATAATTTCTACGGTATGCGGAGTTTGAACCGGTAATCGAGGTTGCTGCAATCGTTCTTCCATGAAAGGAATTTACAAAAGAAATAATTCCCGGACGCTTTGTCACGTATTTTGCCAGCTTTAGAGCACCTTCATTTGCTTCTGCACCGGAATTGCTGAAATATACCTTAGTATCACCGCCTGTCAGCGCAACAAGCTTTTCTGCAAGTTCCACATAGGACTCATAATAAACAACGTTGTGTCCCACATGAATCATCGTGTCCAACTGCTTTTTAATGGCTTCTACTACTCTCTCATTTTTATTTCCCAGATTGTTTACAGCTACACCACTAGCAAAATCCAACACTTTTCTTCCATCTTCTGTATACAGATAACAGCCCTCGGAATCTGTGACTCCTAGTGTCGTAGACCGTCCTGCAACAGCAGGCATTACTTCACAACAGCGTTCATACATACTTTTCATAATTATTTCCTCCTTAAAACAATTTTCTTCCGTAATATACGGTAGAAAGCATTTTTTCCATCTCAGCTTCTGTCATTTTCACCGGATTGACGTTTGTTGCGCCTAACATCGCATGCACTAACAACAGGTTATATTTTTCCTGATACATCTCTTCGGTAATTCCAGCCTCCTGAAAGCTGTTCGGGATGCCAAGACGTTTCTTTAACTTACTGATTTCTTCTATAATGTCATCACATTTGCAAAGATATGATAAATGCGCCAGCTTTTCTGCCACATGCGCGTCTCTGCTGTTATATTCAAGTGCAAATGGAAGAATAATTGCATTGGTCAGTCCATGTGCCATGTTATAGGCTGCGCCGAAGGAATGTGCGATTCCATGCACCATACCGAGTCCCACGTTTGCAAAACCAATACCCGCCATTGCCTGATAATTGTGCACTTTTTCCCGCGCTTCTAAGGTTTCCTGTTCGTAGGAAATTGGAAGCCATTTCATAATTCCGACAATTGCACCAGCACATAACGCTTCGTCAAAATCGTCCAGATTGTGATTAATATAAGCTTCAATTGCGTGTGTCAGCGCATCCATGCCTGTTTCTGCCACAATCTGCTTTGGCATGGTTGCGGTAAGCTTCGCATCTAAGATTGCAACATCCGGTCTCAGACAATCTGTCATAATTGGAACTTTTAATTCCTGTCTAGTATCGGTAATCACAGTTCCCCTTGTCACTTCTGAACCTGTTCCCGAAGTGGACGGCACACAAATCAACGCCGTATCTCTGGTACTTGGAATTTTGCCTTTCGCATTATAATCCAGAACATTATCAAAATTTAAAAATGGGAATTCGTAAAATAAAAGCATCGCTTTTGCGGCATCAATCGCAGAACCACCGCCAATTGCGAGTACGCAGTCCGGTTGAAACTGCTTAAAAACCGCTAAACCTGCTTCGACTTCCTCCATTGTTGGATTTTTTTGAATACCGGAATGTACCATTACTTTCGCACCCGCATCACTTAAATATTTTTTTGCCTGCTCAATAATTCCAAACCGCTGCATCGAGCTGCCGCCTGTTACGATAATGACACGCTGATATGTCAGCTCCTTTAAATAACTAAGGGAATCCTGCCCTGTAATGATTCTTTTTCCACTGAGTACGAGCTTTTTCATATGATTTATCCACTCCTTTTTGCTGTTTCTCTTCATTTTAAATAATAATCAATCGTATTTTGGATGAGCACTGGCAGATGACCGAAGGTATACGGAATGTGTACACGCTCCGTCCATTTGTGTGCATCCTTTCCATAGCAGCCAAAGTTTACTGCCGGAATATTTAAGCTTTGAATTTTATCAATCGGTACAGGATACAGCTGTTCAAAGCCAGGGAAATTACTTGTCAACAATGCTACCGACTCCTCGCTGTCATCAATTTTCAAATAACTGCTGTCCGATAAGCTTGGGAAAAACTTCATAAACCGATAGGTATCTCCCGTCTCCTCACTGGTCTTTTTTGCAAGATGCTCAATATCCCTGATTAACTGCTCATCTTTTCCCTGCAGGGTATTGTGCGGACAATACGGTGCTGCGTAATACAATACAACTGCTGGTTTTGTAATTCCTGCTTTTTCTAACAGATAACGGATTAAAACAATCGGAATCTCGCGCTTGTCTACACCCTCTTTGAGCTGTTCTTCGGTAAGCTGCTTTAGCTTCTGCTCATTGACATCAGAGACCTTTGCCGCCTCCTGACACAATTCTTCATAGGTGTATACAAGTGTGTCATATGCATAACCCTTATGCTCCTGTCCGTTCATCTGGCAGAAAAGCCTGCTCTGCTCATTCAGATTGAAGCGTACTGCTTCAAAAGCTTCTCGCGCTGCCTGCTTTAATTTTTCAGTGATTTCCTGCATTGAAGCATTATGTACAAAATAGTTAAAATATACAAATGCTTCTGCGGCCGTCTGCACGTTATACCAAGGCTTTAAATCCTTCATTTTTAAAACGGATGGCGGATAAGAATATTCGCCATCATATCCATCTGAAAAATCAACATTCAAATTGATGCGGCTTACAAGCTCTGCTGCAATCATGGATGCATCCATTCCTTCAAAGCACTGTCCCACGTGGGTTTCTTTGCCTTGTATGTAAAAGCAGGGAAGAAGCTTTCCAACAACGCCTGTGTAAATCGTTTTCACCTCATCCCCCGGATACAGCGGACAGATATAATCATTATTAATGGCTAACACATAATTCAGATGATATTCTTCCTTTAGCGCAGCAAGCACATCTAAGCCTTCGATAATACCTGTGTGAAGATTTTCCTCCACTGGATTTAAGGAAACGATGATATTCCCGGAAAGCTCTTTCGGACGCTCACAAAGCTTTTTTAAGATGCCAAGGAATACTGCATCTCCACTTTTCATATCGCACGCCCCTCTGCCAAACATGTACTCGCCAGATTCCAAATCTGCCCTCACTTCCTCCGGCAGATTCATTTCTTTTAATACCTTTTCTAACTCTTCCGGCTTGCAGGCATACTCTTTGGCTGCTCCATAACCTTCTAAACCAACTGTATCTGTATGACCATGTAAAAGAATGGTGTCACCGTTGTTATCTTTTTCTCCTAATAAAATCGCAAACACATTCCTGCGGTGCAGCTTATCATCCTTTAGCTCCTGGACAATTACCTGTTTGGGATGCTCCTTAAAATATGGAATACTTCTTAAGTAGCTTTCGATAAACTCGCCTATCTTTCGTTCTCCCTCTGTTCCATTAATGCTTGGAATCTCTACCATAGCTTTTGCTAAATCTAACATTTCCTGATAAATCATAGCTCCACCTCGTTTCCGCGCTGCTTTGGTGCACCGCTAGTTTTTATATAACGCAAAAAGGGACTGCATTACTGCAGCCCCTTTGCCGTTTTGTTTCTGTGTACTGTATACATTTTTATCACATATTTTCCCCGTTGTCAACCTATGGTTTTGCAATTTTCCCACATTTTCTTTAAAGATTTCTTTTTTTATATCTTGATTTTACCTATGCATGTATTATAAAATCTATACAGAATACATTTTTAAGGAGTATCTTATTATGAATTTAGAACCGATTAAAAAGACCGTCACCTTAAAAGAACAGGCATATATATCTATCAAGCAGGCAATTTATTCAAATCAATTAAAGCCCGGCTCACCTTTAACCGAAGAGCAGTTAAGTTCCTCTCTATCTATCAGCCGCACACCTATCCGCTCTGCCTTACAGCAGTTAGTCTTTGAGAAACTGGCAACTGCGGACAGCACCGGGCATATTTATGTATACAAAATTACCGAAAAAGATGTACAGGACATCACCATCCTTCGCTTAAATTTAGAGCCGCTTGCGATGGATTTAACAACGTTTCCAATTTCCGAAGAGCTTATTGCACAATTAAAGGATTTAATCAGACAGCAGAATGATTTATTTACAGAAGGCTCAGTAAACAATATCCGTTTTGCAGAGTTAGACTGCGACTTTCACAGCTGCCTCGCTAAAATCAGCGACAATGCACTGTTAATTGAGACGGTTCACAAGATTAATGCGATGATGATTCGTATTCTTGTACTCTCTGGCACATTAGATTCTTATAAGAAAAAAGCTGTTGAAGAGCATGAGCTGATTATTCAGTATCTGGAGCAGGGACAGAAGGAATTTGCCAAGGTCGCACTTCAGGAACATATCAAAAATGTTGGAAGCAGAATGCTGCCAGAATAAGAAATACACTGTTCATAAATTTTTTTACGCAAAAGAGGCATGACCTACGTCACGCCTCTTTTATTTCAAACTTTTTGCTTTACGGAATCAACAATTACAATTTAAAGAACTGCATATCCTGTTCCAATTTAGAAGAAATATCAAGCAATTTCTGAGATTCTGTTAGCAGTTCTGAAATAGTGCGGTTTAATATCTGCATAGAATCTGCCGTCTCGGATGTCGCTGCTGCATTTTCTGCAGAAATAGCAGACAGGTTCATCATAATTTGACTTACATTTAATCTCAATTGGTTACACTCATCAACTCTCTCCATTAAAGCCTGAAACTGCCAGGTCAGTGAATCCTTCACCATAAGATTTGGACAAATCTGCTACTGTAATCTGCCCAATATCAACGGCTGTTCCACCATCAAACTTAATATTTGTGATATATACATTAATTTAATGCATCTGAAGACGCATTTTTCATTGTACCAAGATTACTCTGAATAGACGCATAATGCGATAAATCCAAATCGTATAAAAATGCTGTCTCTAACGTATTATTCTCATTCTGTATCAGGTTGATATTATTAATATCTGCAAGCACCTGATTATTGGAGTTATTACTATTCAATACAGTAATACCCATAATTCCCAGAATAACTGTCGTTGCAATAGATACAAGACCTAAAATAATAAGTTTTCCCTTGACACTACGCAAAATAGATGTGTTAGTCTTTTCTTTTGTTTTGACTTTTGTTTTCGTCGCCGCTCCTGTTGTTTTCGTTTGTTTCTTCATACGCATTTCTCTCCTAAATAAGCAAAAAGTAAATGTCACTATAGTACCAATCGCAACACAGAATCTTCTTTTTAGTAAGTAGGTTTTTGGCTAATTTTTCTATACTTTTTTAGCCTTCGCGCCCGCTAATTGTGTAATTTGAACATATCTATCCCTGTGCTTATGTATATTTTGCCAATTCCATACGAAACATTCCGAAAATCAATCCCTATTTATAGAAATGATACAACCAACCAAAATAGCTATCCAAGTTATCGGTGTAAGCCAATCGAAAAATGTTACAGAACCACCATTCTGCAGTTCCTGCACATTCATCATAATGAAAGGTAAAGAAAAACACCAGCTGAACAAAAACAGGATGCCCCTTACTGTATACAATAAGAAAGAATATTTCTTTTCTAATTCTCTATATCGGATATCATGCGGCTTCGCAGGATTGACATAGATGGTATACTGCCCGCCTTCCATGTATTGCTTATAATCTTTTGCATTCGGTTCATCTAAGGACAATACTTTCTGCTCGCCATGATATGCATATGCGAACTGGAAACACCTTCTATTCCGCTTTCCTCCTGAACCGGTAACAAATTTCATTGTCAACGTTGCTGTTACTGCTTCTGTACATTCTGCGCGGCGTTTCCAGTATCGGATTCTGCTTCTGCACCACGCCAGATAACCGCCTATTACTGCAAGTAAAAAAATAATAACTAATATAGCTTCTTTCATGTTATCTAATCCCCTTTAAAATGTATCTTTTGATTATACACCTTTTTCGAGAATCTGAAAAATTTTCTATAAAGTAAAAAAACATTCCGCATTGCTTACAAACAATACGGAATGTTTTCGATTAGATATTTAATAAGTCACTAAATTCTTTTAATGCTCCATCTGTTTCATGAGCAAGTACACGTTTTGCCAATACTTTACCAAGCTGTACACCCTCCTGGTCAAAGCTGTTGATGTTCCATACAAAGCCCTGGAACATAACTTTGTTTTCAAAGTGTGCTAAAAGTGCACCAAGTGTCTTAGGAGTTAACTGGTCACCAATAATAATGCTTGATGGACGTCCACCTTCAAAGTTCTTGTTGCGGTCCTCATCGGATTTACCACAAGCAAAAGCAACAATCTGAGCTGCAACGTTTGCGCAAAGCTTCTGCTGGCTTGTGCTGTCCTGAATCACTACATCTCTTCCCATCTGGTTGTTTTTAAATCCAACAAACTGAAGAGGGATAATATCTGTTCCCTGATGCAGTAACTGATAGAAGGAATGCTGTCCGTTTGTTCCTGGCTCACCAAAGATAACTGGACCTGTTGGGTAATTTACAGGCTCGCCAAAACGGTTTACTGATTTTCCGTTTGATTCCATATCAAGCTGCTGTAAATGAGCTGGGAAACGGCTTAATGCCTGAGAATATGGAAGAACGGCTGTGTTCTGATATCCTAAAACGTTACGCTCATAAACACCAATCAAGGCATCTAATAATGCTGGATTTTTAAGCACGTCTTTATTTTTGGCATTTGCATCTTCTTCTGCTGCACCATCAAGGAACTGTGCGAATACTTCTGGTCCGAATGCTAATGATAATACTGCACCACCAACTGCTGAAGTAGATGAGAAACGTCCTCCGATATAATCATCCATAAAGAAAGCTGCTAAATAGTCGTCGCTCTTAGCTAATGGAGATGTCTCACTTGTAACAGCTACCATATGCTTTGAAGCGTCTAAGCCGGCATTCTTTAATGCGTCTTTTACGAAAGATTCATTTGTTAATGTCTCAAGTGTTGTACCTGATTTGGAAACAAGTACGAAAAGAGAATGTGCTACATCAATTGTATTTAAAACTGCAGATGCATCATCAGGGTCTACGTTGCTGATGAATTTTGCTTCCATTTTGAAAGTGTTATTTACTTTTGCCCAGTTTTCAAGTGCTAAATACATTGCACGAGGTCCAAGGTCACTACCACCGATACCAATCTGAACAACAGTTGTAAATTTCTCACCTGCTGCGTTTGTAATCTGTCCATTATGTACTTTGTTTGCGAACTCAGCAATCTTATTCTGCTGCTCTACATAGAAAGTACGTTTATCAACGCCATCTGCTGTAACAGCGTCGCCTAACTGTCCACGTGTCATATGATGAAGTACCAGACGTTTTTCTCCAGTATTCACAACTTCACCATTGTAAAGAGCTTCAAACTTCTCTGTAAGTTCAGCTTCTTCTGCTAATTTCACAAGAGCTTCAAGCACCTTATCATCAACCTGCTTTGCAGCATAGTTATAAACCATTCCTTCTGCCATTGGCACGCTATATTTTTTCACGCGCTCTGCACCATTTGCTCCAGACATAACCTCAGCAAGATTCACACGCGCTGCTTTTGAAAGCTCCTGATATGAATCGAGCTTATCCAAATTGTTCCAGGTAATCATCATTGATTCCTCCTTAATATAATATTATTCCCTAGTGTAGAAAATTATACTATCAATTTCCCGCAAATTCAAGCAAATGAAAGTCATCATTACCATATTCCTATGCCGGTAATGATGACTTATTTTTTTAACTTTAAATTCGCTTATAAATCAATTAATTTCGACCTTTTATTTATCTAAACTCGTCTTTTGCTGCAAAATAGCACCGGAATTTTTCTTAGCTTAAGCGTGCGTCTTTATCCTTGCAATGGCATACTATTCTTCTTTATCTTCTTTTCATCATATCAAAACGATACTCTAGAACATAACCTAAAATAGCTTCTGCATCCATGCAAAAATCTGCTGCGACATTTCTTATCTCGTCAGTAATCATATCCTGATGTTCCTTCTGGAACTTTTCAATTTCTTCTCCATGAAGCAGGAACTCACTAACACCATTGGGAATAGCTCCAAGTTTTTTCATCAACCCTTGTGAAGCATAATTGTCAATTTCTACTCTAGCACGAAAGAAACGCCTTCCTGTTAACTGATGGACTGTCTCCATAAAAATATGTAACGCTTCTGTACCATACCCCTTATGACACGCATCTGACTTAAGTTCAATTGCAATCTCCCACTCATCCTTCATAAGATTCTTGATAGAACAATATCCCACATATTCACCGGATATTTTGTCATAGATGCTGCATACAAATGAATTTTCCGAAAGAAAATCTTCCCACGTAGTTTTACGAAATGCTTCTTCCTTATACCACTCTTTCATAGAACTGTGCTCATATGATACCGCAAGATATTTTTCCCTTTCGTCCTTCTTAATTACACCAAGTACTACCTTATCACCTTGCGCAACCATATCTCCCTCTTGTGGAAAGACAGAACGGTCACTCACAGTATCCTTTCCTGATGCTAACTGATTCTCAATTTCTTGTATATCTCTTTCCAACCAATCCTTCATATCATTTACAACTTTATCACTCTCAGCATCCTTGCCTTGATTCCTTAATTCAATTGCAACTCCAAGGCGTTTTATTATCTCTTCTGCAACCATCTGCTCTGCTTTCTTTCCAAAATCACTTTTTGCTTCAAGAATCTTATCCACCTGTTTTTCCTCCATTCTTATCCTTCAAACTATTTAAAGAAACCAAGAATAAGTGTTTTATTACTTATCTTGGTTTCAGTATAAATCCTTATGTGTCCAAAAATACGGACTCCATCTCAGTGAAACGGAGCACAAAAATAATTCCTTTAGAGATTCTGAGCAATAACTGATACTATTCTATTTACATAGCTATTTCTACTTTCTTTCCGGCAAACGCAATTCCATATTTCACAATATCCTGAATTCCCCTATCCTTTAGGTCCGTATCATAATGCTTTGAATCAATCTGTCGCAAGGCCTCTTCTGCACTGGATAATAATAAATCCTCCTCTTTTACAGCCTTGAATTCCATAATGATTCCAGGGAGTGTACGAAGCTTAGGTTCTAATACAAGATCAAACCTTCCAAGACCAGACTCTCTGTTTGACCTGATATAGTATCTGGAAGACATTCCGGCAGCAAGTCCGAGCATCATACCATGATAGAAGCCCTCCGCCGCTCCATCAAAACAGCTGATACATGTAATCATGTATTTACGAAGATGCTCTTTCAATTTATTCCCATCATTCAGATAGAGTGCCTTCTCAAGGCCAGCCATGACATTACCATCCACAGTTGCACGTAACCAAGAAAGAATCTCTGTATTATATACCCGCTGAATCTCCTTATTCGGAAGCGCCAGTTCCATAAATGTTCCAAATTCTGTTTCAACCGCATTGCTCAAAGGTTTCAAATACCCTGCAATCAAAAGGAAACTAAAGATAGTGTCCGTTCCGTCTGTGATTCTAGGATAAATAACATCCATATTCAATGATGCCTGAACCGTCTCTCCCTGCATCAGCGCAAACAGATTTTCAGCAATATCCGGAGTCAATGACACCATTATTTCCCGGATAATCTCATTGTCACTGGTATTAGTCCAGTATGGCTTTGCCTGGCAATTATTATAAAAATAATTCACTACAGACCATGGATTATAGATTTCTGTATTTCCAAAGCGGTATCCATCATACCATTCGCACAGTTCGTCTAGTTTGTCCTGCTGTCCATAATAGGCAGTCATTTCTTTCACTTCGTCAACAGTAAATCCAAAATACTTACTATATTTTTCATCCAAAACCGAGTTTACAATCGGATTATTAAGCCCACTAAAGAGATTCTCCTTTGAAACACGTAGGATACCTGTAAGAACACCAAAAGCAAGAGAAGGATTATCCTTTAGGCCACCAGACATAAAGTTCCTCATAAATGTTATTACTTCATTATAGAAGCTTCTAGAATGCCCCTGCTGAATCGGTGTATCATATTCGTCAATCAGAACAACGGCCTTGGACTGATGATGTTTTTCAAGCATACGAGATAGATTTAAGAGCGCTCTAGTATACTCAACTTCATTCAGCTGGTCCGACTGCATTCTAAGCAAATAATCCTGTTCCACAGGATTTAGGTTTGTACTTGTATATAGTTCTCCATGTCTCATGTATTCATCACGGATAACATTCTTTATCGCTTCGAATGTGCTTGACCAATCTGCAAATTTAGCATCCTTAAAGGTAATCGAAATAACCGGAAATGCGCCTTGAAGCTTCTGATACTTTTCCCCACAGCTCCAAATCTTTTTATTTTTAAAGTAAACAGATGTATCTTCATCTGTCTTTTCAAAATAGCTCTTGAGCATATCAAGAGCCAAAGTTTTTCCGAATCTTCTCGGTCTTGTAAACAAAATTACCGGAACCTGGTCATCGATTAAATCACGAATCAAAAGCGTTTTATCAACATAGTAGCTATTCTTTACCACATCCATATATGATGTATTTCCAACTGCACAGGAAAGAATCCCCTCATTTTCGTTTAAAGAGTTACTTCCACTATAAGCAAGAACGTCTTCTTCCGGAATCTTCCAATCACGTCCCTCTTTAATCGCCCCAGCAAAAATCTGTTTATTACACAGCCCCACAACTCTTCTGGTTGATAACCCTAGAATTTTAGCTGCTTCTTTTGTTGAAATAAATCTACTATCGGTCATACCAACACTTCCTTTCGGAAATAGTATATCACTTTTCAGAAATTCAAGCAACTTCATTTCCGTTTGATTTCCGAATTATTTCCGAATAACTCCATCGTCCCATAACCTCTAAGGTCGACTGCATGGTTACCTACGTTGATGAATCAATTGCTGTACTGTTTTGTATGATTCCTCCACTTTACCGTACCGCCCATTGAACCACATCAAATATTGCCATCGTGATATTAAGGGTATTTGTGATAAGTGTTGCTGTTACAAATGTCTCGAAGTCCCTTTCCAGAAAAACCACGTTTCAAATTTTGCTAAATTATTGTGATTGATTACAAGCTGAATAAGCTCATAACAGGCGATAAAAATTAAAATGATTCCGGCTATCAGCAATTTATTAATGTTCTGACGCACAATCACAGCAAAATCCATTACCACCATCATTCCAGTAATATATATTCCGTCCACAATCTGAACATACTGTTATTGGTTGCATAATCTTATTTCCTTTTCTTGCATTACACTCAGTGCAAAGCGTTTGTAAATTGCTCAAATCATCGCTTCCGCCAAGACTACGTGGAAAAATATGATCAACACATAATCTAACTCCTTCTTTAAGAGTTTTTCCACACATCTGACATGTATATCCATCTCTTTGAAAAACGATTTTCCTCATACTTCTTGCTGATTCCTGAATGCCCTTAACATATACATTTCCTACATCATAATGATTTTCTTCATATCCTTGAGAATAGTCTATAGATATTTCAATGCTAACCATTACACAAGATGTATCTTTCACATTATCTGTGACTGTTTGCTCATTTTCTATGCTCTCTGTTAACATCCCAGCATATTCAAATCCAATCTTGCCAACTAAGCATATTCCTTTATCAACCTCCTCAATTTTGACATTATCAATCTCCGTAATATCTATTGTAAAATCTTTTACAGAATCAAATCTTCCACCGAGATGGCATTTTTTCATAAACAGATTTTCATATCTTTTTGAAATAGAAAAATACTCCATTAGAGAATTTTCAATTATCTCCTTAGTCGAACTATTTATTTCAGAAATAACACGTTCTTTATATCTATTCTTTTCCACCAACGAACTCACAGCTGTTTCTTCAATACCAAATTCCATACTATAATTAGATAGAAAATCCGTGAAACTTAACATTTCAATTTCTGCTTTTCCATTCACAATAAATGCAAATTCTTCTGCTAAAACAGGGGCTATCATTGGTTTACCACGACTTATCCACCAATCGCCTTTCCTCTCATTTTCAACAAATATAACTTGCAATTTTTCTCCAACAGCTAATGATGACACTAATTCCTCTGTTTTTCTGAGTAAATCTTTCCAAATTAAGAAATCGCCATACCGCCTTCTATGCACAATGGCCTCATTTGAGTCTTCCTTATCTGAATCAGTTATTCCTGGTGGAATATGATACTTTATTCTCATTTCACCTTCTTCATATAGAGCTATTCGTTGAACTGCGGAATATTGGTATGGGGGATTGGTTGTATAAATCTCATCAACCAACTTGTAAACAACATCTTCTTCTTCAGATATTATCCCCATTTCTTTCTGATATTCGCCATTCAATTTTTCAAGTTCATGTTTAACATTTGCTCTGATTTCCTCAAATTTTGTTTCAATATCAGAAATAATTTTCTCATCTGATAAAACATTATTATTTTTCAGAAATACTAGTTCCTTTTTTATCTGATCCTTTGCTTTTTGCACATTGTTACGAGAATTTGAAGAAGCATTCTTTATTACATTTAACGCACATTCTCTCTTTTGCTTTGAGTGATGGCTAAATTCCCAGTACACTTGCTCCGGTATCCAAAACATCGATTTTTCTTTAGTAAATTTCGCTACTATCTCTTTTAGTGCCAATGGATGAATCATATATAAATCCAACCACGCATTCGTATCAAATATCACTAATTTCATATACATCTCTCCATTTCTAATACATTATCTAGGACATCAAGATTATATATACACTTGGTATTTATTCCATACATATTTTCACAAAATTCTGTTTTTGTAGCAACCTTTTTTTGATTTCAAACAATTTTTTATCTCTAGGCTAAAATTATAATCGATAAATATCACTTCATCCGACAAACCGGATTCCTGAATTTGAAAAATGCTCCCATACATACCGCCATTGGTCAAAAAAAATCTTAAATGCATTTAAGTATAACCTCATTACAAATAGTCCTACAGAAGGATTCAATAACAAAATAAAAGTTCTGAAACGAACCTCTTATGGCATAAGAAATTTCAATCATTTCAGAACTCGAATTTTAATGGTAACTAATTAATTTTTCAGACTGGCACTTGAAGGTTTGTTTGCCATACACAAAAATGGGCTTTCAGTAGTACAAATATAAAAAAGTGTCTTCGACACTCTCAACTCCCCTAACCCCTCATTCATGAGGGGAAGGGGTTTTTCTTTATCTTTCTTTATTGTAAAATTCTATTATGAATATTTTGCAATCCATCTTTACCGATTATTATGAACATATGA
>JBGVHB010000085.1:0-2189 GCA_045121975.1 Roseburia sp.
TTAATTTTCTTACTCATTTTCTTGGCAGCAGGTATAAAAGGTGTATAAAATGTATCAATTCCGCCAAAATTGTGGGCAAGTGCGTTTCTGTTTATATATCCTGTAAGACCCTCCATAGGGGCTAATTCTATTATCATAACATGAACCTTTCTAACTAAAATGCTAGTTGAAGTATACAATAATAAATCTGAAAATGAAATATGGTTTACGCTAGCGTAAAATTTTATTCGGATTAAATGAAAAGAGGACACCACTTTGTGATAAAGTATTTATGGCTTGCAACCAAATACACACAAAGGAAGGTGTCCTCTATGATTAACAGTATAAGATATTTTGAAGAAGAATGCATCAACAGATTTGAAAAATTGGAAGATGATTTCATGAAAGAGCCTCAAAAACTGGCAGAGTATGTCCTTGGTCTCACAGAAGAACTGCACAACTTAGGACTTAGAATGATACAGGAATCTCTGGAAGAAATGAATGGAATGCTCCAGAAAAGCCAGAAACGTCTACAACACTGGGTGGTAGAATCTCACGAAACAAAGCAGCTGATCACCTCATTAGGAACTGTCACATTTGAAAAGACTTTATTCAAAAATAAAGAGACAGGTGAATGTGAATATCTGCTTGACCGGATTTTAGGATTAGAAAAGCATGAACGCATTAGTGAAGATGCTCTTGCACGAATGCTTAAAGAAGCAGTTCAGAGCTCATACAGACGAGGTGGAGAAGAAACAAGTCTGACAACAGACGTTAATAAGCAGACGGTCAAAAATAAGATTCATGCATTGGAATTTCCCCGAAATGAGGAAAAGCCGGAAAAGAAAAAAGAAGTAGAATACCTGTATATTGAGGCAGACGAAGATCATGTATCGTTGCAGTTCCGTGAGAAAAAAGGAGATTTGGTGGAAAATGAAAATCATCAGAAAAACAACTGCTTAATTACAAAACTCGTTTATGTTCATGAGGGAATTGAAAAAGAAGCACCAAAGAGTAATCGCCACAAACTTGTGAATCCCTATTATTTTTGTGGAACCAGTTATGGAGAAGAAAATGCAGAGTTTTGGGATGAAGTTTATGAATATATCAATAATCACTATGACCTCGATAAAGTAAAGAAAATTTATTTGAATGCAGATGGTGGCGGATGGATTAAGTCGGGCATGAGAAGGATAGCCGATATCACATATGTACTAGATGAATTTCACATTGAAAAATATCTGACAAAGCTGACGAGTCATATGAAAGACAGCCGGGAAGATGCAGCGGATGAGTTAAGGACTGCAATACGAAGCAAGACAAAGAAAGATTTTGAAGAAACCGTGGAACGTTTGGAGAGTTGTCTGGAAAATGAGACAGGAATGAAGCGGATTGCAGATGCAAAGGAATATATCCTTTCAAACTGGACAGCCGCAAAACTAAGATTAAGACATCAAGATGGCGTAACAGGAAGCAGTACAGAAGGTCATGTGAGCCACGTATTGTCAAGCAGGATGAGCTCGAGACCGATGGGCTGGAGTATAAAGGGTGCAACAAAAGTGGCAAAGCTAAGGGCGTATGCTCTTAACGGTGGAGATATGTTAGAACTGGTAAGATATCAAAAAAGAGAATTACCGAAAGCTATAGGCGCAGAATACGATATTTTAAGCAGTGCAGAAATCCTTCAATCGGAAAAAAGCAGACACGGAGAGTTGGGAAAGTATGTAGACAGTATGAGCCATAGCATTTCGCTTCAAAACAAAAAAATAGTGTACTTCAATTCGCATATTTGGGGATTATAGAAGGTACACATGAAATGTGAGAAAGAGGCTTATTCCTCTTAATTACAAAGAAGACCAGAGACTTTCAGTTGTCAAGGACAACGCCGTAAACGGTGCAGAGCATCCTTGACAACTGAAAGCCTCTGGTCAAAAGCACAGCCAAGAGGAATAAGTCGGAGTCTGCCCAGAAAGAAAGCTGGGCTTGCTTTGTATACCAAAAAGATGTATATTAAACCCACAAGTCATTGTCTGATACTTTATCAGTACATCATGGGTGAACTCTACACCATTATTTCCGAAGGTAAATTTACGCAATCATATAGATAACTTATAATTGAACATAATTTTTAGTAGTGTTATAATGTTGAATATAGTTTGGGCATGAGATGATACCGATTAATTTACTTAAGAGAGAGGATGCTTTGTTAT
>JBGVHB010000086.1:0-178459 GCA_045121975.1 Roseburia sp.
ATAAGACAAAATAATAATTTTTAAAAGTATTTATTTCTTCCAATTTGCGAAGTATAATATAAACTAGAACATCAAACGAAGGGGGTATTACTATTATGAACAGATTAAAGGACAAAGTTGCTATCGTTACAGGTTCTACCAGCGGTATTGGTATTGGTATTGCAAAATTATTTGCGGCTGAGGGTGCTAAGGTTGTCATCTGTGGACGAAGAGCAGAAAAAGGAGAAGCAGTTGTAGAAAGTATCGTAAAAGAAGGAGGGGAAGCTTTCTATCACTTTACGGATATCACAGTGCCAGAAAGTATTGAAAAGCTCTTTGCTGACACGGTTGAGAAATATGGTAAAATCGATATCCTTATCAACAATGCTGCCAATGTTGGCTTGAAAGATGGACGTGTGGACGAACTTACGATTGAAATGTGGGATAACATTCTTCACAGTGACTTGCGCGGTACCTTCTATTCTACCAAATGCGTATTACCTTATCTTGAGAAAAATGAAAATGGTGGTTCCATCGTCAATATTGGTTCCATGGCTTCCTGCGCCGGCGATCTTGGCTCTACTGCATACGCCTGCGCCAAAGCCGGTGTCGATATGCCGACACAGTCAACCGCATTGCAGTATGGTAAGAAGAAAATCCGCTGTAATTGTGTACGTCCAGGTCTCATTGTCACTCCAGAGAATGAGGCACGTGTACCTCAGGCCTTAAAGGATATTTTCTTAAGCAATATCATGGTTGACCGCTACGGCTGTCCAGCAGACATCGGACATATGTGCGTATACCTTGCCTCTGACGAAAGTTCCTACGTTACAGGACAGATTATCAACGTGGATGGTGGCTTGAACTCACACGTATCCACAGTTGCACAGTTTAAGGAATTAAATTCCCGCACATGGTAAGCGCTTCATAAACACTTACCAACAAAGCCCTCAACCGTATGGTTGGGGGCTTTACTTTTCGCTTTCAGGTAGTAATTCCCCGGGCTTTCTTCGCTCCCCACATTCTTAACCAATCATTCACAATAATCCCCTGTAAATTCCACTACCATGGCATATTCCACCCCTTCCAGCTCCGACAATGCCGCAACAAGGGGAAGTATTATCCTGCTTGATCCGCACCTCATAGGTCACTTCTGTAAATCCATTGGAAGTGGTTCGGTTCTTTAACACCTTGCGCAGTGAATGGATGATTTTTGACACCTGTTCCTGTGCACAGCTTTGATACTATTTTTATTTGCGCTTGTTTCTCTTATCGAGAAAGGCAAGCAACGCTACAATCAAGCTACCAAAGGACATCAGCAAAGCCAATATCCCAATGAAAATCGAAATGATCTCATAAGCTGTCATCGGCGCCACCTCCCTTCCTATGTATTCCGGTTGCCCGGTATCATAAACTCGGGAGGCTACCACCCTGTCATGGGTACTTTCCTAAACGGTATTGTAGCATAAAGAGCATGTACTCACAATACCAAATCATATCATTATAATGAATCTATTATCATATCTATCAATGCATTAATTGATTTTTCTAATGAAATCTCTCCCCACCCTAATTTCCAATCATCCTCAACCAATACATCAGATACAACATATATTGCAGAAGCCAAACATTTTCGATAATTAGCAATAGTAAATAAACCTACCCCTTCCATTTCTACGCATAAAGCTCCCTTTTCTCTATGCTCTATAACTTGTCCCCACGTTTCTCTGTAACCAGCATCCGTTGTCCAATGAACACCTCTTCTATAATTCATATTTTTACAAAGCAATTTTCTTTCTAATTCATCTGTAAGTATTTTTGTCGAATCAATTTTTTCATAATCGAAACCATATAATCTGGCAACTGCAGTATCATTAAAAGCACCATCTGTTAATACCAAATCACCGGGTTTCTGATCAATTTGAAGACCACCTGCAAATCCAATATGAATAAGTTCTTTTACACCACCTGCTATTAAATCCTCTGCTTGCGTTGCGATGGCTGGAGAACACATATGTCCTTTTATAAATCCCACGTTTTCATTTTTATCAAAGACATATAGTTCTCCACCAAGAGGATATTTATATGTACCACACTTTCTCAGTATCATTTCATCAAAGAAACTGTCAGCTAATAAATATACTCTTTGGGGAATTACTATTTTATCAAGATCAAATCCTTCATTTATTAATTCTAACCGAACCAATTTATTCGGATCAGTAATTACGTCATTTATATTCATAATTCTCTTTTCCTTTCTTTAGGTTCAAATGTTAAATCGATTGATTAAAACAACCTATTCTTTTGCATAACCACGTTCCTATTCTCTTTAAAATAGAGCCAAAGTAGAGCCATTTGATAAAACAAATGCCGGAAGCCCGCATAAATACAGGCTTTCGGCATTTTAGTCCGTTATTCAAACTCTTCCCAAAGGAAGTATCATCAAATCAAAAATGCTGATTTTATGCGGCATTCCACCGCATCTGTTTCATCTAATGTTACTCTTTTCATATCGTTTTCAAAAACTTTAGTAGCAAATTAGTTGCAATTATTCCATGTTGCTTCTACGAAATCCATGGCAGATATAATCTACTTTTACTACTAAAAACGAATAATCCAATGTGGCTTGCGGGTGCTTTATCGTGCCTGCTGCCACACCCACTATGAAAGGAGATTTTCTATGAGCAATCAACACAAACATCCAACTATAAGTTTTAGAATCAGCGATGCAGAACGCAAGCAAATCGAAGCCCGTATCCTTGCCAGCGGCATGATGAAGAAAGATTACTTTGTCCGTTCCTGCATATATAACCGAATCTGTGTTGTAGGTAAGAAAGAAACTATCTATCCTCTTGTGCAGACTGTTAATGCTCTGTATCTGCAACTGCTTGACATGCAGAAAGAATTTATTGAATGCTGTGAACCCTCAGCTTTAAACAATCTTCCTACAAGTGATGAAATCAAGGAACTGCAGACCAACTATAACAATATGCTTACAGCCATCATTGATCTGCTTGATGGTGCTAAGTATCTGTGGGAAGGAGTACATCATGAAACAAAATAATCCTTGTTACCTGTTTGGTATGTATGAACCTGATACTAATTCCGTTATCATTAATGCTATCAATGATACATATTCCGGCACGCCTCTTATTATCAGTTGTGAAAAATGTAATTCAGCTGTCTTGCTTGATACACCTAATGATATTGCATATCTATATCGGCTGGCACAGGAGAATCCTCTGTTGTATGCTGAATTAGCTTGTAAACCTAATGGATTACAGGAATATGTGGACGCTATGAATGAATTTAATTAACAACATAATTCTTATCTCACCAGTTGCAGATTTGTTTTACAGCTGGTGAGATATATTCCTGCTATCATTAGTTAAATGCTCCCCATTATTCTAAGTCGGTTAACTTTACCGGCTTTTTTAACATATGAATCTGTTGCTGCTAGTACTTCTTGAATTCTAGCTGGTATAGCTTTACTCTTCTTTATCCCCGGTTGCACTATGCAAATACATCCTCGTAATACTTTTCCAGATGTTTTTATCTCTTTTATCATGGTCTTAAAATTTCCACCTTTTTTCACTATACAATGCCCAGCATTATGACGACTCGTAAACTTTTCAAGTAACTTTCCTTTTGTCGTAAACCATGTTACAGACTTTATTGCTTGTCCAGATACTTCATATACATCACCAACACTATTGTTATAAGATGATGAACCCATTTTTTTGACATGATACAATTCGACAACCAACTCATTATCTGTCTCATAAATTGTGATATAATCCGCCATTTCACCTGAACCATGGTCGTATATAATATATTTAAATTTTTCATCTGCTTCTAGAATTTTATATAATGCATCCTGAATTGACACCCTCGTATCGCTGTCATTTTTTCTAAATTCCAATTTTAAATTTGTATCATAATGCTTCCAATCAACACCTTCTATTATATTACTGTCAAATAACTCGCTCTCAAAATCACCTTCAATTACATCAATGCCTGTTATCGTCATGTCCTTTACAGTTTTATATATTAGTGGTTGTTCCGTGAGAAATTCGTCCATTGGTATTTCTTCTTTTCCTGAACATACAATAAATCTATTTCCCAAACTTCTATATCTGGCTTTTATATCACATTCCAAGCTCTCTGAAATTTCTCCGACCGAGACCTCAACTGACACTTTTGTCTTCTCACAATTTTTCACCACAACCATCGCATCCGTTAATCTGCAACACTCGTAATCCGACTCTTTTCTACGATACTTAATAACAGGATCACAACTATATGTTTCCGCAGTAAAATCTGCATAAAAGATATCTTCCGGATATTCTACAAGAGCTTTGGGCTGAGGTAAAAAATCAAAATTTGTATTTGTTTTTACTTTTATATCTTTATTTGCTATTTTCTTTCCCAACCCATCACACCACTGTATATAATCTTTTAAGTCTTTGTAAGCACTGCTCCAAACTTTCGAAGCACTACTATATCCAATTGTAATATCTCCTTCTGCATCATCTACTGCTTTACAAAATGCATGCCCCGCAGAATACATTCTACCCGAATCTTTATCAATTGCATCACTCACATCTGAACCTGCCATTATTCTATATGATTCTCCTGATTGCGATTGCTTACTCAGCATTCCTGAATTAAAAATCTCGAAGTTTTTGAGTTTTCCCAATACTTTATATATTTCTGATTTTGGTATCTGATCATAAGAATCACAAAATGATGATACCAATTCATCATACATTGCTTCTGAATGTTTCTGTGAATATATATGTACCATATGAGTTTGTGTTTGATAATGTATTATATATAAAATATATTCAAGATTGACCTTATCACCACTTCCCATCCAAAGTGGTGATACATATTCCAAGCCAATTCCTACTACCGTATTTTCTTGTTTATTTCTTAATATTCTTCCTGCCACGTTACACACCTCTGGAAATTCGGCATTTATATCAAAACTCATAGAACGATAGATTTTCACATGACAATTAGGTCTGATTGCATGAACAGGGACATTTTCAAGAATACGCTCATCTTCAACAACATATTCTTTATAATAATTTCTATTTTGTTGTTCACTTTTATTCTTTCCTTCACTCATTCCAATGATCATATCCTGCCATACAGCATCTTTAGAATAAAGTAAATTGTTTTCAATTTCTAATTCTTCATTATTTACCGCAATAAATTTTGCCTTTCCTATATTCTTTGCATTTGTCCGAGCAAATCTACCAATAAACTGTAATGTACTCGCAAGCGATTTATGAGGAACATGTATTGCTGCAATTTTAAGATTAGGAAAATCATACCCTTCTCCTAGCATATCTACACACACAATTCCATCCAGTTCTCCAGAATGCAACAATTTCAAAATATGCTTAACCTTGGAATTACTCATTGAACTATCCACTTTTAAAAGTTTCAATGAAGTATTATCCTTATATAGCTTCTCCAGTTTTTCAGCACTTACTTTAGTATCCGTACGTACCATCAGATAATGTTCATACCCAGCTTTTCTATCATTCAGCAATACCTCCTCAGCTCTTTTAGCAATGCACAAATCATTATCCATTCCACTTTCCACAGGAACATATTGTATTTCGCCAAAAATACCATCTTCGTATGCCTTTGAAAGTGGATAATCATATACTATTTCACCAGACAGTTCTTTTCGATCCAACCTAAACGGTGTTGCTGTAAACAGCACATGCGTTGCAACAGATAAATTCACCAATATCTGTTGCCATGTTTTAGCTGGGGTATGATGAGCCTCATCAACTTCCACCAAATCAATATTCTCTTTCGCCCAATCAGATTCACTTAGGCTGAGTGCACAACTAGGTGTAGCAACAATAACATCTGCTTGCTCCAAGTCTTTTTGATACTCCTTGGTATACAAATGCTCCAGCTCAAAAACGTTAGGTTTTTTTATTGAAGTATTAAATACATTAGCTACACACAATGTCCTAAGTTCAGAAAAATCCTCTGCAATTTGTCCACAAACCATTTTACTCCGCGTAACAACTAATACTCGTTGTTTTCGTATTAAATATGGTGTCAACATAAGCACAGCTGTTTTTCCTGATCCTGTCGGCATAATAACAATAGCCGCCTCCTTTTTATTGAGCGTAAAAAAAGATGATATTGCATGAATTGCACCTAATTGAGCATTTCGTAATCCTCTGCTCTTTTCCGAATCTATGGGATATTTTACTGCATTGTAATGAATCTTAAAATAATTCCCCATATAATTTCCTTCCCAAACTAATATTGTTTTCTCATATTAGTTCATTGTATCTTGAAAATACTATCGTTCACTAATTCATTTAATAATTGTCTTGTCCTTTGACCTTTTATGCCGCCTACATCCATAATGCAAAAATCTACTGATGCCTTTCTGTTAATTCCATTTGAATAATCCGGGGTGAAATCCATCACCTGTCCGGCGTATGGAAATCACAAATCCGTTTTGATGGAAATCGCGTATCCGTTAAAAAGGAAATCGCTTTATCTATAAAAACCTTATAATGAGGTCATGCACCAGTTGGTGTAAATTCATTATAAGGAGGTCGCGATTATGACCAAGTACAGAGAAATCATTCGCCTTACCGGCCTAGGATTCTCACAACGTGACATCATGGCAAGCTGTGGTGTTGCACAGAAAACTGTCGTCAAAGTTCAGAAACGTGCCAGAGAATTAAATATTTCATGGCCGCTTGATGAAGCGATGACTGACACAGAGCTTCAAAGGCTCATGTTCTCCAAAGAGAACAAGGTATCACCTAACAAGCGTATGCCTGACTACGCTTACATCCGCAAGGAGTTGCTCCGTAATGGAGTCAGCAAAAAGCTCCTGTGGACAGAATACATGGAGGACTGCCGTGCTAACGGTGAGGAACCGCTCATGTATTCCCAGTTCTGCTATCACATCCAGCAGGATGAGCAGAAACGACGTGCTACCATGCATATCAATCGCAAACCCGGCGAACAGGTTGAAGTAGACTGGGCAGGGAATCCTGCAACAATCATTGACCCGGATACCGGAGAAATCATCAAAGCTTACATATTTGTTGGTGTGATGACCTACAGCCAGTACGCATATGTAGAGGCATGTCTGGATATGAAGCAGAAATCATGGATTAATGCCCATGTCCATATGTACGAGTATTTTGGCGGTGTCGCCAGAATCCTCGTACCGGATAACTGTAAAACAGCAGTTGTTCACAATGGTGGATTTAAAGACCAGCTGCTCAATGAAACTTATCAGGAAATGGCCGAACACTATGGCACCGCTATTATTCCGGCGCGTGTCAGGGCTCCCAAGGACAAGCCGAATGCTGAAGGAACGGTAGGAAACATATCTACCTGGATTACAGCAGCACTTCGGAATGAACAGTTCTTCTCCCTTGCCGAATTAAACCGTGCAATCAGAGATAAGCTTGAACTGTTCAACCAAAGGCTCTTTCAGAAGAAAGAGGGTAGTCGGCTAAGCTTATTTCTTGTGGAAGAAAAACCATTGCTGGCACCATTACCTGCTACCCGTTTTGAACTGAGTGACTGGAAAACAGCCACCGTCCAGTTCAATTATCACATATCTGTGGACGGAATGCTATACTCAGTTCCTTATGAGTACATCAAAAAGAAAGTTGATGTTAAGGTAACAGATACCACTATTGAGATTTTTTACAACCATAACCGCATTGCTTCCCATCGCCGTCTGAAAGGACGTACCGGGCAGTATAGCACCATTACAGAGCATATGCCGGAAGACCATCAGAAATATCTGGAATGGAACGGCGACCGCTTCCGTAAGTGGGCTGAGCGGATTGGTATAAATACGTACACTGCAGTCAACGCGATATTAACCTCCAAAGGTGTGGAGCAACAGACCTACCGAAGTTGTATGGGGCTTCTAAAGCTTGCAGAGAAATACTCAGATGCATTGCTGGAAGCTGCCTGTAAAAAGGCATTATCCTATACAGCATCGCCGAGTTACAAGAGTATCAAAAACATCCTTGTAACCAGTTCTGAAAAACTGATATCGGAAACAACCGATACCAAGACCACACAGAAAGCACACGGCATCACAAGAGGTGCCGATTACTATCGGAGGTAAATGCATATGACAAATCAGAGTACAATTGATAAATTAATTGAAATGCGTCTTACCACTATGGCAGATGCATTCCGTAACCAGCTGAATGATCCAAAATGCAAGGAGATTCCATTTGAGGATCGATTCGGTATGTTGGTGGATATCGAATACAGCAGCCGTAAAAACAACCGTCTCAAAAGACTGATTAAGAATGCTGGATTCGACCAGCCGGAAGCAGGTATCATGGATATCAACTACACTTCCGGGCGCAAGCTGAACAAGGAACTGATTCACAGACTTGCTACTTGCGAATATATATCTGAACACCGAAATCTATTTATTACCGGTGCTACAGGCTGTGGCAAGACTTACATGGCCTGTGCCTTTGGCATGGAGGCATGCAAGCAATATTACAATACCAAGTATGTCCGCCTTCCTGATCTGCTTATTGACCTAGAGATTGCACGGACAGATGGTAACTACAAAAAAGTCATGGCTAAGTACGCCAATCCTGTTGTCCTGATTCTGGATGAATGGCTTCTATTGAAACCAACGGATTCAGAACAAAGGGATATCTTCGAACTGCTTCACCGGAGACGCAAGAAATCATCTACGATTTTCTGCTCCCAGTATGAATTCGAGGAGTGGTATGACCAACTGGGTGGTGATGACAGTCCTCTGGCAGATGCAATCATTGATCGCATTGCGCATGACAGTTATCGCATCAACATCACAAGCATAGATGCCGAGCATGACATCTCAATGCGTGAGGTATATGGCTTAGACAAAACATTACGCGAGTAAACTCGCATAAGATGATTTCCACTTCCCGGACATCTGATTTCCAGATTTCCGGAAGTGCGATTTCATCGCACAAGAATATTCACCATTCTTTTCATATTTTTCGAATCTGCTGACTTTTCTGCTGATTCTGATGATTTTTTCTGCTGATTCCTTTTTTCCTCTTCATCACAAGCATCATCTAATCAGAATTTGTATCTTCAATCAATTCTGGCATTAGTCTCAACTCAGTCTCAAGTCAGTCTCACCTTAAAAATGAGACTAAGTTGAGACTGACTTGAGACTAAGTTTTTCCAACACGCTAAAAGTCCCGATTTTATCACGTTTTTAGATTTTTCTTTAGTCTCATAAAGTGTCAAAATTTATGAGACTTTGTTGAGACTAACTTGAGACTGTCTCATTACAAGGTCCATGTTGAAGTCTTTTTATCGTAAACGGCACCTGTTACTTTCTTAATTTTCGCATAATCTCTAAACACTGTTGATCTTGATATATCCAATTCTGCCATTACCTGTTCAACTGACAAATGCAGGTTCTCGCAAATCATATTATAAATTTTCTGTTCTCTTTCAGATAATGTTTTCTGTTCTGTTGCTTCATCTGCAGCTATTCTGTTTAATGGTATATTAATTCTAAATACATCATCTTCAATCAGCTCTGGCTTACCACCATCTGAATACATCGGTGTATACTTGTAAAGATTTCTTACTCCCGAACCAATAGTATCTGTTCTACCAATATTAGCAAAAAATTGCTGAATTAAAGGATTCTTTGGATAAGGAGTAAACTCATCACTCATAATATTTCCATGGCGTCTAGGAATACACCAATTTTCTGTTCTCAGCCAATCCTTTTCGATAATCACCTTTGCTGGATATGCACTTGAATAATCCCTATGCACAAGTATATTACCAATAACCTCTCTTGAAATAATACCTCTAATACTCGTGCTAATATTGTTGATTAAGCAAAATTTATCTGATGTATGCTTTGCAACAAATTCCATTAAAAGATCATATGCCTCTATTAAATTAGTTGTTACCTGCAATCTATCATCATATCTATCTAGATTCTCAACCCTATATAATGCATCGGTAATATATCCAGGACAACAAGACCTTATCACATCATCTTTGCCAAACAATAACACACCTGCAAGATTATATCCTTGAATACCTGATGAAAAATCTTTTTCCCATAATCCGGCACTCTTCATAATTTCATCATCTGACATCGTAAGCCATTGATGGTCTGGATTTTTACTTTTAGCCAAGTTTCTTACTTTATCCATTAAATCAATACAAAGATCGTCCTTCGTAACATATGGAAAAATCTTATGCTCTGCATATGTGTTGCTTTTTCTGTTATACATATTTTGTAACTGAATAGGTGAATCTGTAATATCCATGTCCCCATCTTCATTTCTGTCATATATTCTATTAATACATTTTTCGACAGTTGATGTTGGTGGTACATACACCCATAATAATAATTTACCTTCATATTCAAATTCTTCTATGGAAAGATATAATGTAGGTGACATTCTATCAGGATTGTTAAGCTGATTAACAAAGTTTTTTCTCATATCTTTACTCATATTTCTATTAATTCCGATTGGTGTTCCATCATCTTCTACACCCATGATAATATAGCCACCATATCTATTAGAAAATGAGCACACTGTTTCATAAACATCTTCCTGTATTCCACGCTGGCATGTCTTGTATTCTATTGTTATTTTCTCATCATTTGTGAGCAAATCTCTCATCAATTCGGTTGTCATTTAATCGCCTCCTGTATTTATTAATCAGCATAATATTCTGCCATAAATTGCATGCCATTTCCTTCATTATTCTGAATATACTGTAATAGTTTCTTATCAAACCTATCATTCATATATTCAACAATTATTGGACATACCCAATATTGACTTCCCTCCTGGGGCTTCATACCCATTTCTAAAGCATCAAGATAATCTGATGAATGAAATTTAATGCTATCTATAACTGACAACAAACTCAAAAATATATCCGTAATATTTTGAAGTGTCTCTATAAGCTCTTTATCTTTATTTTCCTTTTTGTCCTGGTATATATAATTATCCATTACATATCTAATACCATTCGCATGAACATAATTATTTAATTGTCTATCCTCTCTCATCCACTTATCTACAAGAAAATTATCAAAAATATAGTTGACCTTTTCATTATTACTTACCAAATATGATTTGTATTTTGATGTATCAAAAAATTGTTTTCTATCCTCTTTGTTTTCTGAGCTTTCCAATACATTATAAATCCATTTTTCCATAGCTAGTTCTGCGTCGGTTTTTCTTTCACCTGAAACCAATATAGACACATCTAACTCTATCATTTTCATCATAGATTCCGAGTTTATGTTGAATTTTTCTGTTTCTTCATCCGTTAAACCATGTTTGTTCTGTATAACATTCAATACAAATAAATACTGCATTAAATCATCTCTATACTTCCGTAATAAAGTATACGCGTCCGAATAGGCATCTCTATTACAACAAAAATCAATAGTCTCTAGGGTTTTACATATTGACATCATTGTCTCTCCAGATAACATATATGGTCCTTTTTTTCCATAAGATACATCTACAGACGAAAATGCTGAATCTGCTAAACAAAAGAATATATACCATATATTTTGAATATCTTGGGAATAAAACTTATAATTAGTGTCTTCTATATCATCCATACATTCTCCTTGTTTTTAGTCAGCCTTATGTATTATAAATAAAAATATTTCTTTTCAATTCAATTCTAATTTTGTTACATTGTTTGCTTCAAGCAAATCTTTTGTCTCAGCATCTTTAAATACTTTAAAGCACAAATATCTCAACAACAATGAAACTTCTTCTTCATTCATAAAAACAAACTTGCCATTATCGCTTATTTCAATATTCAACATACTTGCAACTGCTTTTCTCTTTGTCTTATTTTTTATCCGATTGACGCGTTCACTTTTTAATGTAATAAAAGTTCTAGGTGCCTTATACGCCCTTGCCATTTGTTCAAACTCGTCTTTATTTTCAAATGCATCAAGTTCAAAAATCTTCTCAAGTGCTTTAGTTTTCACTTTTTGCATTGTCTTATCCATATTTAATAAATCTTCAAATTTATAGTTGAATGAATATATTACTTCATCAATCACTATACAGTCTGCATCCATACGTAACTTGCATACCTCATCTGTCATTTCAGCCAATTCATTATCCGCATCAAATGTAAATACAACATTCCGTTTATTTTTCAAATTAATTATAGGATTAGCCATTTTCAGAAACACCAATGATTTTCCATCATTGTTAGAGGGGGTTCCTTCTAGTACATATCCATTATATTTCCCTTCAATTTTTTCATCCGAAGCACATGCTATATCTTCAACAAAATAATCCCATTGCTCTTTAACAAGTACATTATTCGTTTCAATCCTATCGCAAGAAACCTTTGTGTTTTCACCTGTATAATCTTTAATCTCTGTAATTTTATCAAGCTGATACTTTACAACCATATCAATTAATATTCTTGCATATTCTGGAAGGTATTCATTATTCTTGAACCTTATTTTATATGCAGTAAAGGGATTATTATTTCTTCTATCTATCTTAAAAAAATATAAGCTCCAGCTATATATGTTTTCTCTTGCGTTGTTCATAATTTCAATGAGTAAATCTTTATCCATTGTATGCCTCCTATCCCTATCTTAAATCAATATAAATATAATTATCAAAATCCCAACATTCTATATCATTCTCAATTTTAATAGTAAGATTATTTTTGCTAATTACTAAACACTCTTCATAAATATGTGGTCTATTCATTATATTAGTCTCTAAATCACATAAATACATGCGATACCCTTTTATTTCAAGCCATATATTAGTATATACATTACTATTTCTAATGCATAAAAAAGCAAGCATTCCAAAATAAATTATAAATAAAACCACGCTTTTGAACTCTGCAAAATCAAAAGCTATCATAGGTAAAATATACGCCAACAGGAATTCTGAAGATAATTTATTAGCCCTTAAAGCTTTTTTTATCTTAACCTTATGTGGAGTGTTATTTCTTTTTTTATCCCTCAAAAATCTATTTATAGAGATAATACTAGTCAGCATCAATATCCCAATTACTAACACAACAAATACACAAACCCAATTTTCTCTACATATATTAAAAACATTCATACATATAGAATCACAATGTCTCCAAGTTTTAATTCCACTTTCAGCTATATTCCAAATATCTGATACCATTATTGATAACCATAAGGGTATAAATGATGTAATAAACATATTCCATTTAAATTTTTTGTCCATATATGGCTCACTCCCATTCTAATAACTTCTCATCACAAATACACTTCTCTAACCAATTCCATAACTTTTTCAACCAGAAGCTCCAAGTTATCTCCTTCTGTCATAGATACTATATCTACTTTATTCTCAAAACACTTCCTAAGAATAACACTAATTATCTTTTCATCCTGAAGTTCCTTTTCCGACAACTCTTTTATCTTTTTCTCTATTTCAATAGATGCATCTGCAATCTGATTGCATCTTCCATAAGAGTTGCCTATATCCTCTGCTACCATATTGCCATAGTTTTCTTTTTCGTATGGATTAAATCCATAAAAAGCTTTGCTTGCAACCGGGCAAATAGCATCATAAATAATTTTTGCTCCAAGTTCTCTTTTTATCTGTCTAGGATATATCAATTTACCTTTGTCTGCTTTCATCTCAAGCTTTTCCTCAGCCATTTTACTAGCGTTTGTAATACGCATAAGATATGCCAGCATTCGATTAGCAAAATTTTGCTCTGATATTTCTTGTCTACCTATATCTGGTATATATTGATTAATCTCATGCTCACTAATTGTCTGATTATCAAGATACAATTGATACATTTTTGATGCACATAATTTTACAACTGCTATGTTTTCCAATCTTTTATTCCCAATATGATTTAGAATTTCCATCTGTACCCAACCATACTGCTTATCTCCAACTTCATCAGGACAGAAAAACATATTTTGCACATATCTGTATCCCTGTTTCATAATAAAATCATCAAATGCTAATTGATATAAATATTGCTTTGTGACATCACCTACACCCGGTTGTCCACTAATGATAGCTTTATCTCCATGTATTTGATAATCTATACAATAATATTTTGCATCATATATTCCAAAGCAATAATCTTTTTTCTGTTCATCAACAGGATATATGCATACCAAATCAGGTTTTAATGTTTCCACCTTCGGATCTTCTACATCCGGAAACTCTGTTTTTCTCCATCTTGGTGATTTAATCACTTTTCTTAATGTTTTATCTTTATAGTCAACTTTATTCCATTCCTGATTACTTAATGGAAGATCTACTATTTTCTTATCTAGAACACTTCCAAAATTATCAGCACATACTTTTTCCCAAACCAAGTTAAAACTATTAGTTCCATATAAACTATAGCTCACATCATTTTTGTCTGTTTTCTCGTTAGCAATATATGTATATATTGTTTTTAGAAGATTCTGTTTCCTTGTAATATATTGAGTTTGTATCTCAGACTGCAACCGATATAATATATAACTCGCATCACCAAAATCAGACATTTCTTCTTGTGTAAGCCCAACTTCTGTTAATTCAAATAATTCTAAAAGTCCTGCATCTGATAATTCTCTGCTACATTGTGTAAGAACGCATTCATGTAACCGCCGAAAATAATCATAGTCATTGTCAATCGTATTCTTGGTTTGTAATTCCACATAATATGGTTTGTTATTCTGTATAATTGCAAATGTTTCATTTATAGTCTTATCCCATAAAATCTCACCTTCTCCATTTGTTTCAATTATTTCTTTCTGATTTGTATACAAACCATCAGCATAATATGTCTCTAACAAATGAATAGATACAGCCAGTCTATTAAAAATCTTACTATCATCTTCTCCATTAAACAGATAAATCAATTGTTCTGATGCATTGTATTTTTTTATAACCTTTAAAACCTGCTTTAGATTTTCAAATAAATGTTCTGTTGATTTGATATATTTAGGATAACATTTAAAAACTTGTCCCTCGATTACAACAACTCCAACATAATCAAATATATATTCTATATCGCTTGAGCTGTCTATTACATCAGTCAAGACAATATCTTCATTTGATAAATCATCAAAATCCGGCTTATTCTTTTTTACAGCTTTAACTACTCCATATTTTTTAAGAATCCCGACAATGCGTCTGGTTTCTTCCATATTTATGTTAATTAAATTGTCTGTTATTTCCTGTAAAGAATAATGCTTTCTTTCACGAAAGAAACCTTTCGTCATTGTCTCTCATCCCCTTTTTATATATTTTCCAAATCTTCAATTCCAAATATGCCTTCGCCATCTTGCTCAAAGGCTTTACATATTTCTGAAAAAATCATCTTTCCATTCTTTTTATGATGACCTATAAATATGTTCTCCGGACGCATCTTCATAACATCTTCAAACAAATACATGATTACTTTACTTTCAAATGCTTTTATATAACTATTCTCTTTTTGATGCATATCTTTAAGTGCTTCATTATCCTTCTCAGTCCGAGAAGCTTCATCTTTTGCTTCTAATTCGTCTACTTGCTCTTTATTATTCTTTATCTCGTCTAACATATTTTTAGATATAAAAAATGGTCCTAAAAGCTTGTCTTCATTAACTTTACACTTTTCAGATGTCAAAATATTATTTATCCTTGTTCTTAAACTATCCCAGCCAATATAATGATCCGCTTTATTGTCCTTAATACACATTGGTATGACATAATCTTTTATTGCTGCAACCTGCTCATCATCATTGACACTTAAATATTCGAATTCCCATCTACGCTTAAATGCTGTGTCCATTGGAAATACGCCCTGATCTGCACTGTTCATCGTTGCCCATATGTACATATTTGCCGGAATTCTCATCTCAAAATACTTTTCTCTTTCTTCTTCTGTTAAATCATCAATATTTTTCCCTTTTAGGCAATCCAGGTTTTCTAATAAATAAGTCTTTATATCCTCGCTTGTAGCAATTGGATATTCACTTACTCCATTCTTTCTATCAAGTAATTGAAATACATCTCCAAACACTGCTGCTACATTTGCTCTATTAATTTCCTCTATTAACAATAAGTAATCTTCTTCCGGATGGTTTATTGCTTGCACATAAATTCTCATAAATGGACCCGGAACGAACTCATACGAGATTTCTTTATTTATATTCTGTGGATTTAAACTTAAATATGGTCTAATAGCCCTTCCATGATTTCTCTCCACACTATTATCACCGGCAGCATCACTACCATCCACTTTTCTAGTTTTAAAATTCTCATCCGTATATATACCTAGTAATAATGGTAGACGAGTTAAACCTTCATCCTTGAATTTATCGTACAATTCATCATATTTTTCTTGTGCTGACATTGATTTGTCTTGCAGAACTGCAAGCACTCTTCTCTTTTCAGTATCAAGATTGTCATATACGTCTGACTTTGACATAATAGGTTTATATGCACCTACAAAATTTGCATACGAATAGTTTGGATGGAATGTTACTCTTTCCATATTATCAGCAAAATATTTGCTATTTTCCTCTAGTTTATGACTCTTACCAGTTCCCGGAGCACCAAATATTATCCTATTTTTTGAACACGAAATGTCAGTTGTATTTTCATCATCATTTTCCGCAGCGTGGAGCAATATATTCACATTACTTATTTTCTGTCGCTCTCTTACCCTTTGTTCATAATATACAAATTCATCATAATCTACATTATCCGACATTGTAACAATGTTCTTATTATATGCCAAATAGTAATTTAGTCCTTCTCCTAAAGCACCTTTTACAATTCTTAATGCACCCTTTGCTTCTCCATCTCCATTGATATCAATTTCATCTGTTTTTTGTGTCATAGCTTCATACACGGATGTCATATTAAAATATACGTTCTGATTATTGTCTAACATTTTCAACACAACATCATCTGAAAGATAATTTATAACTCTAACCAATTGTTTTTCTAAATGTGTATCTTCTACATTCTTCTTTCCTTGTAGCCATTCATATAATACTTGGCAATATTTTTTATTGCTTTCAATCAAAGTGTCAAATAAATCAATATTATTTGTATACGATAATATTTTCTCAAATCTTTTCTTCCCAGTTCTTTCTGCACTATCCGCTTTATTACTATCCTTAAATTTAATAGATGCAATTCTCCACACTAATTCAAGTGCAACAATAAGCGACTCTAACTGTGAATGAAATAATTGGTTTTCATTTACATAATTCATGATATCTTCTTCAGAATCGCCTTTAATATCTATATTATTTCTCAAATATTGTATCAATTTATCATAACAGTTCTCAGATATCGTTATTTTATCGCCATCTGTCTCAGAATACTCAATTTCATACTTTTTGTCATTTGACAACCATAGCAAAATTACAAGAGCAATTGTAGACTTTGATTTAGGCAAAGATGATTTAATTCCCAATTTAGGATCAACAGGTTTAAATTTCTGTATATTACTTGGTCTTTTCATTTAAACATTCCTCCCTATATAGTCAATTCTTTTTTCCCTTAAAATAAGGGATTTGTTTAAATTGTTTCTCAGTAAAACGAGCCATCATCATGGATATTTCTCTGCATCTGGTGCAAAAATAGTGGTTTCTGGGTACACGAATTAAAACGTCTCGATTGTTTCGTTTTAAATGGCCTTGTGTATACCCGTCCCTCTATGGTGATGTACCTCCCATGTCTACCAGGATCATCTCACATTTTGGAGAGTCCTCACTTCCTTCGTTCCACCTATCCATAACCAGGGTGTCAGCTTAGCTCCTTTGCAGGGTCATGCCCTCTGGAAAATATTCCTGCCGACTACTGGCTCATTCTTTGTAAATTTTGTTACTGACTGTTTCTATGAAAGCACCTTGCGGCGGACGTTTACCTCTCATTTCCACTTTTGCCGATTACTCAGCTTTTATTCTTGTCAGCCCTTATCGTGGCTGAGCAAAACAATCCTTTCCTAATTGCTTTGTTCAACCGCGATAACAAGCTTGGGTTTCTGTGTTTCTTTTAATTCAGTGCCAATGCCGGACGCTGTATATCTTCAAGCATTTTCGTTCCGTCATATGCAACACCCTTGGTTAATATCGTATAAAATATACGTATTACCTTACACGCAACCGCTATTACCGACTGCATTTTCTTCAATGGATTCCGTTCTCTTGTTCTATAATAATTATGGATTTCCTTAAACTCTGCATTCTTTCCTATTAACGATATTGCCGCTTCATATAAAACATAGCGCAGCCTTTTTCTTCCACGATAACTGATATGACTTTCTCCGTTATGCTTTCCTGAATCATTGCTAACGATTGCATATCCGGCCAACTTCTGTAACTGCTTTGGATTGTCAAAACGTCTTATATCTCCAACCTCTGCAATAAATCCACAGATTGTTATCATACCAATCCCTTTTATCTCCAAGAGTTTATCTATATATGGAATCTCATACAGTTTTTCTTCTATTGTCTGCATCAAATCATTCATTCGACAAGTATACATTTCATAATCACCAAGCAAAATCTGAAGTTCTACTCTTGCTGCTTCTGGTGCTTCTTGACTTCCGATACTATGCTCTGCTTTATTTACCAGGGTCTTTGCCCTCTTAATTCCTACTGCTCTCAGCTTCGCATCTCGCCATATTTTATTCACTCCATCAACTCCAAGTCTTACGATATCCCCCGGCAATGGTGCCTGCTTTAAAATCATCATTCCACTTACGGCATCAAGATTCCCATAAACATCCTTGTATTCTGGAAAGTAAATGCTAAACCAACGTGCAATTCGATTTTTGATTCGAGTTATTTCTTCCTGTGTCTGGAATCTTAAATTTGAAAGATTTCTTATTTCCGCATAGATTCCTGATGGAATATATGGATAGGAAAATCTTCCTTCGTTTACCAACGCAGCAATTGTCTTCGGATCTTTTCGATCATTCTTGTTCGGATTATTGTCATCCAATTCCTTTGATTTTTTTACATGATGTGGATTCACATGCACCGGGCGCATTCCTAAGTTTTGTAGAAACATTCCTAAGCCAAACCAGTAGTGTCCTGTAGGCTCCATGCCTGGGAGCACTACCTCTTTGTCGTGATTTTCAGCAATTTCATCCATCCAGTTCTTAAACGCCATAAAACCTTCTTCATCATTGCTGAATGCAAATGGTTTTCTTGAATACTCGTAATTACGCCAATCAAATGCTCTTGCATAATGCACTTGACTACCAACATCAATACCAACAATCAAAGTTTTTTCTGTTATTGATGCAATTTTACTGTTTTGTGTGTTATACTTCATTTTAGATACCTCTCTGTATAATAAGATTTTTTACTAACCGTGCAAAGTCAGTAATCTTATTTTACACTGAGGTATTTTTTTCTCAACCTTCTTTCTTGGAATCCTCTACATTTTTAATTATACAGGAAGCTCCTATGTTATGTCATTTAATATTGAATCGGCAATCTTATTAGCCAATAGCGGTGGTACCGCATTTCCTACTTGTTTCATCTGTGAAACCTTTGGTCCAACAAACTCAAAAGTATCAGGAAATGACTGTATTCTTGCTGCTTCGCGCACTGTAATTGCCCTGTTCAAATATGGATGTGTAAATCTACCTGATGACGGAGTATCAAATCTTGTTGTAATTGTTACAGAAACATCATCTTTTTGCATTCTGCACCAAGTACCACTATATATTGATTTTGTTAAATGTTCCTCTGGTAAACATTCCTTTCCCTGTTCTGGTGGAACAAGGGCTAAGCGTTCTAATGCAAGCTTCGAATGATTAGTTGCTTTATGATTAAGCAATTTATTTGAATTCATTCTCATCTTCTTTTGATATTCACTTCTGGCTTCGAATTTATAATCCTGAATTTCATCACCCTCACCAGAATTAAGATATGCTAAATCACTTATTGCATCCCATACTGAAACTTTTTTATTAACCGGTTTAGGCAGCAAGTTTACCCTTTCTTCATTTGTCTTTTTTCCAATAATGACGGCACGTCTTCGATTTTGCGGAACTCCATAATCCGCTGCATTTAATACACCAGCATCTAGAATGTACCCCATTTTTGAAAATAATTCTTCTATTTCTCGCTTAAAATATCCTTTTTCAGCAGTTAATAAATTAGGCACATTTTCCATTACAAAATATTGAGGTTTTACTAAATCCACCACTTTAACGTAATATTTAAACAAGAAATTACGTTCATCATGTATTGTTTTTCTCTTTCCTTTCTGCGAAAAACCCTGACATGGCGGACCGCCTATTATAACGTCAATATTACCTTTATATTGTTCAAATACTGATTGCAAATCAAGTTTGGTTATATCTTCATTTATCATTTTAGTAGAACTATGATTCTTTTTATATGCAGTTGCAATATCTTTATCGTATTCATTGGCAAGAACCACATCAAACCCTGCCATTTCAAAACCTAATGACATTCCACCAACTCCAGCAAATAAATCTATAACCTTATATTTCATCTTTCTTTACCTCTTTAATCCTAGATATAGCTATATTAAAGTAATTTTCATCTAACTCGATTCCTACGAAATTCCTATTGTTTTTTACAGCTGACACACCAACACTTCCACTTCCCATAAAAGGATCCAGAATTGTATCATTTTCATTTGACAACACCTTAACAAAATGTTCCATTAAAGCTTCCGGTTTCTGCGTTGGATGTTTTCCATATTTTTTTTCGCTGTTTGATGTAACAGATGTTTCAATAAAGTCATGCAATACTTTTCCGTTGTTGTTAAATGTCCCTGTCTTTGTTTTATAAGTAAAATATATCCACGATTCTGTCGAATTAACAAAATGCAAATTCATATTTCTTGGCATTGGATTAGACTTATGCCATATACCAGTTGTCTTATAATACAGTCCGTGTTTTTGTGCTAATTGTATTATTGTCTCAACCTTTATTATCGCCATAAATACAATTATTGAACCACCATCCTTCAAAACTCTTGATGCTTGATGAAAAAATTTATTCATAGATTTTTTCCATTCTTTATAATCTAAATCATCCCATCCTGCAGCCCCAAAAAAATTATCCCGCATTTTAACTAAATTAGTATCTCTCTCCTCCATAAACTTTCCTAAATTATATGGTGGATCTGTTATTATCAAATCAATCGAAGATGTTGGTATTTTTTTCATATACTCAAGACAATCTCCATTATGTAATTCTGTATTTATCATTTTCTTTTCTACTTTCTATTCTATAATGCACTTTTTCCGCTTTTCACCCACTCATCCACTTCTGAAAATTTGAATTTCCAAAGTCTGCCTATCTTATGAGCAGGAATATCTGTTTTTTTAATCCAACTTCTTATGGTATCTTTCGTTACACCTAGATATTCTGCGGTTTCTTCTAAATTAGACCATTTTTCATTAGTCTCAGACATATTCTCCCTCCGATTCTAAAATGTATAAAATAACAAAGTAATTATATCACGAACAGCTGTTTCCCTCAACTGATATTTCACTGTTTAAATATGATTTATTAGTATTTAGTATATCTTTAGTGTTCAATTATACATCCATTCTTAATTTAATATTGGGCAGAGGAATCATCTTCCTCTGCCCCTATTCCACATCTTATCTTCCGCCTTATCTTTACCGGCATCTCTATCGATACTCTCATCATAAATCCTCTGAAACTCCTCATAAAGTTCATCCCCATCCAGCTTCATTCCAAGTTTTTTCATTACATCCGAGAACAGTCTTATACTTCCACTTACATCAGCAATATCAAATCCGAATATATCTGCCTTAACAGAATTACTGACATTCTCATAACCACCAAGCTCTGATATTCTCCTGACAATCCAGTCAGCTTTGTCCACAGGTTCAGTTTCTCTAATTTCCACATATTCACCTTTATCTGTTACGTCAGTAATATCTTTATCCATTCTTGCCGTATTTACATCAGACACATTACGAATATCTGGCATTACAGACGTATCATTCTGATTATTGTTAGGATTCATTACCTCAACATTTGTATACGGCTCAACAACCGCTTCTATTGTTATCTCATCCAGCATATCCTCTTCCATCCCCGGTATCTCAACATCCCTGTCAGCAACAATCTCCTCCTTCCCCGACACCGCATAATAAGCCGTATACAAATCTTCTTTTATAATGTCATCAGCAAGCTGTATCTGTCTCTTAATTTCCCTTTTCTCCTGCTTCAGTTCGTCCAGTTCTTCCTGCACTTCCACATGCCATATCTGATATTCCCGGTACTGCTCTTCATTCTTTATACTGCGTTTCCGACTAGAGCTTTCTCTGTATATCTCATGCTGTCTGTCCTCAATCTGCTGAATCTTTTCTTCCTGCTCATTTATGAAATCCACAAGATCCACAACACTTTTGATGTCATTATTTACAATCAGCAGATATTCGTCCTGTAACTGATGAAATCGCTTCAAATCCTCTGTATACTTTGCTCCACCGACTGCAAAACGCTTCTGCTCTACAATCCTTAATCTGTATAGCTTTGCATAAAACTTCTTCTGGAATGATGACAGCTTCGCCCTGTGCAATCCCCTGATATCCGACGAATAAAAGTAAGGCTTTACCATCCAGGGCATATCCACATGATGCCTTAGCATATCTTCTGAAAACATCTCGTCCAGCTTTGCCAGTTTATGATAATACCGAAATCCCGGTGCCTGCACTTCCATCCACGCATCTTTCTTGAATACATATCCAAGTCTTTTCATCAGATATTTAAAATGCTCCACATTTCCGGCTGCATACGCACACATTTTTGCATCCCTGAGAATTATCTCTTTCATTGACATTTCTCTTTCCCACTTGTCCCTGCTGATATTTTTCGGATTCCTGCTGTACTCTGCCGGCATGATAGCAAGCCCCAGTTCATCACAATATTTATTTGTAATAGGCTGGAGATGGTTCTTCCAGTTGCTTTTAGGTGAATTGTATTTCTTGCCGGTTGTCATGCTGACACTGTTCCAGATCAGATGCCCATGCATATGTTCCCTGTCAGTATGGACTGCATACACAGCTTCATAATCATCGCCAAGTACAGCCTTCGCAAAGTGTTCCAGGACGTACATTGCCTGTTCCGCAGTTACTTTTTCTTCCGGCGAAAACGATATAATCACATGATAGCCTTGTCTTTTACCTGTCTTATGAAATATATTCTTTGTCTCCTCCATCTGCTCAAATGCCGTATCCGGCAGGCAGTTAATACCGCCCACCAGTACACATTCTTCTGTCTTATCCGGATTCTGGATATATTCCAAAGCATTCTTTAGGTGTGATGCTGGATTTCTACCTTCTGACTCTTTTATATTTAAGATCTTTGTAATCGCCATACTTCCAGCACCTCCCCGAATGTTTTCTTTACATCATCCAGACTGTTCTGCAATTTATCAATATCGCTGTAATACAATCTTCCCTGTGAATTGCCAAGCTTTACCGCCTGATTAATATTATTTGCAATACCTGCAATAACACGAATTATTTTTGCCCTGTCCTCTGGATAACTTGTATCAATGTTGCCGCCTGTCCGAATTAATTCTCTTATATAGGCACTTGCTGTCATTCCTGTTCGCTTAAGTGCCGCTTTCAGAATATCCATATCTTTCTCTGACAGCTTCACCGATATCTTATAATCTTTCCTGTCAGACTTGTATCTTCTCTTTCCATCTGCCATACGTTTTTCCCCTTTCGTAATTTCCAAATTCTGTATCAAACCAATCTCTTTTTATCTGTACCATTGCTTTTTTCATCCTTTCTAAAAGTTCTGCTTATAGGTTTTGCAAGATGGGGAAAAGGTCGGACCTTTTCCCGAAAAAATATAAACGCATCAGCGTTTACATAATTTTTCGTCTTGGCAGGAGCACCTGCACCCTGTATATGATATGTGGTGGTTAATGTACCACCACAATTACTGATATGGTGGCTAAAGTTCCACCTGATTTAAAAGTGGTGGCGCCTTTTGCCATCACTTTACTGTTTTAGTGGCGTTTTCCGCCACCACTTTTCCATTTTGACGGCACTTTCCGCCACCATAACTTTTTTCTCGCTTATCTGAGTGGTGGCGCTTTTTGCCGTCACTTTGCTGTTTTGACGGCGCTTTTTGCCCCCACTTTTCCATTTTGACGGCACTTTTTGCCTCCACACTTTTTCGGCTCTGATTTGTGCGGGGGCGCTTTCTGCCCCCACTTTGTGGTTTTGGGGGCGCTTACTGCCCCCATTTGCACGTTTTGGAGGCGCTTTTTGCCCCCACACTGGTTTCGCTTATTTAGTTGTCTCTTTTACCATTACATCTGCATCCGACATCACATTTTCTGCTATCTCAGCACCATCTCCCGGCAATCCCTTTGTTTCAGGCTGTATATCCACTTCATCCTGTTCACTTATCACAGAATCCCCAACTGCAGTTTCATAATCCTTTTCTTCTGCAACCTTGCTACTGTTACGCTGCGGCTCATAATCCGGATTGTAATAATCTTCGTAGCCATAGATTTTCTGTTCAAAGTACTTCCGTGGGCATTTGCCCCGCATGGTGAAATAGCCTTTTGCCTCAAGCTCTGCATTATATTCCTTTATAATTGCATATGCCTTTGTCATCCCGATACCAAGCATCTGGCTTATCTCTCCTGCATCTATGAATGCTTCCTTTATACCTTTCATGCAGCTCCTCCTTTCATAAATTGTTATTTTAAATACGTGTTTTCACAAAGCTACTATCCTGTTCTTTATTTATTCCGTATTTATAGTTCGTGTTTATCTTAATATCCTTTTCAAAATTTGTCAATAGAACTTTTTATAATTACGCACTTGCAATTCGTTTTTATTTATGATAAAGTAATCATACAATCATAAATAAGTCACTTACTGATACGTATTTCATTTAACATCAATCTGATACGCATCTTTATAACGGACTATTTCATATAAAGGAGGGTGAACAGAATGGCTTTCTCTGATTCCATTAAACTTACTATGTCTTCTCCTGAGGAAATCGGAAAGGCAATACAGAAGCAGCGCAGGGCACAGAAGATCACGCAAAAGGAGTTTGCACAGCGTCTGGGGAAATCAGAACGTACTATCCAGAAATATGAATCTGGTGAAATACTATTAAAGATAGATGTTTTAAAGCAGATTGCTAATGAATTAAATGTTCCATGGCAGGAGCTTTTATTTGCAAAAGATACTAATACTCCAAAAGATAATACGACCGCTGAATATCCGGCATATGAATTCCACACTATGTCAGATGTAATCAATGCTCTCTTTGCCATAACTGAACTTACTGATTTTTCATTTGAGCTGACCAACACCAAACCTCCTGAAAATCCCGAATGGACTGCCGGGATCAAGGTTAATGGCAAAGGCAATGGAAAATATGATGCAGACTTCTGTCTCTTTATGGAAAACTGGATAGCAAAGAAGAATATGCTTCAGACAGGAAAAATTTCAAAAGAAAAGTTTGATTCATGGAAATCAGATATGTTGGCATATTATAAGGATTCCAGACTGGATAATGAAGCCGATTCAAAAACTGAATAATTGCAGACTTACACCTTTAGTAAAGAAAAAGCTCCGGCACACTCCTTCTCGCAAAAGGAATGACCGAAGCTATGTAAGTGATTGACCCGAAGGCTTTATAATCACCCTGAACAAGTAGATTATATCATAGCCTTTTGATGATTGCACAACAATTTTACAAAAAGGAGATGATATTTATGCCAGCTTACAAAGATGAAAAAACTGGTAAATGGTTCGCCAAGTTCTATTATACGAACTGGCAGGGAATCAAGAAACAGAAGTGGAAAAGAGGCTTCACCACCAAAAAGGAAGCTTTAGGATTTGAAAGGGATTTTCTGGAAAAGCAGTCTGCCAATCCTGACATGACATTTCAAAACCTCTATGAAATTTATATGGAGGATATGGCTGCAAGACTTAAGCAGTCAACTCTTCTGACAAAAAAGACGGTACTACAGACGCATATTCTTCCATTCTTCGGTAACAAACCGATAAATGAAATCAAAGCCTCTGATGTACGAAGATGGCAGGCGAAGCTTATGAGTTCGCCGAATAATTACTCCCAGACCTATCTGAAAAAGATTAATACGGAGCTTAACAGCATCATCAATTATGCCAAGCGGTTCTATGATCTCAACACCAATCCCTGCGGCAAGGCAGGCACCATTGGAAAAGCGAAGGCTGAGGAAATGGATTACTGGACTTACGATGAATATATTGCTTTCCGTGAAGGTGTAAAAGATAAGCTGCTATCGTATATATGCTTTGAAGTTCTGTACTGGACGGGTATGCGAGAAGGTGAATTGCTTGCTCTCTCACCTGCTGATATTGACCTTGATAACAAGATAATATCCATCAACAGAACATATCAGCGGATAGGTGGAAAGGATGTATTTACATCACCTAAGACAAGAAAAAGCAAGAGAAAGATTCCAATTCCTGATTTTCTCTGCCAGGAGCTATCAGACTATATCCAGTCAAGATATATGCTTGATACAGACGAAAGGCTGTTCCCGGTAACAAAATCATATCTCTCACACGAGATGATAAGGGGCTGCAAAATTACAGGTGTAAAGAAGATACGAATCCATGATATCAGGCATTCGCACGCCAGCTTACTTATTAATCAGGGCTGTGATGCCTTGATGTTAGCAGACAGGCTCGGACACGAGAAAGTATCCACAACACTTAACACATACTCTCATCTGTTCCCACATAAACAGCAGGAGCTTGTGCATAGTCTGGAATCATTGCAGGCGACAGATTCGCCAACACCTGAACCACCATCTGATAACCCTCTGCTTGAAGCAACAGGTATCACATGTGAAGTGCCGCAGACTCAGGACAACGGCTCAGATGTAACAATCCGACCTCAGCTCGGACCTGCGTTAGTACCACCAAATACCGCATCAGGGAAAATCATCCAGATGCCACAAAGAAAGATCATATAGAAGAAATCCCGCAGTCATCAGGGTTTCTTGCTATTAAAGTTAATGACAATCAACTGAAAACGGCAGAAAAAGAGTAGCTGCTATTAGTAGCAAATTAGTAGCAGAGCAAAAGAAAAAGTCTCGGAAGCCGCTTATTTAGCGGGTTCCAAGACTTGTGGCTCTTATTCGAACTCAATCGTTCCAGGTGGCTTACTTGTCAAATCATAGAATACACGATTGACTCCCCGCACCTCGTTAATAATTCTGCTCATTACAGTCTGAAGCACGTCGAATGGAATCTCAGCAGCTTCTGCTGTCATAAAGTCGATGGTATTCACAGCTCTTAAGGCTACTGCGTAGTCATAAGTTCTTTCATCACCCATAACACCTACAGAACGCATGTTAGTAAGTGCTGCGAAGTACTGGCCGATGGTTCTGTCTAAGCCGGCTTTTGCAATTTCTTCGCGGTAGATGGCATCAGCGTCCTGTACGATGCGAACCTTGTCCGCTGTTACTTCACCGATGATACGGATTCCAAGACCTGGGCCTGGGAATGGCTGACGGAAGACTAACTTCTCTGGGATGCCAAGCTCAAGACCTGCTTTACGCACTTCGTCTTTGAAAAGGTTGCGAAGTGGCTCGATGATTTCTTTGAAATCAACACAGTCAGGAAGTCCTCCTACGTTGTGGTGGGATTTGATAACGGCAGATTCTCCGCCAAGTCCACTTTCTACAACGTCTGGATAAATGGTTCCCTGTACAAGGAAGTCTACTGCACCGATTTTCTTTGCTTCTTCCTCGAATACGCGGATGAACTCTTCACCGATGATTTTACGTTTTGCTTCCGGCTCTGTAACTCCGGCAAGCTTGCCGTAGAAACGCTCCTGAGCGTTGACACGGACAAAGTTTAATTTGTAAGGGCCGTTTGGTCCGAAAACTTCTTCTACTTCATCGCCTTCATCTTTACGAAGAAGACCATGGTCTACGAATACACAAGTCAACTGGTCGCCGATTGCCTTTGCAAGCATAACTGCTGCAACAGAAGAATCAACACCACCAGAAAGAGCACATAAAACTTTACCATTTCCAACTTTTTCACGGATATCCTGTACGGCTGTTTCCACAAAGGAGTCCATTCTCCATGTTCCTGCACAGCCACATACGCCACGTACGAAGTTGTGGAGCATCTGTGTTCCTTCCTGCGTGTGAAGAACTTCCGGATGGAACTGGATTGCATAAAGATTTTTCTCGCGGTTTTCTGCGGTTGCAACTGGACAGTCTGCAGTGTGTCCTACAATATTAAAGCCTGGTGCAACCTGTGAAATGTAATCAAAATGGCTCATCCAGCAGATTGTTGTTGGGCTAACATTTGCAAATAATGGAGAAGTTGTATCCACCATTACTTCTGTTTTACCATATTCACGAACTGGTGCTTTCTCTACCTTTCCACCTAAAACGTGCATCATTAACTGTGCACCGTAGCAAAGTCCAAGAACCGGAATGCCAAGTTCAAATAATTCCTTTGTATAAGTTGGTGAATCTGCTTCGTAGCAGCTATTTGGTCCGCCAGTAAGAATAATACCCTTTGGATTCATTGCTTTAATCTGTTCAATGTCTGTACGGTAAGAGTATATTTCACAGTAAACGTTACATTCTCTGACACGTCTTGCAACTAACTGGTTGTACTGACCGCCAAAATCAATAACAATTACTTTTTCCTGGAAAAAATTGTTTTCCATGCTCATAATTGACCTATTTCCTCCTATTTATGTGTATTATGCAGCAACACGCTTTTTACCCATGTTACCTAATTATTCTTATTATAAGGTACGTTTTCCTGCTTTACAAGGCGTTTTTCAGTTTGTCCGAATTTTTGTCACTTTCATCAAAAAAAGTGCGTCAAATCAACCTTCCTATGGGCATAACTTTTTGTTTTTCCGGGAAACTATATCATGATATTGGTTGCACATTGCTTCCGGCGTTCCCCTCAAAATAACATCAGCACAGGAGATACTTATGAAACAAAATGTACTACTTCCGGATTTCCATAAACTTTTTTCCGTAAAAAAAGAAAAGGCGTGGCAGTTTTATCTTGCCCAGACTATCTTCTTCTTTTTCTTTGGAGCAGTCTGTGGTTTTTTATGGGAAGTGCTTATTTTTCTTGTAAAAGAAGGACAGTTTCGTAAACGCGGATTTCTATATGGACCGTGGCTTCCAATTTATGGTGTTGGTGCGGTTCTTTTTTATTTCCTGCTTGGCTCCCCTTCCCGCAAAAAATTCCTGCCAGATGATAGTTTAGACACTGCCGGGACGCTCAATTTTGCTACTACGCACGTTAAAAAAATCCATCCGCTTATCATTTTTCTGCTGTCTGCCTTACTTGGAGGCGGCATTGAACTGATGAGTGGATGGGCACTGGATACCTTTTGGGGGCTTAGATATTGGAATTATGATGGTATGCTTCTCAATTTTCATGGCTATATCTGCCTGTGGTCTGTGCTTGGCTTTGGGTTTGCCGGAATGCTTTGGGTTTGCTATGTCAGCAATTTCATCACAAAGCTTTGGCTGCGGATTCCTGCAAGAATCCGCTACCGTGCAAATACCATTCTTGTTCTCATCTTTTTGGCAGACTGCGCGGCTGCCCTGATTTTTCCAAATCAGGGACGCGGAATTACATTTTAATGTCTTTTTTCACGGAGATATTTATCCTTGGTTGCAAGACCGCCACGGATATGACGCTCTGATTTGTTTACATCTAATACCCTGCGTACTTCGCTGGCAAGAGCTGGATTGACCTGCACTAATCTTTCTGTGCAATCCTTATGTATGGTTGTAACGATTTGGAACGGTTTTGGTTGGGGTTGTTTTCTTGCTTATTTTAGACTGTTCTTCTTGATGGACGTCTTCGTTTCCCTCTGTGTTTTCGTATCCATCAATCAAAACAGTTTCGTCTAAACCCAAGTCACCGATAAGACGTAAGTAAATGTCTACGTTACCATCCTTGTCCACTTCGATTTTATTGATAAGACGCTTTAACTGTGTATTGGTCATTTCATGAACATCTGTGATATCTTCCATCTCTTTGAAGGTGCTGTTTAGAATTGCTTCTAACTGTTCTCCCTTTGTCAGATTATACGATACCATCTTCAGTTCATTTTCCAATCTATCAATCTCTTTTCTCATGCCACCGATTTTCTCATTCAATTCCTCTCTGGAAATCAAATCGTCGGTGTACATATCCATATATTTCTCACGAGCCTTGCGAAGTCTGTTTAACTCTGTAGTTAATTCTTTTTCATATTCCACATTTTCGTCTTTTGCTTTGTAGACACGTTGGAACTCTTTGATCACATGGTCAATTACCTTTTTCTTTTTGCTGAGCACATCCTGAAAGTACTCCTGCAATACTTGGATTAATTCTTCTTCATCTACTGTGATTGCATTCGGACAGCTATCTGCACCACGACCATTGTGACCAGAACACACCCAACGAATATAAGTATTCTTGTATTGACGAACTGTTCTACGGAACGACCAGCCACACTCCTTACATTTAATCAATGTAGAAAATAAATGTTTGTTGCTTTGACGTTCGTGAGTCATCTTAAATGAATCGTGACGACCTTTTAAAATTTCCTGTGCTCTGTCAAAAGTCTCATCATCAATAATGCGAAGTTCCGGACGAATTGTTACCAACCATTCTGATTCATCTTTTTCTTTTCTCTGTCCGGTAAGGAAATCTGAAACTTCCTCTTTTCCGTTGATAATCTTTCCGATGTATATCTCATTGGTCAAAATACGGCATACGGAATTCTGACTCCAATTATTTCCTCGCTTGGTTTTCACTCCACGTTCATTAAGCATGTTTGCAATTTTGGCTCCACCAAAGCCTTCTTCTGTGTACCACTTGTACATCTGACGAATAACCTTTGCTTCCTCTTCATTTATGGACAGATTGAAATAGTCACCAATAGTCTTATCGTATCCATAAACAATGTTTGGAACTCGACCTTTTTCTGCATTCATCTTCTTGCCGAATTTGATACGCTTAGATGTGTTGGCACTTTCTTCCTGCGCCAATGCACCAAAGATGGTTAATACGAATTCAGAATTGCCCATGCTGGTCATATTGGCAGTAAGGAACTGTGTCTCAATGCCCAGTGATTTTAACTTGCGAACACTCTGTAATAAGTCAACCGTGTTTCTGGCGAAACGAGAAATATCTTTTACCACAACCATATCAAATAATCCTTTTTCAGCGTCTGCAAGCATACGCTGAAATTCCTTACGGTTCTTGATTTTGGTTCCGGAAATACCTTCATCTGCATATAATTTAATAAGGTTGTCTCCTGTACGTTTTGTATATTCTAAGAAAAACTCTTTCTGAGTCTCTAAACTATTGAGCTGGTCTTCTTTATCTGTGGAAACTCGGCAATATGCTGCTATGTTCATGTTTAACCACCTTTCTGTTAGAGTTGTTGCGTTCTGTTACGACTATTATACTCTATTTGTATAAAAAAACAAGGAACTATTATCTCACAAATAATTCCTTGTCATACATCAATTGCGCAAATAAATACATCTTGTCTAGAACTCGTCTAACGCTTGGTTAACATATAATTCTTAACCAAGCCCACAATGAACTAGCTATTAATAATAACCATGTCCCGAATCAAATCTCTCACAATCTGCTTGCCACTCTACCATGTTTTCTTTGATTTCCGAGCATAAAAAATTATAATCCGTCTTCTCAACATACCCATGTTCAAGCATACTCTTATAAAACTTCTTTATACTTGTGGCTGTTGTTTTTATGTTTCCTGGCGTAGACCACATACATTTTCGAATATAGAAATACCCCAAAAACATATCAATCTTTATACAACCTTGCTCCATCTCTAGCGGTTCTTCACGCAATAAATAGGTGTTAATGTAAAAATCCACATTAAATAAATGTTTTCTAACTGTCTTTGCATTCAAACCTATATCAATTAAATCTTTTTCAAAAACCTCAAGAAACATTTCATTTCTTTTCATTTGTTTCTGACACTCAAATTCGTATTCTTCATATGAAAACATAGTTATTTTACCTTCCACAACATTTCTTATATTTCTTTCCCGAACCGCATGGACACGAATCATTTGGATATATTTTCTTCTGATTTTTACCCTCTGAAACCACAGTAATATTGCTAGCAAAGTCCACCTTCACTCCCATTGCAGCCAATTCAGCAGATGCTGTTTTCAACATATTAGCTGCATTCGTACTTCCTGGAACTATAACCGGTGGCTGAGTATAATATCCCATTCTAATATCGTTCTGTAAAATCTCATCCGGTGTATGTCCTCTATGAATCTGCATACGCGTATGATTATTGGCATTCTGTAAAAGATTTACAAGTTTTTCCAATTTGCTTTCTGTTAATTCTTCACCATATAAATCAAGAAAATATCCAAACATATCCTGAAAATCCACATTATCTTGAATCTTTTCCCAAATCTCGGCTGTTTCATCATCCGCATCTTTATATGACAACCCTATTTCCTTTTGGAAGAATTCCCTAAGTTTTTGATACACCGGTTCCTTAGATAAATACAAATTCTTGCTATAATCCAACACCTCGTCTGAACTTGGAATATAAAAATCTTTCCCTCTTTGAACCTCCAACAACTCTTTGCATCTACCACCATTCGCTAAATAATTAACAACTATATACTTTTGTCCCTCTTCCAAGTGACACTCTGTCAAATCCTGTGGAAATTCATTACACATGCGTTCTAATTCTTCATAAGAAATGTGATATCCCTTTCTTACATTGTACATCTCAAGCAAAACATCTTTATCAAAAACGCCATAGAAGTTTTCTCCAAAATAGAGACACTGCGCAAGCCATGACATTTTTTTCGCATACTGCCGAAACTCTGGTGTATTCAGTTTTTTATATGCTTTTGCAACATCCACTGGCACATTGAGTTCATCTTTTTTATTCATAAAGGCATAGTCCTTCTCGCGCAATGCATATGCACTATCTCGTTCCTCTTCTGATGGAACAAACGGACTCTCAATGGCACGTTCAAACAGAATTCTCTCTTCCGGTGAAAATACTGCAATTCTTCTTTTCATTACAGATGGAGCAAGCAATTCATTTGCAATCTTTTCAGCTAATTCATCTTTTTTCAACCCCGACACTCTACGAATCTGCAAATCACTCGCATAATACAAAAGACTCTGTTTATCATACAATTTCATTATATGTGCTAATGTAATGCCTTCTGGTCCATAAAGAACTTTTCTCATAGACATGTTCTTTTCCTCCGTGCTTCAACTTATCTGTGTATTTTAAATCCATATTCCTTCTTTAGTCTTTCATATATTTCAAAGGCTACCGGACATATGGTTACCGTATCTAAGAAACCAAACAGACTAAATAATCGTTCTGGTTGATTCGTGTATGGATACTTTTTACAGTTATCCGGTCTGCAATCTCCCAGCTTACAGTTCCCATCTTCCATTAGGAAATCACATGGTTTATGCTTTGTCTGGTATCCTACATCAAACTGTGCTTTTTCTAAAAAGAACTCAATAAACTGATCTGCCGTGATGCCTAAATGCTCCGCATCTTTTTCAATATCCTCTTCGGGTATGCTGCACTTGTACATTTTACAACAATTCCTGCACTTGCTGCAGTCATAATCTGCAAACAACTCATTATGCAAACGAAGAAACTGTGAATCCAATTCCTCTTCATCTGCATGTCCTTTTAAATAAGTTCTAAACTTAAAATTTTCATTTTCTCTTTTCTTTGCTTCACTCTGTACTTTATCTGGTGATACCATATTTCACTCCTTGCCGAAAAAATATAATAACTGTCTTTTATCTTACCTTGAGTAAACCATTCTTTTCCTTAGCCAATCTACATGCCTTCGCTTCTGACCATCGACTATTTCGCAAAAATTTTATTACAGCCAAAAGTCCGCCTCCCCTTGACCTCAGAATATCATAAATTACATGCACATTATACGGTAATACTTGATAATAAACACCTTCTTCGTTGTATGTTTTCATCACATTCCATATTGTTCTGTTACTCATACAATACCACTCTTTCCTCTAATCTCTCCCACCAGCCTATGCACCGTCGTCGCTGGACACATCTCTGATGGTTTCGTTTTCCCTTCTCTTTCACACTGCTCCAACTTCTGCTGTGCTATCTGTATCGCTTTTTCCTCATTACCTGCCATACAAAGCTTTCCGTACATCTTTTCATCTGCCTTAGAATACTTCTGTCCTGTTTTGCTTTCATATACTCTTCCGAACTCTGAACAACATGTCCAAGAATCTTGAATTGCCGGCATCGCACCAAAGTAGGCGTACATCCAAATTTCAAAGCATGGATTGGACCAGCCCACTTCAATGTCTTTTCTCTTTGCCTCGGCGATAATATCATCAAATCCTTGTACCTGATCTCTATCAAACACAATCCATGGAATACGGTACTGTGCTTCATATGCCGTAAGTTCCTGACATTTATCAATCATAGCTCGAGTCTTTGTTTCAACAACCTTAATAACAAGTTTATTTCTAACCTCTTCTGGCAATGCTTGATGAAGTCCGTTAAAGAAACAACGTTCTGTAGCTTCTGTATCTGTGACAATTAAATAGTACCCTAATTCCGGAACCTTAAATTGTTTCTTATACTCTCGTGGTTTTCTATTACCTGTTCTATCTTTTTTCGCCATGCTTAATCCTCCTTCTTTTGAGGTGATAAGCCAGTTCCTTCAGGCACTTGAACAAGTGCATCCTTAAAGATATCTAATGCTTTAAGCATAGGAATTGCACCATACTTTCCAACCATATAATTCTTCTCATAACTTTCATCCTTACGAATGCGAACACCATCTTCATCTACAAAATCAGCCAATGAATACAGTGAAGAAACACCTCTTTCATCTTTTTCCACAAACCAGATTTCATCACGTCGTAACAACTGATTTGACAACTGCCATGTATCATGTGTTGTGAAAATGAGCTGTGCGTGATTCTTATTTATTTCCGGATTCAAAAAAGTGAGCAAGAAGTTTCTTACAAGTAAAGGATGCAAACGTGCATTCAATTCATCAATAAAGAATACACTTCCCTTTTCCAATACTTCCTGTAGTTCCGGATACAAGGCAAACATCTTTAATGTTCCTGCAGACTCTAAACTTAAAGGAATCTCTGCCATTTCATCAGAATCTATCTTCTTGTGAAGAGCGTTGATTTTAAAACTTTCATCCTTGGAGTCTCCATCACCCGGAACCTTTTCTACTCTAAAATCTCTGATATGCTCATCAAAGGATGCAAAATATTCTACAACCTTTTGTTGAACATTCTTATCCTCTACAAATCCCTTTGGCAATCTACGAGATAGGAAGAAGTTTGTAACAGGATCTCCAAAATCAGCAAACTCATTTGCCAAGAACCAATCTCTAATATCCTTGCACTTACCAATCTTTAATTTTGCACCCAAGGAAATAATCAGAACCTGCTTTTCCAATGCAACCTGAATATTATCCCTACTACTCTTAGGGAAACCAGACAAATCTAGCTCTTCGTCAGATGTTCCACGATAAAATACAGTGTTATACTTTCGAGCTGTCTTTGCCTTCACATTTAACCACTCTTCTGTTACACCTTCCTTATTGATGCAAAAACCATAATTATATGTCTTTTCAGCCTTATCTCCCGGCAATGTAAAATACACCTCAAAACTCGATTCCGCATCGGCAGATGTAGAATCAAAGAGGAAAGGAGTAGGTCTGAACTGTTCAAACTTTTCCTCTTCACCGCCATATCTGAACGATTCAGCAACATAGTCTGACATATACTCAAACGCATTATATATATTTGACTTTCCACTTGCGTTTGCACCATAAATGGCAGCAACCGGCAATATCTTCTCACTACCAATAGTTACAACTCTGTCAGAAAACTCTGTCATCTTAGCTGCAGATAAATCTAATGTAGCTTCTTCTCTAAATGATTTGAAATTTTTAAAATTGAATTGTATTAACATAATTGCTACCTCGCCTTCTTTTCTACTCTCTATTATATGCTATTTTTTATAAAATTCAACATCTAGATGTGATTTTTTCTCATTTAATTGTGTTTATTCTTAAAAACTCATAAATCTTTTCAATTAACACGTATTCTTTTTCGCAGAAAATCCGTAACCTAAAAATATTCACGAACTCAAATAGGATGTTAAATTTTATGTAAAATAATTTGAGTTCCTTTCATTTTCTTTCTAGCAACTCAAAAACAAATTAAATTTCTCAAAAAACATTTTAGTTCCTATTTCTTATTTTTCACTCACAGAAAAAGCAAGGCATCTCTACCTTGCTCTTCTCCGTCTTATATTCACCGGTTCTTCCACCACTTCTTTATCCTCCGGCTCTGCTATGTACTCACTTTCCTCTGCACACCTTGATGCAGCTTCTTCAATCGCACGTTCCACCTTGCCTGCGTTTGCTTCAATCAAAAGCTTACACAAGAAGTCAGCGGTATCCTCCGCCGAATTCGGATTATGAAAGCGATAATTCAATTTTCTCTGTTTCAAGCGGAATCTCCACCTCCTTCTCTTGCTTGTCTTTCTTTTTCAATACTATGAGACCGATTCTCAAGTTAGACCTAACTTTTTAACATATGTAAGCGACAATTTATCCTTGAAAAATCTGCTCAAATTCGCTTCTATTTTGCTTGCTTTTTTCTCTACGATAATTCTCGCCTTTTACACAAATCGGCTGACAGTATTCGAGCACTCGATCGTAAATTCTCTTCTCATCTAAGTTCTGTGTTTCTCTCATTTCCTGCACTGTTAAATTGGTTGTAATAATCATTGGTTTGCCAGAGCAAACTCTTCTGTCAATTACTTGAAATACATTCTCCATCATATAACTAGAACTTCGTTCCGAACCCAAATCGTCAATGATAAGCAGGTCATAACTACAGATAGCTTCTATGTATGCGTTCTTATCGGCAGAAGCATATATTCCATTGCTAATCGTAGCAAAATTAGTCATAAGCACTTTCTTCTCCTGCTGAAGTAATGCATTGGCAATACAGGCAGCCATATAGCTCTTTCCTGTACCAACATCGCCCCATAAAAGCAATCCCAACCCTTTCTTATATACTTCATTCCATTTCTCAACATATTGCTTTGCATATTTCATACACGGGTTAGAACCATTATCATTTTCAAAGCTCCATTCAGCCATAGCGCGTTCAGGAAAACACACCGATGTATTCTTCTCCACTTCGTTCCTATGCTCGCGGTCTTTACGTTCATGTTCTTCACTATCAAATTCTGCTCTCTGACAAGCACACCATCTTGGGTGCGACTTCAATCCAACAACATGTTGCAAGCGTTCTGGGAACAACACAATCAAAGGCTCCTTACATACCGAACAATGCTCTAATCCGTCTTCACCAATATAAATTTCTCTTTCTTTATCCATAATTACAAACTCTCCTTCTCATCGTAATCGTAATCTCTTAATAGATTATTTCTCTTGTTACTTATATATTTACTAGTAGTCAGTTTTCCGCCATGGTTTTGGACAGTTTTCCGACCTAGTGAGGGCGATTTTCCGACGCCGGATTTCTGCCCGTCTTCTTCGTCCGGAAATAAAATATATAGTTTATTAGGATGACCTCGTCCTTCCGGAATTTTCTCTAACAAATTTGCATCCACCAGCTCTTTAACAACCGTCTTAATAGTACTCTCGCTCTTATCCATATCTACTGCTATTTGATGGATAGGATAAATAAAATAGACTCTCCCCTGCTCATCAAACCACTCATTCTTTTGTGACAACTGTGACTTTCCCAGCATCCGTATATACAACAGTTTTGCGGTGCTACTAATTGGACAATTCAACAAAAAACGTGGCATCGGTAAATATGGTGGCATCTTCGTATATTCATACATATATTTGCTCATTTCTATCCCTCCTACCACTTATTCACAGATACGTATCCGTTCTGTTTACTAGATTTCTTTTTCTCTTTTTCTTTTCTCTCTTTTTCCCATTTTCTTTCAAGCTCCTCATAATGTTTTTGACGTGCTTTCGCTTCTCGCTTGATACGTCTCTTTTCTAATCTCGCCGCTCTATAATCTTCCCAGCAAACCATAAAATACGAAAATATGCCTTTTTTCATACGAGTAATTTTTTCTTCCGCCATTTTTAGTTTTCCAGACACTTCAAGATAACGATCTCTATCAAATCTACGACTCCACTCATATGATGCCTTCTGTTCCTCCGCACTCTTTTTTAAGTTTTCAATAACTTCATCCTTCTTCTTATTTTTTGATTTCAATGCGTCGAGTTCTTTCATATTTCCCTGTTCCAACTGTCCTATTTTGTGTTCCAATGCCACCACTTTTGCTTTGTACTCCTCCTCAAAATAATTAGGAATTTTCAACTCACTTTGTATTTGCATAATCATTTGTGAAATCAATTTCTGATTAAGCCTAAGACTTCCATATTCTTCCACCACCATGCATCCTGATTCTGTATCCAAGTCTGCAATTTTTCTTCGTGCAGAAGTTTCTGACACGCCTTCTGCTATCAGAAGATTTTTTAATCGTGACATTGAACTTGGATGTCGATTCATTACCATTACCAATGTTTCATAATTGTCCGCGAGTTTTTTCACCATTTCTTTTGCTTGCATCCTATTCTCTCCTCTCTTTCATCTGACCAATATATTCGCTTACATATATATTGTGGTCTCACTTATCTTGCCTGCCTAAAATCTCAAGACTTTTTCTTTACAATATGTACTTAGGGTTCGAAAAAGCTAGTTGCAAAAAATCATGCATTTTTTCTTTCCATAATTTACTTGGAGTCAAAAAAAGCTGATGGCAAAAAACTCTTATAATTTTTCTCATAAGTTGACTGCAGAGACTGGCAGCTGCGCATTGAAGGCATAACAAAAAGCACTGACCTCCAAACATACATCTGGAAATCAGTGCCTTCCGGCACCATAGCCTAGCACACCTGCTATCTACAGTAAACTTATTCAATTTCATCTTCAAGGCTCACTCCTGAACCTAAAATCAACTTACTAAAATATCCTCCGCCAATATTTGGCGAAAGTAGCAGGATACGCAACGGATTGCATGAACAGAGTAGTCTGTTCTGCCAAACTTCTATGTCGTTTGCGTTAGGGTATCCCCTATGACCCATACATAAAAACACCGATGAAATTACATTGTCGTAATCTCACCGGTGCATAATTCACTTCTTCTACCAAATTCCTTTTCCGTCTCCAAGAAGTATAATTTTTATATTTTCATCAATCTGTTCATTATCAAGTCCCTGCTGAATAAGTGGCTGAATAACTTCTCTACTTTCTCTTGTATGAGGTAATTCCGATGCAAGTTTATTTGCTTTATCCTCTCTTCCCGCTTTTAAATACAAAAAGCATAAAGTTGCTCTCATCGTTGATTTCTGTTTTTCATTAATGGATAATGGCAATCCTCTTTCCATTAACTCAATCGCTTCATCTGTATTACCCTTTAATGCTAATGTACTTGCCAAACCAAGAATCATTCCCGGCTTGTTTGGATATATCAACAATGCATCCCGATATGTTTTTTCAGCCATATCATAATCGCCGCTTCTTTGATATGCTACAGCTTTCTTGTGAATGTTATAACGTGTTTCCTCTGCTCGAATCGTATCCATACCAATAAGCAGATCTACACTCGTTTCAAAGATATTTGCTAGTGCCGGAAGAAATGTGATATCCGGATATGATTCTCCTCGCTCCCATTTCGAAACGCTTTGAGCAGTAATTCCAAGGAATTCCGCAATATCCTCTTGTGTCAGATCTTTTAGAATTCTATACTTTTTCAAATTTTCTGGTAAATATAACATATTGCCCTCCCATGGTTTATTCTAACAAAATCATACCATGATAATATTTAAATTCAATGACGCATTAGTTGTGTTGTATTCAACTTAACTTTAACAATTTCATCAATCTTTCTCTGATATGTTGACAGTGCGAACCCGCTGATGCGCTCATAAGCAAATAAAAAAGACTCTGATTCCTACCATTCAATAGAACCCAGAGCATATCGCTCTTTTAACAGCCTAGCACATCAGCCCCTGCTGTAAACATATAAATATACACTTTTTTCACTCAATTCTTTTTACAATGCTTTCCTAAGCATAATAATCTCATCCGGAAAAGAAATTGTTCCACCCCAATTATGATTGTATGACATGGTTTCATCATCTGCCATAAACATTTGACGAAACCATAAATCATCTAGCTTTGGACTATATAATTTAATCATGCAATTGCTCCTTACCGTTCCCTTATATATGTATCGAAACTCTCTTCACTCTGATTTATAAACATGCTTTTCAATTCCATGGCTATTTCATCGTAATCATCTGCTTCAAATGTAATCACCTCATATTTCCGAAACATCTCTGTCACCAGCATTTGAGCAAATTTGTGAAAAACCTGCAAATTCTCTCCCCATACATAAGCTATCTCATCATCTTCTACGAACGCAAAACATGCTATCTTTCCATCCATACAAAGACAAACAACACATTCCGGCAATTCAAAAAAGAACTCTTCTTTTGTTCCTGTCCAAGGATTTATATTCCTATGTGTCAAAATGTACCTATTCAGCATCAATTCACAACATTGCTCATAGCTTTCTTCACCCACAAAAGAATACCATAGTTCGCCTTCAACATTATCGCCAATATAATCCTGTTTTCCTGCTTCTACTTCATAGCATTTTCTTTTACAGGTAAAACCTGCCGCCTTCAAAATCTCTATTTTTTCTGCTTCCTCAAATGAAATAAATCATAACCTGTAAAGGCTTATCCAAACTTTGAGCAAGCTCCTCAAATATCGTTTTAGCATTAGTAACATCAAGGCCTGTGAAATCTATATCCAAATAATAGTTTGCGTTATGCTGCGGGTTGGTTTTTACTTTAAAATTCAAATTCATTATTTAATGCTCCTTCTAACCAAAGAAAAACACATCCTCTAATTCATTTCCCTCAAATGTTTTCTTTGCCATTTTCCACATTGCTTTAGCATGAATCCTGTCATGCCAAATAAAGCGACGTAATACTTTTCTGACGGACCACATTTCACCATAACTTCCTTCCTGTAATCTTCCGCATAGAAAATCCGGTATTTGTTCTAATTGTTCAAATCCACGTTTACGACACTCATAAATCGTCCCCTCATTATCCACATCTATCCCAATTTCTCCAAAATAATAATTGTTAACATTCTTTGTATGTAAATACATTTCTTCTGCAGTACGTGGGACAGATCCATAAAATGTTTTCCGTATCGGCAAAACACTTATATTTTTATCCGGAATCGATTCATATAACTTCAAAAAATCAGTTGCTGATTTTAATGCCAACTTTTTAAGTTCTATATACTCCTCCATCGTAAGAGATTCTTCCTCCGATATGAATATTACATCGCTGTCTGCATCTTTAATCTCTAATTCAGACTCTTTTTCCTGAATAATAATAGCTTCTATATCGCCAACAAGCTTTTCACCAAGCCAATCTGAATAAGATTGTATTTCTTTTTTCATCTTCTGCAATGCAACATGAACATTCTCTCCTCTGGCAAATGCACCAACATAATTCTCTACATATACCAAAGAGTCATTTCCATTATGTTCCCAAATACAATTGACTTTCATTATCACACCTATTCCTATCCCCTTGAAACAAAATGCTTCATCGGCTCTCCTAAATGATATATTTCTTCTTTTAAAAACTCTGGATAAATCGTAATCTCCTTTAATTTCTCAATTGGCATCCAGCCAATTACCACATTGCAATTATCCTTGTGCGAAACGAATTCTCCATTGTCCGGAACATCCAATTCTTCACATAGCTCTACCAAATAGTAGAATGCGATATTGTGCGCCTGCTTCCCATTCCATTCCCAGAAACATTCTTCGCTCCATAACATTTGCTTACATTCGATTCTGACTCCCATCTCTTCTAGCGTTTCTCTTATGAGTCCATCCTCTAATGTTTCACCAATTTTAACATGTCCGCCCGGAAGAGCATATTCATTTCCATTACGTTCTCGTTGCACTAAAATTTTTCCGTCTTGAACCAAAACTGCAACTGTTCTCAAGTCACATATGTATTCATCCGACACAAACAACCAATCTTTATCCTTCATGATGACCCGCCTCTTTTCTACTAATTACTTTAGAACTTGTCTGTGCCTTTATTGACACACCATTCCATCTATAATCATATAATTCCACATCTTCCGGAGTTACTGACAAATAATCTCCATTCATACCTTGAATTCTTATTTCGTCATCATCAATTTCCACGTCAACATACAATGCCTGCTTATATAAAAGCATTCCGTGCAAATACCCATACTTTTCTTTTAATTTTTCCGAACTCACGATCTGACTTCCACACCACACATATGTTGCTGAATTCACAGTGTAATATGGAATACCATCAACAACCGCAAATTCATCTCCATGGTCGTGCCCGTTCATGCACAGCAACACATCTTTTCCCTGAAAGAGTGCTCTTATTTCCTCACGATTATAAATTCCTCTATCCCTATGATTATTTACAAGACTATGATGCGAAAATATGACATATTTCTTTCTATCACTTAATTCTTTTTCCAGCCATTCCTTTTCCTCTTTCGGAATAATTGGGTATAACGAATTATCTTCTCTATAGGTTCGCCTGTAATAGGCACTTTCCTGACCGTCCTTGCTGTAATAGCAGGAGTTTAAAACAATAAATTTAACATCTCCACATATAAATGAATAATATGGAGAAGACAATGCCAAGAAATCTACTGCTGTATCCAAATAGCAAGCATCTGTTTCATGATTGCCTATCGTATGATACATCTGAAGTCCCGTCATCTCAAACTTCTTAAGAACAATCTCTTTATTCTCTTCAACCGGATTACACAAATCTCCTAGTGAAATGACAAAGTCCGGCTTTACCACCTTAATATGTTCCACCAATTCATTCACTCTTTTTTCGCCATCAGACACTTCATCGTAATGAAGGTCACCAAACACTGTAAATCTAATCATATACTTCCTCATTTCGCACAAGATTTATAACAACTGTATTTCCCATTATACCAAAAACACTTCCGATTTTCCACCGGAAGTGTCCTTTCATTACCTCTATTCAATTACCCAAACAACCTTACCTTTCCACCGCTCTATATCGTTACAACCGTATGTACGGTACTTTTACTAATCCCAAAATGCTTTGCAGCCTGACGTACCGTCGTATTATTATCAATGATATATTTGGCTATCTCCATAGCTCTTTCTTCAATATAACTTTTCAAAAAAAACCCCTGCATTACTTGTTTTTACATTGTATGCAGGGGATGTTTTTATTATGAATTTTTCAATTGTTTCTTATTCTGATACATAACCACGTCCGCGCGGCTTCTGGTATTTTCAATATTTTTATCTACCTCACTAAACGTAGCATAGCCGCAGGCAATCTGAATCTGTACTTCCTTCGAATGTGCGTTATATTCCTTCTGTAAACGCTTCAAACGTTCTAAATAAACCTCAATGTCCACGCGCTCAGCATTTTTTATTACGGCACAAAATTCGTCACCACCAATACGATAACAGTCACCAATTTTTCCAAAAACACGCTGTATCATTGCGGCAGCATCTGCTATATATTTATCACCCAGCGCATGCCCCAATGTATCGTTGCACCATTTTAAATCATTTAAATCAAAGGTTACAATCATTGTCTCTGTGAAGTTGGTATTTTCGTTTTCCCAGGTATCAAAGGCATTACGGTTATAAAGACCTGTCAGCATATCCGTAACCGCCATTTCCCGGTAAAGCTCTGCTTTTCTTCCTAAATTAATCTGCTTAATGGATTCTGAAGCATTGTCAATTCCAAGCAGCAGAATGTAAAGCATAAATGCAATTCTTCCAATCACATCCGTATTTTGGATTCCTTTATAATAACTATATAAATCAACAAGAACTGCAAGGGCGAGTGTTCCTGCGCCAATGGCATTTGTTCGAACCTTTCTGTCAAAGCCCATTCTTCTAAAGTGTTTCACCAAACAGACAAACATATAGGTGATGCCAGCCACCATCATTCCATGGGTAAAATAAACACTCTGCTTAAACTCAATAATTCCTGTCATATGCAAAGCGGTGCAGCTTACAATATTTACGAAAGATGCCACACACAATATGCCAATCACATATTTATTTTCCATATTGAAAAAGCAGCTAGTATATAAAACAAACGGAATAATTAAACACATCAACAGCACATATCCACAGAAAGACTGCAATGCCCTATCTTCCATCACTAAGGTCATAAAATCCGTTTCTATCAAAAGCCATCCGCCTAAAACCAGTGTAAATATACCAAAGTAAAATAACCCCGGATTCATCAGTGATTTCTTATGCATTAAGCACCAGTAAAATACCATAAACATACCCATAAAAAGAATCAACACACTGACGATACACGTCCAAATGGAATTTTTTACAATCTGCTGATAGATGGCATTGTCATCTCCATATAAAAACTCATACTCACGGTCTCTTACCTGTGGGTAAACTGCCTCGATTACTACTTTGATTTCCTTTGTTCCGCTCGGACAGGCAACAAAATTAAATTTCGAACCGGTTGTTTTTCCAAAGATGGAATTTCCGCCTTCTAATGTATAAACCAATTCTCCATCCAGATAAACCGCTGCTCTCTGATGATTTGTAAAAAATTCTAAACACTGGTCTACTCTTGTATCATCCTCTAAGATAAAGTAAAATTCTTTAATATCTTCTGATACTTCCACCATTTCGACCGGTTCTATCACAGAAATCGCTTCATCCAATAACGGATTGTATATTTTAAAATTTACTGCCTTATATCCAATGCAGCTTATTGCAAGCAAAACTACCACCATGACTAAATATATGAGTGAAATTACTTTTTTCATTTTCGTATCCTTCCAATTATCACAAAACCCTGTTATCCTGTTTTACTTCTTTTTAAAAAAAGAAAAGACCCTCCATTTTTCTTCTTTTTTTCGTTTCTCCTCTAATTCCATGCGTTCTTCTTCTGTTAAATACCCCGGCAGAATCTTTTCATCAAAAACTCTGTCCGCTAAATCCTTCATGCCATTTAACCGTTCGCACATTTCTCTTGTGGCATCTATCATATGTGTCATCATTTTTTTGACATTTAAATAAAGCTTATCTTCGCACTTTGCAATTTCTTCCGGATTCTCTTCCATAAAAATACATTCATCGCCCCATACGCGAAGCCACTCTAGGCGGTCTCTCTGTTCCTGTCTGACGCTGCTTAAAAAGCGGCTGACTAAAACATTATGGGCATCATCCTCTGTATAACACAAATAATCCTCTAAAAGTGCGCTCTTGGCAAATCCAATTTCATAATAACAGTTATAAATTTGACAGATTTTTTTGGCAGCCCTGCGAAGCAGCATTCCACTTTTCTGTGGCTCATTCCAATAGAGCGTCTCAGCCTTCTCAATGGTCTTGTATAAAGTCTGATATAACTCGGCTAATTCTTCACTTTTTGGTTCTGCATTCAATATGTACTCAAAATTCATATCTTTACAACCTCTTTTTCTCTGTCAAACTCTGCTTTTTATTTTAACAGAATTTTCTAGCAAAAAAAAGAACACGTCTGTTCTTTACGTGTTCAATTTCTTTCGCTTTTTTGTTTTGTTTTCTGTCTTTTCGTTTTTTTTCGTGCTATTTAGTAGTAGATATTGCCTGTAGTTTTACAATAATCTCTTCGCAGATTGTTTCTGCATTCTTGCCATCTGTGGCAACAATAATGTCAGCCGCTGCTGCATAGAGATTTTCTCTTTTTTCCATCAGCCCGCGGATATAATCTACATTCATGTTTCCATTTAAAATTGGACGGTCAGTGCTATGCTTTACACGCTCATAAACGGTTTCCGGTGTTGCCGTAAGCCAGACAACCGGGCCACTTTTTTTCATGTAATCTGCGTTTTCCGGGCGGACAACCACACCACCACCGCAGGATACAAGAATGTTTTCCTTGCCCTGTAAATCAATTAAGGTCTTGCTTTCTATATCTCTGAAATAACTCTCGCCATATTTTTCAAAAATTTCTGAAATTGGCATTCCCTGTGATTCTACAATCATCTGGTCCATTTCTGCGCGCTCCATGCCAAGCTTCTTCTGCAGGGTACTTGCAATCGTGCTTTTTCCAACGCCCATAAAACCAATCAGAAAAATATTATAATTCTGTTTCATTTTGTATGTATCCTTCCGTAAACTTTCTTTTCTAAGAGAAAAACTTCTCTTTGACTTCCTCTACCGGCATATCCATTCCTGTGTAAAGCTTAAATGCAGCAACGCCCTGCCATAAGAGCATTCCCTTTCCACCAACACAGGTACAGCCTGCTTCTTTGGCTTCTTTTAACAGCTTTGTCTCTTCCGGATTATAAACTGCATCTGCTACCACAAGTCCCGGATGGAACGCGCTTAAATCCTTTACCACACTCTCGTTGTCCATTGGCTTCATACCTACGATAGTTGCGTTTGCAAAAATATCACTAGACAAAATCTCTTCTGTCATTTTTGCGGTATCTGCAATGTCATAGACATTCACAACACATTCTGGAACAGCTTTTCTGATTTTCTCTGCTGTCTGCAAGGTTCTCTCGAAGAAATCATCCTTAATGTTAAAAATGGAAATCTCTCTTGCTCCATCTAATGCGCACTGTACCTGAATTGCTGTCGCTGCACCACCGCCACCTGCAACGGTAATCTTTTTACCCTTTACTTCGATACCGTGGTCTGCTAAGTTGCGCACAAAGCCTTCGCCATCTGTGATATGTCCTGTCAGCTTTCCGTCGTCATTTACGATAGTGTTTACTGCACCGATAATCTGTGCTGCCGGTGACAACTCATCCATATATTTTAATGCTTCTGTTTTACATGGCATAGTCACGTTACAGCCGCGCATTTTAAATGTTTTCATGGCTGCAATGGCATCCTTTACCTCTTCTACTTTTATATCAAATGCGACATACGCATAGTCTAAGCCAAGGCGTTCAAAGCTGTAATTATACATCGCCGGAGAACCTGAATGTCCTACTGGGGAACCAATTAATGCTAAAAGACCAGTATGTCCTGAAATTCTGCTTTCCATTACAAAAACCTCCAAAATGAAATCTTACTGTGCGCCTTTTCTTTGTCCGTCAACGCGCCTGTCTTTTCTTATCATATCTTTTTTCGCCATATAGCGCAAGCACTTTTTCACTTTAAACCGTGAAAAGTTTAAAACAAAAAGAGACTGTTGCAAAAACATTTCCTAACATTTTGTAATGTCATAATTTGCATTATCACAAGTTTACGCCATCCGCATGGATTCTTTCGACAATAAAAAGTTTTAAGAACGGTGAAGAAAAACCTGAAATTCTACTGCTTTATGAAATGTTTTTTGCAACAGTCCCTTTCTTTTTAACGATAGCGGACCTGTATGCCTTCTTCATTGATAACAACCTGCATCAGCTTTTTTCCTAGAAATGGCTGCATGGCACGCTGTATTTCTTCTTCATTTCCAGCTTCATAGCTACCGTCCGTTATTAAAATTATCAGCTTTGCCCTTGCCTGAAAAAGCTTTAAGTAATCCACAAGCATTCTCATTTTCTTAGGAGTTTTGCACATTTTATAATCTGCATAATAGCTTTCCATCAAAAGCATTGCCATTGGACTTACTTTATTGCTGATGGAATCGTCCGCAGTCCAGTCCACCACGTTCAAACGCACATTGCGAAATACCTCGCTATGCATTTTTAAGGAGCGTAATAACTGTGGCACACTTTCTGTAACCGCCTCTTTGGGCAGGCTGTGGTCTAATACCACCGCCATTTCTAAAATTCCTCCACTATAATTTCCTTTTACATGAAGGATTCGCTCTACACTATTTTTAAACTGTTGTAAAAATACAGGTGAAAAATTTGCCATTTTAATAACTCTGCCTTCCACGTAACTAACTACAAAACCTACTCTGGAAATACCGGGAGAAAGTTTTCTGTATCACCGCAGAAAAATCCGCCACAGGCATCACAGATAGTTTCCATAATCTTTTGGGATGCTTCATATTCATCCGGCGAAAAGGTTACAAGAAATACACTCTTTACACCACACTCATTGGCATAAGCTGCTGTAATCTCATCCTTTGGATGAATCTCGGTCTTTTCCATATCAAAAGAGCATTTTTCGCCCCAGCCGATTTCTAACACGCCTGCTTCTTCCCAGACTTCAACATCATAGGAACTATCCGCTCCAAAAGACTGCTTTAACTCCTGCATAGAGAGCTCTTTTTCACACATATAAAGCCATTCGCCCGGTACAGAAGGTTTTTGCTGTGCTGGTGATTTGGCTTTTCCTGCACCAAATCCGCCTTTTGCTTTCGAATTTAGTTTCTGGTTTTTGGCTTTTGCTCCTGCTTTAAAATTATTCTTTCCTGCCGGAAATTTCTTTTTGGTATTTTTTATTTTTTGGCTCAAGTCTGCCTCCTTTTATGCTACCAGCAAAGGACTTCGTGTCCATTCTCTGTCACAAGCACCATGATTTCCCACTGTGCAGATGGAAGTCCATCTTCTGTGTATACTTCCCAGTCATTTTCAGAATCTACATAGATATCTACTTTTCCCATGTTTACCATTGGCTCAATTGTGAAAATCATGCCCGGAACCATCAGCATTTCCTGACCACGTTTGGAATTATAGCCTACCCATGGGTCTTCGTGAAATTCTAAACCAACGCCATGTCCTCCGATTTCACGCACAACCGTATAACCATTTGCAAATGCATGATCGTGAACTGCCTGTCCCATATCGCCTAAAAAGCCCCATGGCTTTACTTCTTTTAAACCAAGCTCCACACACTCTTTCGTTACCTGCACAAGCTTCTTCTTCTCCGGGCTTACTTCGCCAATGCAGAACATTCTAGAAGAATCAGAAAAATAGCCGTTTAAAATCGTAGAACAGTCAACGTTAATAATGTCTCCTGCTTTTAAAATCACATCCTTAGATGGAAAACCGTGGCATACCTGGTCGTTAACGGAAGTACACACACTGAACGGATATCCCTGATAATTCAATGGAGCAGGAATTCCTCCCATATCCGTTGTCATTTCGTATACGATTTTATCGATTTCTGCGGTATTCATACCCTCATGGATATTTTTCTCAATGTAATCAAGCACTGCAATGTTAATCTTGCAGCTCTCTTTGATTTTTTCAATCTGCTCTGGTGTCTTAATAATCTGATGGGATGGAACGATATGACCTGCCTGCGCATATTTTGCAAGCTTTGCATCAAACGCCTCATGACAAATTTTGTATTTCTTGCCACATCCACACCAACATGGGTCATTTCTATTTAATTTTGCTGCCATAATTTTTCTCTTTTCTATCTCTTTTCATTCTAAATACAGGGTTTAATAGTTGTCTAAAGTCACGCCTCCAACATCCACCCTGTCCCAAATCTTTTCATTTATCACAATCTCATAGGACTCTTTTAATGCCAGATATGCGTCTCCGTCAAAGTTATAATCTTCGTAAGACACACTCTCCATTTCGCATAAAATATTCTGATACTTATTTGCAATTGCAATTTTGTGCATTGTTTCGTACAGCACATCCTCTGTCACGCCAAGTGCCTCAAGCTGCGCTTCCTCTAAATCGGAGCAGAAATCATAAGCTTCATTCTTATAATACGCTTCCTCTTCTTCGGTAAGCGTGACTCCTTCCTCACTTGCCATCTCGTAAAAAATAATATCATGTGCTGCCATTTCAAGAACGGTTCTTTTTGCCGCAGAACCTATAAACTCTCCATGCTCATGGATATTCCAATATGCATTCGGATTTTCTGAGTCATAAATAAGTGCCTGCGCCTGTACTGTTTTCTCTTCATATGCAACGTAAAAAGCAATTTCTTCTAATGTAACTGCTTTCTCATCAATCGTCATAACTGACTCATCCAGTGCCTTTGCATAAACTATCTCTGCCCTCATTTTACTGTCACGTGCTGCAAAAGCAATCACTACTACAGCCGCTAAAATAACGGTAATGATAAATTTTCTCTGTGTTCTCATATGTACTCCACTGAAATTTCAGATGTATTACTGACAAAGTTTCGCAACTACCTGATTGATAACGCTTCCTTCTGCTTTTCCTTTTAACTCCGGCATTACATTTTTCATAATCATGCCTTTATTTTTGCTGGCAACTACCTCAGCAAATTTCTCTGTAATAAATGCTTCTACTTCTTCTGCGGAAAGCATCTTTGGTGCATATTCCTGGAAAACATCGTATCTTGCCTGATACTCTTCTTTTAAATCTGTTCTAGAATCCGGGCAGCTATCTAACTGCTCTTTTACAGATTTGATTTCCTTTAAAATCACGCGGTCTACGATTTCTTCTGTGATATTATCTCTACAGCCTTCATCAATCGCAACCTTCTTTGCTGCAGATACTAATACAGAAATCGCGTCCTTACGCACCTTATCTTTTGCCTTCATTGCGGCAATCATGTCTTTTTGTAACTGTTCAAACTGCATCTTTTTATCCTCCTCAAAAAATTAATATATTTTATGCCAACGCTTTATATTGACATAAGCTTTCTTATTGTAAAAATCTGGTAGTATTATAGCATTTTCTTCTCTGCATTACAAACATTCCCGCGCAGAGCGCAGCCGCTTCCAAAAACGCGCTGCGTTTTCACCTGCCCCACATCACGTACGAGCAATTTCTTATACCATGACAAAGTTCCTTCTTACAGCACTCTTCGAATCGTTGAAATCGTTCGGTAGGTGGCACTGCCATAGCAGATTCCTTTACTTGGACTGGAAGCATGGACGATTTTGCCATCTCCCATATAGATTGCCACGTGTCCCGGATAGCAGATAATATCCCCTGCCTTAGCACAGCTATAGCTGACGGCATTTCCCTTGCTCTGCATCGCATAAGAGCTTCTTGGCAGATAAATTCCAAATTCTTTAAAGCACGCCATGACAAAATAGGAGCAGTCGCAGCCCTCAGTTAAGCTTGTTCCACCGAACACATAGGGATTACCAACAAACTGGCTGGCATATTTTACAACATCACTGCCGCTTACGCTCGTGGTGTATGCCGGATTTAACTCTGTATCGGTTAGTCCTGTCGAACTTCCAGTGTCGGTATCAGTATCCGGTGTCTCGGAACTGCTTCCTGTATCAGAATCATCCCCAGTTGTATTTCCCGGTGTTTCTGAATTGTCTGCCACATCTGTTCCTGTATTTCCAGTTGCAGTGCTCTCTGTACTGCCTCCTGTGCCATCATCGGTATTTCCTGCTGTGGTGCTCTCCGTTCCATCCTCCGCATTTTCTGCTGCCGCCGCAGCCGCCGCTTCTGCAGCTTTACGGGCTTCTTCTGCTGCAATTTCTGCTTCAATTGCCGCCTCCTGCTTGGCAATAATCTTATTCTGCTGTTTAATTGTTTCTGCATACTGGCCAGCCAGCATCTTTGCATCCTTTAGCTGTTCATCAAATGCTGCAATCTCTATGCTTTTCTCATTAATTAAATCTTCTAATGCAAGTGCCTGCTCCTGATAGTTAATCTGCAGTTCTTCCATCTCGGCCATTTCATCGGCAAGCTGTATTGTTAAATCCTCAACCTCCTGCACAATTTCCTGATATGATGCTAGCATATCCCTGTCATAATCATACACTCTCGAAACATATTCTACCCGATTTAAAAGATCTGTAATATTTTTCGAGCCAACCATTGCAGAAAACAGATTATTATCGCTGTTTTCATACATATACTGAATACGGGTTTTCATCGCTTCATACTGTGCCTGTTCTTCATCCTTTGCCACAGCAAGGTCTGCCTCCGCTTCTTCTATCTGCGCCTGCTTGTCCTCAATGTCTGCATCCAAAAGCTCCATATCTGTTAAAAGCACCATCAACTGCTCATCATATGCTTCCATTTCCTGCTGCAGGCCGCTTTGAGCCTCATGAATAGAATCAATCTGGTTGTTGATTTCCGCTAAGCTTTCCTGAGCTTCTTCTTTTAAATTCTCTGCGTCTTCTTTTTTTCCCTGGGCCTCTTCTATCTTAGATGCATACACAGAATAACCGCTGCCTGTTAAAATGGAAAAAGTTAACAACAACGCAGTTATTTTTCTGCCTGCACTTAATTTACAAATTCCTGTCCATAAATTCATTTCAACTACCTCTATACTATGTAACTATGCCATTTTATCTTTCATTCATGGGAATGAAAAATAGATACAGCAACCGCCATATCTATTTTAGCACAACTTGGTATAGAATTGTTAATATTTCCACATTTTACTATTTCACACTTTTTACAACGAGAATTTTTTCACCCCGCTCTAATTTTTCATCTTTTTTATTATTATTTCTCATAATTTCCTCTACCGTGGTATGATTTTCCTTGGCAATCGTCCAAAGCAAATCTCCATCCTTGGCAATATAGCCAATCAGCCCCGGCTTTTTCTGCAAGGATTCCATATCCAGTGCTTCTTCTCTCACATCCATGATATTTTCAATTTCCTCTTCCTGTAACGCAAGAAGGTTCAATCCAACTACTGCCTTGACCTCTACGTGCCCCTGGTCTAACATCACTGCAGATAGCTGATTTAATCCGCATTCCAACTCAGTAACAAGCTCCCCGGAAGCCTCCGGCACTTCAATTAACTGCTCAAATGGATAAATTTCCCGAAGTACTCCCACCGGCATCTTATCATCGGTTGTAATATAAAGCAGCTCAACTACAAGGATTCCTTCTGCAAAGATACCGCCTTCTATCGATTCTGCTTTTTCTAAATGCACATCCCCCTCGCAGGAGCAGATTTGCAGAATTTTTTCCTGATTCTCCACCAGTTCGATGCGCTCCGTCAGTCTGCACTGGGAATCATTTTTGACCAAAAGGCTCTCCAAAACAGCATTTTCACGAATCGGAATTAATTGTTTTTCCAAGGAATACAAATCTTCTAAAAGCTCCATGGTCTCTTCCCGCCAGATACGGATGTCAAGGTTCATTCCAATTTCCATTACTAACATACGTTCTTCGCCGTCGTAATCCGGCTTTACTTCCAACTCTTTCGATACTGGAAGCACCATAATTTTGTATACAATTTCTGCATCCTTTTCTGCAGCGGCTGCCTCTGCCGCATCACACTCCACACTACCTTCTAATGGAAGTACTGTTTCATACCACTGAATCCGGTCTGCCTCTTCTTCCTCACTGTAAAGCATGGAAACTAACACTTCCCCACTAAGCTTAATTCCCTCTGCTCCAAGATAAGTACTGATATTTCGGATTTCTATGCTTTTCCACAAAATTTCCTGCACGTTTGGCTTGCTCGATGGCAGCGTAAATTCATTTTTTTGTCTGCAAAAATCTTTTTTCGCATACATCAGCTGCAATGCCTCTACGCTTCTTCCACGCTGTTCACAGCTGCAATCTGTGCTTACGCCACTGCATATTTCGCGTTCCTGCTCTTCCTCTGCTTCTGCTTTTAAAATGATTAACGCGCGGACACTTAATTTTCTCGAATGAATAACTCCGATACTTAAATCATCAATCGTGCCCTCTGCCCGGATTTTATCATACTCCATCAGTCCTTCTATATTTAGTTTTTCCTGAAAAGGAATTTCTCCATGCAGGGAACTGATTTTGCCATTTTCCTGGTCGCTGCGGTATAACACCTTAAAAACCAGCTTTCCCTTCATCCAGACCGCACCAGCCATCGGTGTTACTTCATCAAAAACCAGTTCTCCTTTTTCTTTTAACACCTTCACAATATCCGGGCGGTAATCTGGCACATTATAATCATCATCCAACGTAATCTGATTGACTGCCCTGCCCTTTTTCTGGCAGCTATGTAATTTTATTTTCCTTAATTCCAAAAAAATCCTCCAATCCGAACCTTTTTATATTTTATTCGAACTGGAGGACTTTTATACATATGAAATTGTTAACAGAGTGTCATTCTGATGTCTTTCGTAATGATGTCGTTGTAACTAAATGATAGTAACTGTGGTGGGTTCTCTTCTCGTTTATCCTTAATAAGAACGGTAAAAACACTTGGGTACGCCTTCTGGATAACACCTTCTTGAATGTCAACCTTGTTACGACCTCTATCAAGCTGAATTAATACTTTACTGCCACACTGCTGATGCACTGAAGCCCGAACTTTGTTGATGTCTGCCTGCTGCATTATTCTACCTCCCTAACTCAATAATTCTCTTACGAGTACCTTTATACTATATATCCTACTTCAGAATAGCACTGTGCTAATTCTGTGTCAATTTAATCAATCAAACCTTTAAGAAATCTTAAGAATATTTATTCAAATACGACATTTTTCTCCTGGATTCCCGTTTTTACAACAATATATGGAAAACTCGGGCTTTTCGTAATTGTTTCGCCCTTTCTTGGTCCAATCAGTTCCGTGGAAAAAAATACTGAGTTCGTGGTCAGATACAAATCATTAAGTCTAATGCTGTAGCCGCCTGTTTCCTGCTCCCCGTACCCTCGTACTATGTATAAATATTCATCCGTTTCATAGGTCAGCTTAAAATCGGCTGATTTCCGCTCCTCAATATCCGTTAAAAGTTCTTCCGGAACATCCTCTTCTGCTATAATTTCGTACTCTAAGTCACTTAGCTTCGTCTGGTTTGACTGTTCTATGCTGCAGCCGCAGGTGATTCCCATTGCAAAAATCATTACCGCCAGAATGCTGACTTTTCTTCCTGTTTTTGTGCCGGTCTTTCTGCTACATTTTTTCACTACACTTCTCCATTTCCTTCCATAATTTTGCAGTCTTTGCCGCTTATTACATTCTATGCAAGTTTTCCATATTTATTTGTTGTTTTTCTTATTTTTTCCATTTATAATGTAAGGAGCATTGTTTATGACTTTGCTAATAGTTCCAATGGGGTTGCCCGGAAAGGATTTTTATGATTCGACTTATACTTGCATTATTATTTATTATTCTTTTTTTAATTGTTGGCATTCCGATTCTTGGTGTGGAATGGATTATTGGAAAATTTAACAGACAGGCTGCTGACCTGAGCCAGCTTCGTATGGTACAGTGTGCATTTAAAGTTGTTCTTTTTATCTGTGGAACAAAGATTACCGTGATTGGCGAAGAAAATGTTCCAAAAGACGCGCCGGTATTATACATCAGTAATCACCGCAGCATTTTTGATATTGTTATTACTTATGCGAGATGTCCCCGCGTAACCGGCTACATTTCCAAAAAAAGCATCCAAAAAGTGCCTTTACTCCGCGCATGGATGAAGCGTCTTCATTGTCTCTTTATCGACCGCGAAGACGTAAAGGAAGCTTTAAAAACAATCTTGTCCGGTATTGAAAATGTAAACAATGGTATTTCCATGTGTATTTTCCCAGAAGGAACAAGAAATAAAACAGAAGATGAATTGCTGCCTTTTAAAGAAGGAAGCTTCAAAATCGCAGAAAAGAGTGGATGTGCCATCGTACCTATGGCAATCTCTAACTCCGCTGAAATCTTCGAAAATCATTTTCCAAAGATTAAGAAAACCCACGTTGTATTAGAATACGGCGCACCAATTTATCCAAAGGAATTAGATAAAGACTTAAAGAAAAAGCTTGGCGCACACTGCCAGGGCATAATTTCTGAAATGTTAGAAAAGAATAAAGAACTTGTTTAATGGCGGAAACCTTATTTGGGTTACCACAATAAAAGCCTTCAAACCTACCGGAAATGAAATCACTAAAATACTTCTTTTTGTTATTTCATTTCTGGCAATTTGAAGGCTTTTTTCATTCTGGTAACTTTTTATTTTGTTAAGGCTTTCACAATCTCAGTAAATCCCATAAAATGAGATGCTTTTACTAAAATGCTGTCGCCTTCCTCACAACTTTTTAACAGCTCATTGATTAATGTTTCTTTCTCTTCATAATAATACACTTCTTTGACTCCACCGGAAGCTTTTGCTGCTTCTGCTAATTCTGCCGATAGTGCTCCGGTACAGAATAATGCATCTATTTCTTTTCCTGCAAAATGTGCTCCAACCATTGCATGAAGCTGTTTTTCCTCTGCACCAAGTTCCCCCATATCGCCTAATACTGCGATTTTTCTTCCCGGTGCTTTCGAAAGTACATCGATGGAAGCCTTCATGGAAACAGGGTTGGCGTTGTAGCAGTCATCAATAATTGTGATGCCATCCTTATGAATCAGGTTGCTTCGTCCACCAATCGTCTGTACAGCCTCGATTCCACGTTTCATTTCCTCAATGCTAAGCCCTAACTGCACAGCAACGCTGACTGCCGCCAATGCATTGTACACGTTGTGCTCTCCTGCAATTGGAATTTCAACTTCAAAAGCTTCTTCCTCTCCAAGGTGAATTACTGCTTTTGTTCCTGTTAAGCCGACTGCTTCAACATCTGTGGCATAAATGCCTTTTTCTGCTAATGTCTTTGCGCCATCTGCTGTCTCAATTGTCTTTGCCTCTTTTCCTATTCCATAGAAATAAGCCGGTTTTCCATTTACGATTTTCTTTTCGCAAAGCTTATCATCATCGCCATTTAAAACAACTGTTCCATTTTCTGCAAGATGGTCAAAGCTCTCTGTTTTTGCTTTTAAAATACCATCTCTTGTGATTAAATTTTCCAAGTGGCATAAACCAATATTGGTAATCACGCAGATGTCTGGCTGTGCCATTTCTGATAAACGGTGCATCTCGCCAAATTCGGAGATTCCCATTTCAAGAACAGCCACCTCATGATGCTCCCTGATTTTAAAAATAGTAAGTGGCAGACCAATTTCATTATTTAAGTTGCCTTCTGTTTTTAAAACATTATATTTCTGCGCCAAAACTGAGGCTATCATTTCTTTTGTACTTGTTTTTCCCACACTTCCAGTAATTCCAACCACCTTAATAGCAAGGCTTCTGCGATAATAAGCTGCCAGCATTTTCATGGCAGTCTGAGCAGATTCTACCAGAATATATGGACCTGCCGGATTTTCTAATTTTTCCTCAGAGAAAACTGCCAATGCTCCCTTTGCAAATACATCCGGGATAAATTTGTGTCCGTCTACCCTCTCACCTCTGATTGGAATAAACAGATAATCCTGCTCCACTAAACGGCTGTCAATCACCGCTCCTTTGATACATTTTTCTTTGTCCGCATCGCTTCCAATATATGTGCCTCCACAAACTTCTGCAATCTTCCAAAGTGCCATGTTTTTCATTCTCTGTTTCCTCCTATTATCCGCCAAATGCACATCCCATTCTGCTAAATCGGGTATCACATATATTCTGTGATACCCGTCTGTTTTTATTTTGTATATTTTTTCAAAGAAATTTCGATAATTTTTTCACAAAGTTCATTAAAGTTCATTCCAACGGCTGCTGCTTCCTGTGGAAGTAAGCTTGTTGGTGTCATGCCCGGAAGTGTGTTTGCCTCTAAGCAGTAGATTTCGTTTTTCTCATTTAAAAGGAAATCTGTTCTGGAATAAGTATCCAAACCTAATACCTCTGCTACACGCTCTGCATAATGCTGCATTTCTTTTGTAATCTCATCCGAAAGAGCTGCCGGACAAGTCTCAACTGCGCTTCCTGCTTTGTATTTATTTTTGTAATCATAAAAGCCCTGTACCGGTGCGATTTCAATAATTGGAAGTGCCTTAAAATCAATCACTCCAACAGAAAACTCTCTTCCTTTAACATACTCTTCGATAATCAGCTTATCTTCCCATCGGAAGGCTTCCTCTAATGCATTTTTAAATTCTTCCTCTGTATGTACGATAGAAACACCAATACTAGAGCCACCGCAGCATGGTTTTACCACACAAGGAAGCTTTAAACCAAGCTCTGCCGCTGAATCTTTACGGTTCTCTTTTGTTAAGGCTGTTCCCTGCGGTGTTGGAATCCCTGCAGAAAGGAATAATTTCTTTGCCATTCCCTTATCCATCGCAAGAGCACTGCTTAAATAACCGGTTCCGGTGTAGCGGATACCGTATAAATCAAAGGCTGCCTGAATCTTTCCATTTTCTCCGTTCTCGCCATGTAATGCCATAAATACCACATCCGCCATGCGGCAAAGTTCGATTACATTTGGTCCAAAAAAGCAATCGGACTGGTCTTTTCTGGATGCTTTTACTTTTGCCAAATCCGGTGCTGTTTCCGGAATGCCAGTTACCTGAACACTAACTTCCTCGGCTCTTTCAAAAATACCATCCAAATTCTCCGGCTTGTCGCTGTATCCCATAAAAACATCAAGTAAAATAACCTGATGTCCGTTTTCTCTTAATGCTTTGCTTACCATATCTCCTGTTTTAAAGGAAACGTCTCTTTCGGTGCTGAGTCCACCTGCTAATACAATAATATTCATTCTATTCCATGCCTTTCCATAAACCTGCATCTATTTTCTAAATTTTATACGCTTTTGGCGCAATATCCTGCTTTATAGTAACCCTTTTTTTCAGCAATGGCAAGCGAAAAAAGTGCCATCTTCCTGTGAAAGAAAGCACTTTTTGCAATCGTCTCATCCTGTTCCCTGTGCATTTCCTACCTTTCTCCCGTAATATCCTTTTTCTCTGCCACAAATTTTTCCTTTGCTATGTTATGTAAACAAAGGAACATCTGCCTCGCAAGTAAATCCTCTTCTGTAATAAGACTTCCATAACGATATATTCTCTCCTGCAACTGCTCCTCTTCTAAAATATCTATCCTCACAAATATGTCATGCAATATTTTTATCCGCTCATAATCAATATTCAAACTCTGAACAATTCCCCAATAGATGTATTGTTCCTGATAAATTATTCCTAATATCTCGCTTATCATTCTGCTAACGATTCTTTTTTTATTCTTTTCCAAACTCATTTGTAAAACATTGCACAGGGAACCATGACTATTATAGTTCGCTACTCACGTCATCGGACACCGCAAAACGAGATATTTATGCGCAAAATGCGTATCTGTGTGGGAAAACTTGCATTCCTCCTGCCCGGAGTTTTTTTCTATAGCAGAAAGGTCACAATCTTTCATGCACTAATGCAACATTGTCTTTTCTATAAAATTAGAAAGAGCTATCACTCTCGCGATAGCTCTGTGCTTGTCTGCTTAGCATTCTGGTTCAATTAAACCATATGTGCTGCCTTTTCTCTTGTAAACAACATTTACTTCTTCTGTCTCTGCATTCACAAATACATAGAAGTCATGTCCTAATAATTCCATCTGTACGCATGCATCTTCCGGATACATTGGCTTCATATCAAATTTCTTTGTACGGCTAATCTTAATCTCTTCGTCATCGTCAGACTGTTCATTTAAAAATTCCTGTTTAAATAATGATGTCGCACTCTGCTGTTTGGTAACGAGCTTTGTTCTGTATTTCTTTAACTGACGTTCGATGACTTCTTCTACGATATCAATGGAAATGTACATATCGTTGCTAACCTGTTCTGAACGGATATAATTACCTTTCATTGGAATCGTAACTTCGACTTTCTGACGTTCCTTCTCAACACTTAATGTAACATATACATCTGTCTCTGGTGTAAAATACTTCTCCAGCTTATTCAGCTTCTCCTCAACTGCGTTTTTAAGGCCTTCTGTTAATTCGATGTTTCTTCCTGTAATCTTAATTCTCATGGTGCCCAACCCCTTTGCCGTTTATTTGATACAGATTTATATCATGTATTTATTATAGCATATTTTACGACATTATCAACCTAATTTTACAATCGAAAGATACTTTTATTTTTTTGCACAAAGCTTTCAGAATATTTTCATTAAGAAAAAACAGGAGCAGACAATACTGTCTGCTCCCATATTTTTAGCCTCTCATTAAAAAGTTAATAATTTTCTGTGTATCTTCCGGCTCATATGCAACAACCTCAAGTTCTGGAATCTCTACATCAGAGTTCAAGATACCTGTAAGTGATACATACTGGCACAGTTTCGATTTTAAATTTAATCTGTCACCCTCTCCAGTAATCAGTTCCACACGTCCCTGACAACCGTCAACTACTTTGAAAAATCCTTCTACGTCTTTGATGTTTTTGATTTTCATACTTTTTTCTCCTTTATTTTCTTCCGTTCATTAGAATAGGACTTTCTTCCTAAACATATTCCTATTTTACCACACACTAATTTTACTTTTCAATAGGTAGCACACTATTTATGATTCCATTGCTGCACGAATGATTCTTTCAGCCTCTTTTGCCTCTGCTTTTGTGAGCTGTGGGGTATCTGCTAAACGATAATCCATTCCCAGATTCTCATATTTTACTTTTCCTAATGCATGATATGGAAGAACTTCTAATTTTTCCACATTGCTTAATGTTTTGATAAAGTTACCAACACCTGTCAGTTCTTCTTCATTAAATGTAATACCCGGAACTACTACGTGGCGAATCCAAACCGGCTTTTTGATGCCATCCAAATATCTTGCAAACTCGATAATACGCGCATTGGAATGACCTGTTAAATCTTTATGAGCTTCGTCCTCAATATGTTTAATATCAAGCATTACAAGGTCTGTTACTTCCATTAATTTTGTTACACGCTCGTCCTTCGCATTTCCGTTTTCATCCATACCGGTAAACATGATTCCTGAAGTATCTAAGCAGGTGTGGATGCCCTTTTCTTTTGCCTTTCCAAAGAGCTCTGTTAAAAATTCTATCTGCATCATTGGTTCTCCGCCTGTTGCAGTTAAACCGCCAGTTGTATAGAAAGACATATTTCGCTCAATTCTTTCGATAATCTCATCTGCTTCCATTTCTTTTCCGTCTTTCATATCCCAGGTATCCGGATTGTGGCAGTATGCACAACGCATTGGACATCCCTGAAAAAATGTTACAAAACGTACTCCCGGTCCATCAACAGAACCAAAGGATTCTAATGAATGTATATATCCCATATTATTTCCTCACTTACTTTATTTTTATTTCAAGGCTTTGCGATTGCTCTTCCTTTGTTTTCAGCGTTATCATACCACAAGAAAAAAATCTTGTATACAATATTTGCGTATGTTCGTTTTTTTATGCACGATTGGAGGATAGCACCTGCACATTCGATAAACGAGAACAACGCTTAGCCACTTTATATGTAATCGTTAAGCGAGGATAGCCCGAAAACAGATGTTTTCGGGCTATCCGTACTCGTTAAATAAATATAAGAAAGCCGCTTGGCAAGCAAGCTTGCCAGCGGCTTTCTTAATTTATTTCCCTCGCTTAACGATTACATTCTTTCGTGGAATGTACGAGCGATTACTTCATCCTGCTGTTCTTTTGTTAATTTGATGAAGTTTACAGCGTATCCAGATACACGAATTGTCAACTGTGGATATTTCTCTGGATGAGCCTGAGCATCTAATAATGTCTCTTTGTTTAATACGTTTACATTTAAGTGGTGACCACCCTTAGCTGCATATCCGTCTAAGATAGAAACAAGGTTAGCTTTTGCACTTTCTGTATCTTTTCCTAATGCGTCAGGAACGATTGTAAATGTATTAGAGATACCATCCTGTGAATCCATAAATGGCATTTTTGCTACAGAAGCTAAGGAAGCAACTGCACCATTTGTGTCACGTCCATGCATTGGGTTAGCACCTGGAGCGAATGCAACACCTTTCTTTCTACCGTCTGGTGTAGCACCTGTATTCTTACCATAAGATACGTTAGATGTAATAGTAAGGATAGATGTTGTCTGAACACCACCACGGTATGTATGGTTACCTTTGATGTATCCGATGAATGTGTGAAGAACTTCTTTAGCGATGTCATCTACACGGTCATCATCGTTACCATATTTAGGGAAGTCTCCTTCGATTTCGAAGTCAACTGTTACACCGTTCTCATCACGGATTGGTTTAACTTTTGCATATTTAATAGCAGATAAAGAGTCAGCTACTACTGAGAATCCAGCGATACCTGTTGCGAACCAACGAGTAACTTTCTTGTCATGAAGAGCCATTTCTAATTTCTCGTAGCAGTATTTATCATGCATATAGTGAATGATGTTAAGTGCGTTAACATATACGCCTGCTAACCATTTCATCATTGCTTTGTATGATTCCATAACTTCGTCGTAGTTTAAGTATTCAGAAGTGATTGGACGGTATTTTGGTCCTACCTGTTTACCAGACATTTCATCAACACCACCGTTGATAGCGTAAAGTAAACATTTAGCAAGGTTTGCTCTAGCTCCGAAGAACTGCATTTCTTTACCAATTCTCATAGAAGATACGCAGCAAGCGATACCGTAGTCATCACCATGAACAACACGCATGATATCATCGTTCTCGTACTGTACAGCAGAGTGTTTGATAGAGATATCAGCACAGAATGTTTTGAAGTTGTCTGGTAAGTTCTTAGACCAAAGTACTGTTAAGTTTGGTTCTGGAGCTGCACCAATGTTGTTTAATGTATTTAAATAACGGTAAGACATCTTTGTTACCATGTGACGTCCGTCTACACCAACACCACCGATAGACTCTGTTACCCATGTTGGGTCACCAGCGAACAATGCATTGTATTCTGGTGTACGAGCAAATTTGATAAGACGAAGTTTCATGATGAACTGGTCGATGATTTCCTGAATCTGCTCTTCTGTAAATGTTCCTTCAGCTAAGTCACGTTCTGCATAGATGTCTAAGAATGTAGATGTACGTCCTAATGACATAGCAGCACCGTTCTGCTCTTTAACTGCTGCAAGGTATGAGAAGTATACAGCCTGTGTAGCTTCTAATACGTTAGTAGCTGGTTTAGAGATATCACATCCGTAGATTTCTGCTAATTTCTTAAGCATTTCTAATGCACGAATCTGCTCAGATAATTCTTCTCTTTCACGAATAACATCAGAGTACATGATAACACGTGTTGTGTTTAACTGCTCTTTCTTGTCTTCGATAAGACGGTCAACACCGTAAAGTGCTGGTCTTCTGTAGTCACCGATGATACGTCCACGTCCGTAAGCATCTGGAAGACCTGTGATGATGTGAGCTGAACGACAAGCTCTCATTTCTGGTGTGTAAGCATCGAATACACCAGCGTTGTGTGTTTTTCTATGTGTTGTGAAGTACTCAACAACTTCTGGGTCTACTTTGTATCCGTTGTCTTCGCAAGCTTTAACTGCCATACGGATACCACCATAAGGCTGTAAAGAACGTTTGAAAGGCTTGTCAGTCTGGAAACCAACGATTCTTTCTTTTGTTTTATTTAAATATCCTGGGCCATGTGATGTGATTGTAGAGATAGTCTTTGTATCCATATCTAATACACCACCAGCTGCTCTTTCCTGTTTAGAAAGCTCTAAAACCTGGTCCCATAAATCTTTAGTATCCTGTGTAGGTCCCTGTAAGAAGCTGTCATCTCCATCATATGGATGATAGTTTCTCTGAATAAAATCTCTTACGTTTACTTCTGTTTCCCAAGCACCGCCCTGGAAACCTCTCCATTCATTGCGCATTTCTTTTCCTCCTGATTTGTCTTCGACAAAAGTTACTATTGTTCTGTTAAGTTTTTAACATTATCTAACCTCTGTCAGATTATTTCATCCTTTAGGATTTGTCAAGGCTCTACGGCTTTGTTCCTAAAAAGATACAAACATATAAGTTTTTGTGGACTTTATCCGTCCGTTAAAAATTTAACATAAAATATTCTACAGTACTTCGACATATTTTTCAATAGGTAACACTTGTATTTTTTGTCGTACAATATTTATTGATATTTTACTGCCCAGGCACTCTGATTATCGCCAACACCGGTAATGCACATCGTAGGGTTTCCAGCCTCGTCATTCAACTGGACAATCACGCCCTCATACGTTACCTCACCGATATTAATTGTGATGCGGCTTTCATCATCTAAAGTGTAATAACCATAGGGTTTTCCATCCTTTGCCGGGTCGCCGCTTTCAATGTCCTGATTCACATATTTTAAAATCTCTCCCGCACGCGTAAATTCCACACGCAGCGGCAGATGCATTTCATCGGAAATATCAAGTCCATGCTCCACCAGATAGTATGTTCCGCAAATCTCTGCTTCGTGATAATTTTTTTTACAGAGCATCTCACCCTCCGTCGCAAACGGACAGACCGTCAGCCAGCCATTTTTCGTACGGAAAAGCTGATGTACACGCGGCTCATGAACCTCTGTCTGCACATCAAATCGCTGGTGGTAAACAATGTAAATTTTTCCATCCTGGTCCTCAAATGCCGAATTATGTCCCGGTGATTTGTAGCCGCAGTCCATGCTTGGAAAAATATAGTTTCCTAATAATTTCAGCCCGTATGGGTCGTGATGATTGACTCTGCGGAAGGTCTTGCCGTACATATCCACGTATGGACCATCCGGTTTTTTGGAGCGGAACAGACGAATCTGATAACCACCGTCCCTGCCAAGCCATCCAAAAGACACGAATAAATAATAATAATCTGATATTTCATCATACAAAATAAACGGTCCTTCAATGGATTTATGACCGCCGCCCAATAATTTTTTTCCGAAATATGGGTCAACCTGATTTTTCACATCCTCTTTCGGATGAATCGGAAGCCCTGTTGTTTCGTCAATCTCCAATAGGAAAATTCCACCAGACCATGAACCATACACCATCCAGAGTTTTCCATTCTTATCATGGAAAAGGTTCGGGTCGATGCAATTCGGCCAGCTTAAGTTATTGTAATTGCCATTCTTTTTCCAGTATCTTGATAAATCGGCATCTTTTCCTAACACTTCACGCACATTCGTTTTATCAATGGTCGACGCATCAAAACCGGACGACAAAATCACCTGTGTAAAAGTATACGGGCCTCTTGGTTCGTCCGCTGTTGCCATACAGATACTCGACTTCACATAAGAGCCTGACGTGCAAAAATACATGACATACTTTTCCAAATGTGGATTATAGGAAACATCCGGTGCCCACACCGCATAGCCTTCGCCCTCGAATTTTCCACAGAATTCAAACGCCTTCTCGTCACCGCCAAACAGATTGTCAAACAATGGATTCTCTGCGTTTACCCCCTCCGCAAAGCTTTCCCAGTAACGCAAATCGTGGGATGTTGCTGCTGCCATATGTGTTCCGAAAATGTAATAGCTGCCATCTTTATCAACAAATACCGCCGGGTCATGTACCGGTGTATTTGTATGGAATCCCCCTTTTTTCATAGACATTCTCCTCGCTTGTTTTTTATTTCAAACACCAAAGACGAGGCGTCACTCCCAATATTAGAGGATGCGCCTTTTTATGCCACGCACCTTATTTCGGTGCTTCTTCTCCTGTCATTCCTTCATCTTAGATTGTTTTTCTTTTGAATAGTTTATTATATCTTAAACTATTTTATATTTTATTAAATTATACGAGGTTTCCACCGAAAAATCAACGGTTTTTGTGGGTTTTTTAATCTTTTATAAATTTTTTTACATTTATTGACTAAGCAATAAAATTTTTTTATAATTATAGGCAAGAATGTACTTCAGCACATTCACGTGCAAAAATTGTTACATATGTATTTTAGGAGGGACTTCCATGCTTCACATTACTTCATTGACCGAAGGTTTAGAAATTTTTAAAGCATTAGGCTCTGATGTCAGAGTTGAAATTTTAAATATTTTATTAGAAAACAACAACATGAGCATGAACGAGCTGGCAACACGTTTAAATATCACAAACGGTGCATTAACCAGCCATATTAAGAAATTAGAAAGCAGCGGTCTTATCACAACTTCCAGTGAATCCGCCGGCCACGGCAATCAGAAAATCTGTTCCGTTCATTTAGATAAAATTCTTATTGATTTGGAAAAAGAAGAAGATTTTGCAAATGTTTACAATACCGAGCTTCGCGTTGGTCATTACTCAAATTATCAGATTTGTCCAACCTGCGGACTTGCCTCCAGCAAAGCCTTAATCGGTGAAGTTGATGACGCCCGCTATTTTGAGCATCCTGAACGCTACAATGCGGACATTCTGTGGTTTACAAAGGGATATGTGGAATATGTGATTCCTAACTTCATTCCATCTTCCCAGAAGATTACACAGATTACTATTTCTGCAGAATTAAGTTCTGAGGCTCCGGGTGTCAATAATGTATGGCCATCCGACATCAGTTTTTATTTAAATGATACCTGCATCGGTGTTTGGACATCCCCTGGTGATTTCGGTGATGTAAAAGGTCTTTTCACACCTGACTGGTGGTACCCTAACTGGAATCAGTACGGTTTATTAAAGCTTCTTGTTATTAACAAAAAGGGAACATTTATCGACGGTTTAAAGATTTCCGATGTAACAATCGACAGCTTTAACCTTGATTACAGAAGCGGCATCCGCTTTAAGATGAGCGTGGACGATGACGCTGCCCACGTTGGTGGTCTTACTATTTTCGGCAAGTCCTTCGGTAACTATGGACAAGACATCAAGGTCAGCATCAATTACGCACCTATTGAAGATGTGCAGTAAAATATCCCACTGCCTTTCCTATATGAATGCACCAAAGACACCTGCAGACAATCAGGTGTCTTTTTTATCCAGCTAATCTGCAATATCAGAAACATAAAACATTCGCATGGATTCTTTTGCAGGAAATAGTTTCAGAGAACATTTGGATAAAAACTTAGAAATTCTCTGCTTTTTCCGATGAATAAACGTTTTGTGTCCGCTCACGCGTTTTACCACTCACAAAAAAGCGTCCGCAGTGGGACGAAAATTTCGGACACAGCTTTCAAGTACATCTAGCGGGATGCTTTGACAAAGTCGATATCAGAATCCGGCTACCGCAAAGGAGGGCGTTACGCTACAGATAAATTTAACGTAGTGTTCTCCTGCGTCCGCCGGATTCCGTTTTGTCAAAGCAAACCCGCAAGATGTACTAAGAAAACTGCGAACAAAATTTCCGTCTCCATGCGAACGCTTTTTTCGTGAGTGTAAACACCTTGAGCGGACATAAAAGATAGCGATTTCATCGGAAAAAGCAGTAGAATTTCAAGTTTTTGACACGTTCTCTGAAACTGTTTCTTGTAGAAAGAATCCATACGAATGGTGTAAAATGTAGTACTGCGGATTAGCTGGATAAAATGTAGGATTCTCTGATTGTCTGCAAGAGTCTTTGGTGTTACCACTTTTTATAGGGACATTGGGATATTTTTGCAGCAGCACGCAGCTCCACATAGCAGCCACATGCTCCGCAGGTGCCTGCATTTAGATAGTCACAATCCTTACAAAGCAAAAGACGTGCTTCATATTGCTCCGCCGACACCTGGTCTGTCTTTTTGATTGCCTCTTTGTATTTTTCAATCATTTTCTTGTCTGCTTCTGCCATCTCGCGAAGCAGGCATTTTTTACATACTTGTGTCATCGTATTTCTCCAATGTTTCTTCTACTTCCTGTATTTCAATAACTATTTTTGAATTTGGCAGGTATTTTACTTGATAAATTGTTTCTTTATCTAATTCAAAATTATTATCTATTAAGTAAAAGCTTTCTTTTCGTTCGCCGCTATATAGCTTAGTAATATTAATATTATATCGCTCAACAATATCCTGCATTCTTTTGTCCCAGCCGTAGCAATTTTCTTCTGTTAATACCAAACCTGTTTCAATCACTTCATAATTGGCATTTTTATAATCACGGTAATCAGCCTGAAACTCATTTTTATATGAACTATAATCCCATGGCAATAAAAATTTTAAAAACATCACTATCAACCCTATACCAATCACCACAAAGTAATGTTTTCCCGTTTCAAAATCAAGTCCAATCATGCAGTATTTCCAGTAGAACATTGCTCCCAAAAAAATACACATTATGGCAAGTACAATTATTTCCATTCTCGCTTCGTATGAGATGCAAAATAAAATTGTTTTTATTTTATTTGAGTTGATAACAAACAAATCTCTGATATATGGATATAATAAAATCAATGCTTTCATTACCGGAATAATGCATATACTTAATATTCCATAAAACGGAACTTGATATAGAAATGTTTCATAAAATATTCTTGTTTTTTCATCTATTTCTTTTCCCGCAACAGCATTATTGATAGCGTTTATCATATCTTGTTTTTCATTCCCAAATAAATTAACAGGTGCTTTTATTACAATCTGCTTTTTTCCTTTTCTACTTAGAATAATCACGCTTGTTATAAATGAAGTTTTTCCTAAATATCTTAGATTGGTATCTGTCTGATAACTTGAAAGTTCTGCCTTTTCCAACTCCCCCATATAAATCACTCTTTTCCGGAACATCCCATATTCCAGCAAAAATTTCTCGTTTATAAGATACCTATCAATCCTAAGATATTTTCCATCAAAGGCATTCTTATCATCCTTTATAAGCACATTTATTTTCTTCCAAAACAAATGGTTTGTAATAATATGTATTGATAAGATTATCAAAATTACAACTGCTATTCCGATTCCAATCATGTACATTTCATGCTTATTTTTTTCACTTGCATTTCTGTACATTAGCAGCATAAATTCACCCCATACAAACAAGGGAACTAGGCTGTTGAAAAAATATATATTTCTTTTCTTCTTAAATTGTTCTTTTATTTTCATTCCACTTCCTGTATCTCAATTATAATTCCAGAATTTTTCAAATATTTTACTTTATATGTACTTCCTTCGCTAATACTAATATCATTGTTTATCAAATGTAATGTATTTCCAAAATAATTATAATCAGGACAGCGAACATTTCGGACGTACATATCATATCGTTCAACTATCTCGCTAGCTTTCTCAAAACAACTTCCCTCCGAAGCCTCTCCTATATCATATAGCTCCACTTCAATTATTTCATAATTCCCACTTTGGTACGCCTTATAATCTTCTTTATACTCCTCGCAATATTGGGCAAAATCCCATGGAAGTGCAAATTGCACAAATGGGGTAAAGCAAATGATAGCTACCAATGCAAAAAAAGTTTTTAAAGAACCTAAATCAATTCTCATAAAATAATGTTTCCATGTAAACATTCCAATAAAAAACAAATACAACAAAATGACTATTATTCTCCGGACAATTTCCTCATAAGACACACAAAATAAAAATGTTTTTATTTTATCCTGATGGTCAACAAGCAAATCTCTTATATATGGATATAACCATATAAGCACTCCCATTACCGGAATAATACATATTCCAAGAAAACTATAAAATGGAAAATCACAAGGATACTTCCTTCCTAATCTCTCGTTTTCTCTATATATGCTTTTTCCCTCAATCGCATTATTTATTGCTTTTACAACTAGTTTCGACTCTTCACATAAAAAGTCAGTTGGTGCATACAATTTTATTTCTCTTGCACCCTTTCTTAACAGCACAATCCGATTCACATGATATGCAACACGTCTATTACCGCTAGATACAATTTCTTTTCTATTTTTAACACAAAATATTTCTGCTATTGGTATTATTCTTTTTCGGAATATGCCATAATCTAATATAAAATCTGCATTTACTAAAATCCTGCCAATTTTTAAATTCTCATCTTTATAATCTGTATTTTTTTCTATCACCCTAGATAATCTTTTCCAAAAAAGAATATTCGTAATTATATGTATCAAAAGCATTACAGCAGTTGTCACACATACCATACTTCCTAGTATATATAACAAAAATCCCTCTATTTTTCCAACTTTAATCTGCATATATAGCAATGCTTCAAGCCATATAATCACTGGTGCAATTATATTAAATATATATATTATGTTTTGTCTGTTAAATTGTTTTTTAATCTGCACATATTTCACCCTTCAGTTCACCATCCTCTCCCAGCCAAATATATTATACTTCACTTCACTACCTCGTTAATTTATTACAGTATTAGTTATACCATTCTTGCCATATTACGTCAATTCTTTTTCTTAACTAACAAATTTTTACCACTTCTTTTAATTTTTTCCCCAAAAGAAAACAGTGCCGCCAAAGCGACACTATTTTCTGGAATTGGTATTAGTATATTATTAAAAGAAGGGTATTTGTATGCCAGCACTTGCGAACTAATACTGGCATGGGGTACTATTTTTCAACTCGAATTGCAACAACGCTGTTTGCCGGCATTGTTACTTTTAAGCCCTTTGCGGTCAACTGATAATCAGCGAAGGCTTTCTCTACAACGGCATCCGGGTTTTCAAAGGTGTTATGTGAATGCACGTCTTTGTCTGTTACAATTGCGGCTTCTAATACTTTGCAGCCTTCATTTGCAAACTGTATTTCAACCTCTTCGGCAGCTTCCATGGAAAGGTTGTTCATGGTGATTGTGATAACGCCCTTTTCATCAACGGAAACGGATTCCGTCAGTTTTGGAACCTTCCATTCGCCTATACCGATTTCTTCCACGCCGGATAATGCAGAGGATAAAAGGTCTGCCCCCTGATGATAACGATACATATGCATAACGTGGTAGGTTGGTGTCTTAATCATCTTGTCTCCCTCTGTTAAAAGAACTGACTGAAGTACATTTACCATCTGTGCCAATGCAGCCATTTTTACACGGTCACAATGCTTATTAAAGATGTTTAACGTAATACCTGCAATTAAAGCATCACGGACAGTGTTCTGCTGATACAAAAATCCCGGATTAGTGCCCGGCTCGCAGGTGTACCACGCGCCCCATTCATCCACGCTCATTCCAATTTTCTTTTCCGGGTCATATTGGTCCATGATTGCGCCATGGCGACTGATTAATTCATCCATGTACAGTGCTTTATTTAAAGTTTTGTACCATACTTCCTCATCAAACTCTGTAGAACTTCCTTTGATTTCCCAGCCTTCCGGGTGCACATAATAGTGCAGGGACAGATAATCCATAAATCCATGTAAAAATTCCGGCGTGTGGTCAAAGGCTGTTTTTAACACGCCCTCTGTCCAGAAATAATCTGCAACATTTGCACCACAGCATACTTTTTTTACCGGATGCTCCGGGTCATAATTTCTTACATAGGTCTGGTAACGGCGGTACTCGTTTGCATAATACTCTGGTGTCATATTTCCACCACAACCCCAGTTTTCATTACCAACACCAAAGAAATCCACATGCCAAGGCTCTTTGTGTCCATTCTCAGCACGAAGGTCTGCCATTGGAGAAACGCCGTTGAATGTCATGTATTCCACCCATTCAGACATTTCCTGCACTGTTCCGCTTCCAAGGTTGCCATTAATGTATGTTTTACAGCCCAACTGACGGCAAAGTTCCATATACTCATGCGTTCCAAAACTATTATCTTCTACCACACCTCCCCAGTGTGTGTTAATCATTTTCTTACGTTTTTCTTTTGGGCCGATACCATCCTTCCAATGATATTCATCGGCAAAGCAGCCACCCGGCCAGCGAAGCATTGGCACTTTTAATTCTTTTAATGCCTCCACAACATCACAGCGCATTCCGTTTACATTTGGGATGTCAGAATTTTCTCCAACGTAAATTCCCTCATAAATACAACGTCCTAAATGCTCTGAAAAATGTCCGTATACTTCCGGCTCAATTCTGCCTTCTCTTTTTTCTTCATTAATAATCAGTTTTGCCATTGTGCTCCCCCATTTTAGCAATTATTCATATGAGAATACCGGTCTTCCGTCTTCTCCCCATCTTACTTTCATAAGCATTGCGTGACGGTTTGGATTATATAACGGGTCTCCTACAATTTCAGATTCTTTTCTCGCATGATAAACAATAATATCTGCACCTTCCTCATCTTTTGTAAAGGAGTTATGTCCCGGTCCATAAATTTCTTTTGTCTCGTCTGTTTTTAAAACCGGATAACGGTCTTTGCTCCAAGAACGAGGGTCAAGTAAATCTGCATCTTCATCAGCAGTCAATAAGCCTACACAGTAGCATGCTCCTGTTTCACTTGCGGAATAAGTAAGAAAAATCTTTCCATTGTGACGAATCACCCCCGGCCCTTCGTTTACCCAGAAACCGATTCGCTCCCAGTCATAATCCGGTGTTGTTAAAAGCACCTGCACCGTTTTTAATTTGTAGCCATTCTCCATTTTGGCAATGTAAAGATTGGAAATCTGTTTACCTACGCCAACCTTTTCCGCCCAGACGTAATACCATTCGCCTTTTACTTCAAAAACTGTTGCATCTAAAGAAAATGCTTCAAAAGAGAATTCATCTTCATCTGCACGCTGCATCTTGCCTTTTTCCACCCATGCATCATTGATTGGGTCATCCCCCTGACATTCTAATACATATGGTCTGATTTTCCAGATGTCTTCTTTTTCACCACCTGCGAAATAGATGTACCATTTTCCAAACAGATAGTGAAGCTCCGGTGCCCAGATATGTTCGCTCATAGGACCTGACTCATGTTTTTTCCAAATCACATGTTCTTTTGCCTCTGGCAATTCTGCCAATGTTTTTGCTTTTCTTAATACAATGCAGTCATATGCCGGAACAGATGCGGTGAAATAATACCAGCCATCCGTATGAAGATAAACATATGGGTCTGCTCTCTGCAAAATCCAAGGTTCATTGTATTTTAACATTTTTTCGGTTTGCATTTTCATTGCCTCCCTATCTCTTTTCTATGTTCCATTGCTTTTCTCAAAACAAGAATTTTCCTGCCCTTAGAAAAACAATGGAGCTGCCAAAGTGACAGCTCCATTGGCTCTTTTTCGCAAACAAATCTTACTGGATATCTAAGAAGCATCCATCAACTGTTAAGCAGAAGTATAAATCTCCACCTGTTGTGATTCCTGGATATTTCTGTGTATATGTTGTTCCAGCTGCTGTTGTAACTTCTGCTACAACGTCTGCTGTATCGCCATTGTTTGTTACTGTTACTGTTACATCTGCGCGGTCTAAATCTGTTGTAAATGTATCCCAGTTATAGTCACATTCTGGTGTAACGATTCCGTCATAACCAGCGCCCCATCCAAAGTTATCTGCACGAACTACTGCATATTCTGCATAGTCTGCATTGTCATCTGCGGAATGAGCATCTGCTACATTCTGTAATACTACTACGAAGTTATTCCAGTTATTTAATGTGCTTGAGTAGTTCTTAAATGTTTTAGAAACAGACTCACCTGCTGGAACTTCCCATGTCTCGCTGTGTGCACCCCAGAATGCTGTAGAACAGTCTGTAGCACCAACTACTGTACCTGTTGTTGCAACATCGCTGTGGTCAGCTGCAACTGCTTCTACTTCTTCTTCTGCTGCGCCGCCTTCTGGAGCAACAGATTCAACTGTTGGGTCACCTAATAAGTAAAGTGATGTTACCTGACCAGCTGTTAATGCTGTGTCATATACATATAAATCATCTACGAATCCTTTGTAGATTGTATCCCAGTAGTTTACACCGAATAATGACTCGAATTCACTGTCACCTGGTTCCATAATGTTTGGAGCAAGTGTTGCATCCCATGTATATTCAAAGTATGTTCCGTTTTCGTAGTTATCCTGTGAGTCGTATACTTTTACACCGTTTACATAGAACTCTGCACCTGCTGTTGTTGCGCCTGTAGCACCTGTCTGTTCTTCACCTGTACAAACGATTGTTACCATTGCCCATTCTCTCTTACCATGAATAGAATCATCGAAAGAATACATCCAAGGCCAGCAGTCTGTTCCATCTGCTGCGTCAGAAGCTTCATTACGGCTCCATACGATTGGGAAAATCTTAGCAGAATCTGTACCCCATTCAGACTGTGTTACGTTAAACCATGTAACATTGTTTCCTGCATCTGATGCTTTACCCATGTTGTAACCCATTGTAAGAGTTGGACCAAATGTTGATAATCTGTCAGCATTTACCCAGAAAGATACGGTATATGCATCTGTATTAGTTGCTTCTAAGCCAAGGTCTAAACCAAAAGAGCCATCTAAATATGCACACTGACCTACTGGTCCTGCTGCATATGCTACTGTTGCCTCTGTTGCTTCAATACCATAAGTAGCTCCATCATTATCTCCAACGTTCTCTGTCTGAGTAACGGTTGTATAGCCTTCGTCTTCCCCATCAAATGTAATGTGTGCAAATGCTGTTTCCGGTAATGCTTCTGCATCTGCCATAGCTGGTTCTTCTGCTGTTTCTGTTCCTGCTGCTTCTGTGTTTACTGCTTCTGATTCAGTTGCTGGTGTGTCAGCTGCTTCTTCTTTACTTCCGCATCCTGCGAATAATCCTGCAGTCATGCTTGCACATAAAAGTGCTGCTAAAACTTTTTTCTTCATATTAACCTCTCCTTTGCCATTTCATGACAGTTTATGATTAAGCGTTCTGCTTGAATCCGTTACCAATACGACACTTTTTACTGATTGTCAGTTACCATCTGCTCATATAAAGCTACTACTTCTTCTGACAATACATTGTATCCGTCAGCACCGAAGTATTTTAACATTGCAGTTGCATGATACCAGTTTGCTTTTCTTGTTGCTTCTTCTGCGTAGTCAGCAGCTTTTGCAGTTCCTTTGTCTACTAAATCATGAATACCGATGCTGTTGAAGTATTCTGCACAGTAGTTCCAGTAACCTGCGATAGATGTCCATCCATAAGGAATTGGCTGCATACAGCTTGCGAAGTATTCTTCCCATAATGCTTTATGCTCTTCGTCCATATCAGAACAGTACATATCAATGTAACCATCCCAAACTTCTTCGTTTGTTGTAATAGGTGCTGGCATAACATCATATTTTAATGCAAGACCAGAAGCGTTTGTGATAGATGTATCATTGTAAGCTTCAATTCTTGTTTTCCATCCGTCTACACCAAAGCTCATGAATTTTAATAATTCGTATGCTTCACGAGGATACTGGCAGGAGGTTGTAATACCACCAAAGTCGATAGTTGCGATTGAGTGATGGTCTGCGGAAGCATCTTCTTCGCTTACAGCTGGTACAACGTAAGGTACGATGTCAAGGGCATACTGGTCGTAAGCTTCTGTTGCCCATGTTCCCTGATAAGTCCAGAATGCTTCTGTAAATAATGCAACGTGTCCGGAAGCTCCACACCATGCTTCCCAGTCACCCATCCAGTCTTCCATTTCCTGAGTTTCTGTTGTTGGTGCAATATATCCGCCAAGTTTTAAATCTGAGAATTCCTGTTCTCCAACAGCCCATACACTTAAGTCAAAGTCTGTTCCGTCGAAACCAAACTCACCCTGAATTGTCTGTGCTGCTGCGATTCCATAGTAAGAATCAAGTCTGTTGTAATATCCGCATCCGTAATATGCCATTCCATCTGGAGAATCAAGTACAGTACAATCTTTGATTAACTGAATCATATCTGCCCATGTCCAGTTTCTAGAAGGTGCTTCTACGTTTAATGCTTCTAATACGTTCATATCAATGTACATAACGCCTGGGAAGAATTTTACAGGCACACCATATCTTGCTGATGTTCCGTAACATCCAATTCCACAATCGTTAATTGTTGATGCAAGCTGTGATGTTTCCGGGTCTGAGTTATAGAATCCGGATACATCTGATAATAAGAAGTTTGATAAAGCAAAATCACAATCTGAATACATAATTACGTCCGGTGTTTCCTGGTTATTTACCAGTGTTAATAATGTATCGTTGTAAGTTGCTACATTTTCATATACTGGATTTACCGTAATGTTTGGATAAAGCTCCATGAATCTGTCTGCTAAATATTTGACTGTTTCGTCCTGATCAAAGTGGAAGTATGTCAATGTAATCTCATCATCTGTAAGGTCTGTTGCCTTGTTGTATGTAATTCCATTAATCTCTACCGCTTCTGTTTCCCCTGATACTGTTGTTGCTCCTGATTTTGAGCCGCCATTTCCTGAACCGCCACATGCTGTGAGCCCTAATACCATTGTGAGAGCGAGCATACAAGCTACTATTCTCTTTTTCATAGTTTTAACCTCCTTAAAAATCCCTGTGGATATTTCTCCTATGGGAACGTCTCCCTTTTCCTGTTGAATGTATTATAGCACAAATCTTTTTGGTTTTGTATAGTTTTTTGCGAAATAATATACCTTTTCCTAAAATATATCTGTTTTGTACAATTAATATGACGATTGAGCAGGTAAATGCACACCTATTTTTGTGCACTTTGCATATCCTTTTTTACTTTTTCCTAATATTATTTAAATCTTAACAAAGTAATTTCAACTTAAGATTGAATAAAGAATCTCGCTTGCGAGATTCTCGCGCTAACGCGCAGTCACGCAGTGACATCTTCTACTTGCGCGTTATGCGCATCCAAAGAGACTTTCATTATTGAAAGTCTCTAGGAGCGTTTTTGCTTTATAGGAAGAACTTTCACGCATTAGCGTGACAAGGTCTTTCCTATAAAGTAAAAAAGAAAGCGCGTACCGCATTTTCTTCTGCGATTCGCACTTTCTTTTATTTTCTAAGATATTCTCTTATTCTTTTCCATCCCAGCAGTAAGTACAAAGCTTGCACTTATCTAATCCGGTTGATTCTAACATATCGTCTAATCTGTTAAAGCGTAAGGATGTGAAGTTTAATTCCTTGCGGATTTCTTCAACCATTCTCTCGTATTTTTCAGATTCCGGATTTGCGTATTCTTCTAAGATTTCGTCTGTTACCTGTCCATTTTCCAGACGTTCGATAACACGACGGGTAATTAAATCCATCTCAGAAGAAGAACGTGAGAAGTTCAAATATTTACATCCATACAGTAATGGTGGACATGCCGGACGAATGTGTACTTCCTTGGCACCACTCTGATATAAAAATTCTGTTGTTTCTCTTAACTGGGTTCCTCTAACGATAGAGTCATCAATTAATAACAGGCTCTTGTCCTTAATTAATTCGTCAACAGCGAGCATTTTCATTTTGGCAATGAGGTTACGTTTGCTCTGCATAGTTGGCATAAAGGAACGTGGCCAGGTTGGTGTGTATTTAATAAATGGTCTTGAGAATGGAATTCCTGACTCATTTGCATAACCTACGGCATGTGCTGTACCGGAATCTGGTACGCCTGCAACGATATCTGGCTGTACGTTATCTCGCTGTGCCATTTTTGCGCCACAGTTATAACGCATCTGTTCTACGCTTAATCCTTCATAAGAGCTTGCTGGATATCCATAATATACCCAGAGGAAAGTACAGATTTTCATGTCTTTATTTGGATTAACCAGTGTGACACAGTTTTTCTCTGTTATAACAACTACTTCGCCTGCTCCAAGTTCTTTGTAATCAGTATATCCTAAATTCTTGTATGCATAATTTTCAAAAGATACACAGAATGCATCATCTTTTTTACCAATTACCACTGGTGTTCTTCCGTATTTATCACGTGCTGCATAAATACCAGCCTGATTCATTAAAAGAAGTGATAATGAACCATCGACTGCTTCTAATGCATAACGGATACCTTCGATTAAATTCTCTTTCTGGTTGATAAGGGCTGCTACAAGCTCTGTTGCGTTGATTTCACCACCGCTCATCTCTAAGAAGTGTGCGTGACCAACATCAAACAGTCTCTGAATTAATTCATCGGTATTGTTAATCTTACCAACGGTTGTAATTGCATATGTTCCATGATGGGAACGAATAATTAATGGCTGTGGTTCATAATCAGAAATACAGCCAATTCCATAACGTCCCTGCATTTCCTGAACATCTTTATCAAATTTTGTTCTGAATGGTGAATTTTCAATGTTGTGGATGGAACGATTGAAGCCCGCTTCTCCATATACTGCCATTCCGCCTCGTCTTGTTCCTAAATGAGAATGGTAATCAATTCCAAAAAATAAATCAAATACACAGTCCTGCTGTGAAGCAACGCCAAAAAAGCCGCCCATTTTCAATTCCTCTTTTCTTAAAAATTATATACATCAACAACGCGGCAAAGCCACCGCTTTTTCCACATAGCATCATAACACACAAAACTGTTTCTTTACAAGGTTGACTTCTGCCATTTGTTATTAGAGTTGCTGTTATCTTTTATTAGTTATTATGATAAATGAAAAATAGGGACGCAGCCTATATTTTGAAATTTAGGCTACGTCCCTAAATTTCAAAATAAAAAGGCAGCATGAAATCAATGCTGCCCTTTTTTATCGTTACATCTGCAATATTTTAAATTCTTCTACAAGGTCTTTCAGCATCTGTGCCTGTCCTGCCAGTTCTTCACTGCTTGCAGAGCTTTCCTGTGCCATAGCTGTATTTTCTTCTACCACGCTTGCAATCTGCTCTACAGATACTGTAATCTGATTCAAAGAATCAGCCTGTTCTTTGGTAGCTGTTGTAATCTCGTTAATATTTGCTACTAACTCCTGTGTAATTGCCGCAGAGTGTTCTAACTTCTCTGCTGTCAAATCTGCAATATCCTTACCATTCTGAACTGCTTTGATAGCATTTGCAATCAGTTCTGTAGAATTTTTCGCTGCTTCTGCACTCTGTGCCGCAAGATTTCCAACTTCATCTGCTACAACCGCAAAACCTCTTCCCACTTCACCTGCACGAGCTGCTTCGATTGAGGCATTCAATGCCAGCAGATTAGTCTGGGAGGCAATATCATTAATGGTGTTGATAATATTGCTAATCTGGTTGGAATTTTCAATAATCTCATCCATTGCCAAAAGCATACGCTGCATCTGCTCGTTGCTTTCCATAATATCTGTACCCACATTGCGTGCCATATCATTTGCTGTAATGGCATTCTGCGCATTCTTATCAACCTTTTCTGTCACATCTGTTACGGTCGCCTGTAACTGCTGGATTGCACCTGCCTGGTCTGTTGCACCCTCTGTAATTGACTGTGCTCCCTGGGAAATCTGGTCTGCACTGCCTGCTACATCACCTGAAGATTCATTAATCTTTCCTAAGGTCTGAGAGATTGTAACCAGGAAACCTCCTAAGGACTGCTCAATTCCCTGTAAATCACCCGGATATTCCACTTCCGGTCCAATGTTAAAGTTTCCCTGTCCCATTTCACTAAGTCCACGGTTCAAATCGCTGATAACAGCATTGATAGACACCTTAAATACATCCATTGCATCTACCATCTCTTTAATCTCATCTTCTGTGTCCACTTCCGGTACCGGAGAGGTAAAATCACCTTTTACCATATCATCAAATCGTTTTACACAGGCTAAAATTGGTGTGGTAATATCACTGGCAAAATTCGTTCCAATTACGGATACTAATCGAAGTGAAATAAAGATTAATACCACTACAACAACTGTAATAATAATTCCAAGGGCTAACATCGTAGTGGTTTTCTCATTTCCCACATCTGTTTTGACATTTAAAAGGTCCGCATATGCATTATATAATCTCGTATAAGCCGGGTCCATATAATCTACCATATACTGATTCAATTCCTGTCTGTCTTCTTCTGTCTGCGCCTGTTTTGCTCTTGCAACCACCTCATCCTGTACGATTCGGTATTCTTCTAACGCAGCCTCAACTTCTGCCCACAATGCTTTTGCAGTTGCATTCTTTATCGATTCTTTCACATCTTCACGGAATCCATCATGTCTGCTGCGGACTGTTGCAAGCTCTTCTTCTGCTTTTTTGATATTTTCTTCCTGCTCAAAATTAACAATATCGCGGATGGCGCGCCTAGAGTCTGTTACCATCACAAGGGCTCGCCCAATATCTCCCTGTGAAAATCCGTAATCTTTAATTACCGACTGAAACAAAAATGTTGTTACAAGAAGCATAATAGCTGCAACAACACCTGAACAACTGGCAGCCATTGCGATTGTCATAAAAGCTCTTTTCATTTTCTCTAACAATTTACCGCGTTTCATTTTTTCAACAAAAGAATTATTTTTTCCCATACTCCCTGTGCCTCCATACGTCTATTATTGTTCTTCCATGATTTTGTTGCAGCGTTTATCCTGCAACGGTACTTAAATACATTTTATCATAGTACTTTTGTCACAGCAATAACTATTCTCTACTTTTGCAATATTTTTTGCATCTACAGAATCAAAAAACCGCCCTTGTGCCAATTGCACAAGAGCGGTTCTTACCCCAAATGTTATATTATTTTACTTTTATTCACCTGTGATACCTGTACGGTCAATACTTTCAACGAAGTATCTCTGGAGTACAAAGTACATAAGCAGCAATGGAAGAATGCTTAACATTGTACCAGCCATGCTGATTGACTCATTTAAGCTGGTGGCTGCATTTGTCGCTGTTGTTGCATAGGATGAATAGTTGCTTGCAAAGTTATCTAACTGGATAACTAATGTGGTCCATCCTGAGGATGTCATAACACCATGCACATACATCTCTGTCAGGTAGGATTCATTCCAATACCATACAAAGGAGAATAATGCGACAGTAATAATTGCAGGCACTGCGGATGGTAATGAAATTCTTACAAAGGATTTGAAATATCCTGCACCATCAATCTGTGCTGCCTCAATCAATACCTTTGGTACCTGACGGAAAAACTGCCAGAAGATTAAGATAAAGATTGGTGCGTTAATTCCCATTCCAAGTAAAGCCGGAAGTACGAAGGACCATAAGGTTCCTAAGATTCCCATATTAGAATAAAGCACATAAGTTGGAATCATTGTAATCTGGCTAGGTAAAATGAATGAGAAAATAATAATTCCTAACACTACCTTTTTACCCGGAAATTCAAATCTGGCAAGTCCGTATCCAATCAAAGAGCAGGATAACAGATTACAGAGTGTTGGAATACCTGCAATGAGGATACTCTGTCCCAAAGACTTCCAGAAGTCCATACTTTTTGCTGCCTGAATATAGTTTGAAATATTCACGCTGCTTGGAATCCAATTAATAGAGGAATCTAACAAATCTTCCAATGACATGAAGCTGCTGCTTACCATATAAATAATTGGATATAAGTAAATGAAACCGATACAAATGAGCAGTGCATAAATGAAGAACATTTTTAAGAAGCCTTCTTTTTCCTTTGAGCCCATTAAGAACTTACGCACTTTATCTTTGTTGATGTCTTCGTACCATTTTCTGCCGTTTAAGGCTTTAGTAGTCGCCTGAGCCGTCATAGGTCTTGTAGCTGCGTTTTTCTCTTGCTTTCTGGATTTTTTTAGCATTTCTAGCACTTCTCCTTTCTATCTTTCTTGTTAATCTCTGCTCTTTCTTCATAGCCTTCTTTGCTTTTTTCACCTGTTTCTCGTAAACATCCTTCTTCGCAAGGAATAATACTGCAAACAGTGCAACAATTAAAACTACTACCACAGAGTACAGCCATGCCATCGCTGATGCGTATCCATAGCCTTTTTCCGATGTTCCTGAGAACATTGCATTTTTAATTAATTCAATGATTTCGTTCTGGTCATTGTTGGAAATAAATACTACCGTGTATACACAGTTTAATAAAATCATTGGCTTGATGGTTGGTAATGTAATCTTCCAGAAGCATTCCCAGCCGGAGCCGCCATCGATTTTGGCTGCTTCATACATGGAGCGGTCAATTTTCTGTAACGCAGATAAGAAAATCAAAATCTGAACTCCCGAATACCAAAGAATGGTAATCATATTCTCGAAAATTTCTGAGATTGGATTCGCAAGACTTCTTGGTAAAAATCCCTGAATCGCTGTTGTAATCGCCTGTGTATCAATCGCTGTAATACTTCCAGCTCCCTGCTGTGTCAGCATTCCAAGAATTGGGCCACTGACAATAATTACAGGAAGGAAGAAAATCAAACGGAAAAATCCTTTGGCTTTGATGTTCTGATTTAACATCATCGCAATAATCAATGCGAATACTACGATAACCGGAACCGAAATAATGGTTGATGTTATGTAGCCGATTAACTGCGTCGGGAAATCTGCATCCGACAACAGAATCTGTGTAAAGTTGCCATATCCCACAAAGGTATAGTTTTTACCAATTGGTGTGATTCGGATGTTGTTCAAAGCATAGTAGAATGATGTAATCAAAGGATATGCAAGGAACACACATGCTCCAATAATCCAAGGCGAAATGAAAATCAGACCTGTGAGGGCTTCACGTTTTGCAAGACGTCCCGGTTTTATGCGCTTTTTATTTTTCTTTGCCTCTTTTTTACTCAGGCGTTCATTTGTCTTTTCACTCATTTAGCCTCACCTACCTTATAAGACATGGATGCTACCTCGTAACCATCCACTGTCACATTTTTTTCGGAGTAGTTGACATAAATGGCAACTCCATTATCATAAGTAACTTTTGTGACACCATTATCCATTTTCTCGTGATTTACGATAAATGCACCATCTACCGAAGCAGCAACTTCACGAAGCTTTGTATCATAATCAATAATGGCATCCTTATATGTTGCATATTCTGTACTGTATAAATCAGATGAATTGGTGTAAATCAAAGCGGATGAATTTTCATAGGTTAAGTAGAAGGATGGATATACACCAGATTCTACCATCTGTAAGAAAAATTCTGTTTTGTTTGCTTCGAAGTTTACATAATCTGAATACATTGGAAGAATTCCTTTTAATACCATTGATAAAAATGGAACTTCTTCATCCACATACATATAATCAGAAGAACCAAGCGGCATATCTAAAAATGCATCTGTATTCTTCCAAAGATATGCAAATGGCTGCTCTAAAATCAGATTGGTATCTTCATCTACTGCTGCTAAAACATCTGCATAGCTTTCTGCTGTGTCATATCTTGTATAGAAGCTTCCTTTTGAGCTGTAAGAAAACAGTGTATCTGAAATTCCTGCTACTGCAAGATTGTTTACACCTTTCTTTGTGTAGCTGTCTGTAAACTTCTGTAAGGTTGTTTCTGTTTTTGTTGGCATCAGATAGTAGAATAAACGATATACATTTTCGTAGCTTTCCTGCTCTAATGTTCTCTTATTTACTTTCTTTACTGCATTAAACGTAGTTGTATTTGTACTTGAGTTAATCTCTAATGCATCATTGTATAAGTAAATGTTGTAATCCTTTTCGGCAGATTCCTGAATTAAATCAGTTAAAGATGATGTTCCGCCAATCTTTTTGTCTGCTTTGTACTTGTTAATTGGTACGTTATACAGACCGCCTTTCTGCCAGCCCTTGTATACGGTCAGAAGACTTTCTACTCCGGCATCCTGTAACTCTCCGTACATCTCTGAAATATTATCGGTTGTCGTCATAACAACTGCTTTTGTTCCCATTAAGAACTCTTCTCTGTCTGTTCCAAGGAAGTCCACTCTTGTGTTATAAGCAGTATCTTTTGTTTCAACGATTTCATTTGCTAACAGATAATTACGATATTTTACTGCCATTCCGGAATAATCTGCATCTTCGCCGCTTAAGAGGCAGTAGCGAACCTGTAAATCGGTATGGGTTCTGTCAGTTTCCACGTTTGTTACTGTTCCTGAATTGGACTGGTTTAATGGCTGGATATAAATATCGCGAAGCATGAATTTTGCAAAGCAGCGGTTGTAATTTACCATAACTCCGTTTGGATGTGCTTCTACGCTTGCGCGTTTCTCACCAGCTTCTACAACTGCAAGATATCCAATTTCATCACCTGTGTGTGCAAGACCAAATACCGGTGCGATAACCTGATTGGTATCAATAACAGTATCATATTTATCCCAAAGATAAGCCTGCGTATTTGATTCTGTAAAGCCTTTATCGCTTCCATAAATCATCTGTGAAAAACCTGTGGTGTATCTTCCCTCTTTATCATCGAGATAAATTAATGCACCATTTCCATCCGGTACTAACATATATCCGTCTTTGTCATCCAGATAAGAGTATCCCATGAATGGAAAGAGGCTGACTGTTGAAATATAAGTACCTTCTTTGTTCTCTACAATGGAATCATCTGGAACTTTTACGACTAATTCGTCGCCCTCTAACGTTACCTCAACTGTTAAACCAAACTCATACTCTTCAAAGTAAATCTTTGCAGAAAATCCGTTATCTAAATAGGTAACATCCATTGTATTTTTGCAGGAAACCAAATCTACCTGATAAGTATTTGTTGTTCCAATAATTGCAGAAATGACAATACCGGACTTCATATATGCATTCCAGGTCTTATTGCTTGTTCCGTCGTCTTTCTCATCACTTAACGTAGATTCTAAGATTGCTCCTGTTTCTTTGTTTTCTAAGATAACGGAAAGTCTTGGTTCATAGAAATACATGTTATAAGTGTCGCTCTCTGCGATTTTTTTGTAGTCATCCATTGTAATCCATTCAGATTTATCTACTTTACCAACAGAATCCTCTGTCATCTCGCCTGCTTCTGCAGTATCACCTGCTGCATCTGCATCTTCTGTTTCCCCTGTGTCTGCATCTTCTACTGTATTTTCTGTTTCCTGTGCCTCTGCTGCATCTGCGTTAGTTGCATACACATTCACACTTGGAAACGCTGTGGCAACGGTTGCAGCTGCCATTAATATACAAATTATTTTTTTCATCCTAGAAGCCAAACCGATACACCACCTCTCCAAATACTGCACTGATAAATTCAAATACCTGTGCCCATAATACATAAATAACGAAAATTAATAATGCCATTATTAAGATTGTAAATATTGTTAAGCAGATAATCTTAAAGGTTTCACCTGCTGTATAGTTATTTACTTCCTTGATTGCCAAGATTACCAAAACTGCCAGCCAGCCTATCATAACCACCTGTGCTAATGTGATTAAGAACTGCTCGTTTGTTGTTAATACATGTGAAAGAACGAAAATCACTGGTGTAAGTAATACATATGGCATTAAGCTGTAGCAGAAATAGGTGTAAATCTTTTTCACAGTACCTTCACCTTCGTTGATGGTACATACCAGATAATTACAAGCTGTTACTGCTATAATTACAATTAAAATTGTTCCAATATCTGAGAAAATCTCATATCTTCCTTCGCGGATGGTCTTCTGTAAGAATCCGCATAAGTATTTGTTAATAATGTACTCAATCGTAAAGATTGCTAAAATAATACTTGGTGCTGCCCATGAAGCTCTTCCCTCTCTTGCAATTCCATAAGAACCGTCAATTGGGTGCTGCATAAAATATTTTGCATAAAGCAGATTCGAAACAATCTTGTTCTCTTTTGCCTTTGCAAGAAATGCCTTTGGCTTTGTGAGAATTCCTTTTTTCTTATCGATAAGCTTCACAACTTTTAATGCTGCCCAAAGGAAAATGATTACGAAAATTGCCGGAACAATATTTTTCTTTAACCATTCATTACGGATTTCCCAGAAGGAATCAGAATAACCTTCATAATCTTTTGCAAGCTTCGCATAATGAAGTGCCATCTCATAATTCTCTTCCTGGAAATATGCGCGTCCCATCGCCTGGTTCGCATAGTCAAACATACTGTTCATCTCAAGAACCTTAGCTAGTGGCTCCTTACTTTCGGTATATCGGCCTTTGGAGTATAAGTAAAGTGCTTCGTGAAGAAGCTGTGTAAACTCTGTTGGCTCATATACCTGAATCTGACACTTATCTGAGTCTAAGATATAAATTCTGTCTTCTAAGTCAATCTGAATGCTGGTAACTAATGTAGAAAGACCTACTCGCTGTGTACCATCATCAAGACCACCAAATACATAAAGAAGCTCACCTTCGTTATTGTATTCGTAAACATATCCCTGCTGGTCTGCAACATAGACGTTGTCGTGGTTTCCTGCTGCAACTGCTGCCGGAATATCTGCATACTCAGCTTCATCAATCAGGTTTTTACCTGCGATATTTAATCGTTTTAAGGTCTGATATTCGTCACCACGGGTTACTGTATACACAAGACCTTTTTCATCAATTGCCAGATTATCCGGTGTGGATGGAATATTACTTACCATCTTTGCACGCTGTGCATCTGTTAAAATAGCACGGTAGATAATTGTCTGTAAGCTGACGGATGCATAGTTCGTACCGAAATATCCTAAGAAGGTTCCGCCCTCGTTTGGTGAGATTTCTACGATACCATTGGTATTTGACTCACAGATGATATACATCACGCCTGCATCATTTACTGCAATCTTAATCGGCAAAAAGCTTAAACCATCACCATACAGCGGGCTGTTTGGTTTTGTATACTTATTTAAAACATTTCCGTTTTCATCAAACTCGAATACTGCTTCTGCATCTCTGTCTGCAACGTATACATGCTTGTTATGCTCTGTAACGAATACCCCCTTTGGTGTGACCAGTGTGCCTTCGCCAATTGTCTTAATCTTTTCACCTTCGATATTACCAACTACGATTCTTCCGTTGCCAGTATCTGCAACATAGATTTCTCTGTCGTCGGTAACATACATATCACTTGGTCCATCTAAAAATTCGTCACCAAATTTTGTAATTGTTTCATATGCTAAATACGCTGTCTGCGTTTCCTGTATGTAACCATAGCCATCAATTGTATAAGTCTTATATGGTGTTTCAGCAAGGGCTGTAACTGTACCTAAGCCTGAAACAAGGACTAATGCTATCAGGAACATGGCAGCTAATCTTTTTAACTTTTTTCCATTTTTCATAACGATTACGTCTCTTCCTTTTACTTAATACCTGAATTTGCCATAGTGTTCATAACGCTGTTCTGTAAAATAATAAATAATACAAGGTTTGGTATGAACATAATCAGTGATGCCGCTGCTGCCATACCCTGACCAGCTACCGTATTATTGACATTGACTAAGGAGTTCATATAGAAGGTCAATGTTTTCATACTGTCATCATTGATATAGTAGTTGGAGGTTTCCATGTTCGTCCATACCTGCTGGAAAACCAGAATCGATGCTGTTGCAATCGCCGGTTTAATCATTGGAATAATTACCTTACGGTAAACCTGAAAATCTGTTGCACCATCCATATATGCTGCCTCAATCAGCGAATCCGGTACCTGTTCCACGAACTGTTTTACTAAGAAAAGTGCTACCGGCATTGCTACTAATGGAAGTACATGTGCCCAGATGCTGTCAATCATTCCTAACTGGCAGATAACCAAATATCTTGGAATTAATACTGCTGTTGCAACGAACATAATTGCAATCTGGTTAATCTGCATCATCAGCTCTCTTCCTTTGAATTTGAGCTTTGAAAGTGCAAATGCTGCACAGGTGGTCAGTAATAAAGAAAGACCCACGGTCAATACAGTAACAATAATACTGTTAAATACATATCTGCTGAGCGGAACACCTGAGGTTCTGCTGAACTTGATTAATTTGGTAAAGTTTTCTAAGGTTGCATTTCTAACAAAAAATGTTGGTGGGAATGCAAACAATTCCTCCATTGGCTTAAACGCATGATTAATAATGAAGATAATTGGCATTGCCATAAATATAACAAGCGGAAGAATGATTAAAATAATTTTAATCTGGCTTCTTTCAAACTTTTGCGGATTGATTCTTTTTCCCTTATATGCCATTTTTTCTTCCCCCTTTTAATATTCGTCCTTCTCAGTCAGCAGTGAATTGGCTGCCTTTGAGAAAATCTGTACAATCAGTAACAATACTACGGATACGGCTGCTGCATATCCCATTTCGTAACGTAAGAAACCATAATCTTCGATGTGGTTTACAATTAACTGTGCTGCGTATCCCGGTGAAGGGTTACCTGTTAATAAGGTAGAAACAAGACCATTCTGGAATGCGTTTACAATCGCCATAACCGCTGCAAAAAGCATCTGCGGCTTCATCTGTGGAATTGTGATATAAATCATTTCCTGAAAACGATTCTTTACTCCATCAATGGCTGCTGCTTCGTAAAGCGACTCATCTGAGTTTAAGATACCTGCAATCATGGAAAGGAATCCAATACCCATGGATGACCATAAACCAATGATAATAACAATTGGAAGCAGGTAGTCAGTGCTTACTAACCAGATAATCGGCTCATTGATAATTCCAAGGCTCATTAACCAGCTATTTAATAAACCTGTCTGGTCACCGGAGAAAATAACCTTCCATAATACGGTCATTGCTACACCGGTTGTCATACTTGGCGAATACAAAATTAATGCAAAAATTGTTCTTGGCAGTTTGGAAAGGTTACACAGTGCCCATGCAAGTATGAAGGATAAAATATATCCTCCAATACCTACCACTACCGCATATACTACGGTATTTGGAAGTACATACTGCATGAAGACTTCGTCACTTGTTAAAAGTGTGATATAGTTCAAAAATCCAACCCATGATGGCCATTCAATTGCATTAAAGTTTGTAAAAGATAATATCGCCGCCAGAATAACCGGGATTAAAATAAATATTGCAAATACGGCTGCGTATGGTGCAATAAACATGTAACCGTTTTTGTTATTTTCACGTTTTGCTATCTTGTTTTTCTTTTTTACTGCAAGAGGTGTTTTTTCCTTCTTCTCTTTATTCATCTTCGCTCACCCCGCTCCTTAATCATTCCGTCCAAGGATTTCTTTTACACTTTCTATCGTTGGAATCTCGTATTCTTTGATTACGTTTCCTTCCGAATCGTTATATCCAAATTCCTCTAGTTTACGTTCAAACTCACGATTGATGGTCTTAACTGCCTTATCAATTCGCGTCTGCTCATTGTCACCATTTACTACAATATCGTTAAATGTATTACTCATTTCACGCTCTAAGAGGTAAGTACCCGGTACTCTGGCAACGTCTACAACATTCGCCGCAAATTCCTTGATTACTTCTTTGTCATCGGTATCCCAAGGAAGCTGTTCGAAGGCTTCCATATTAGCTGTTGTCCACATATAGTCATCACCATAAGTAATCTGTAAGGTCTGACCAAATTCTGCCTGAACCTCTGTAGAAGACCACCATTTTACAAATTCCCATGCCTTCTGCTCTCTCGCAGAATCGCTTTTAAAAATTACGGTACTTTCCGCGCATCCGCAGGTACTATTGTTAATGGTTCCATCCTCCTGAACAACACCCGGTGCAACTGCAATCTCCCAGGAACTTGAAAGCTCCGGCGCTGCATTTGTTAAAAGGTTGTATACAGAATAATCTGCAATTCCAATTGGAAGGTCACCATTTCTAAAATGCTGATAGAAGTTATCAATATTTACAGGCATATCATAAATGGTAAACAAATCTGTCATCTGTGTAAAACCTGCTACTGCTTCTTCACTTCCTAAGGCTGTTCCGCCTGCTGCTGTATCATAGTAGAGAGAACCACCATTCTGTACGATTAATGGTGTTGTTCCATGGAAGTTTCTTAACTGAATCATACCAGATGCAGGATAATAGAAATTCAATCCTCTCATCTGAAGTTCTGGAAGCATATCCACCACATCATCCATGGTTTCCGGTACTTCTAAGCCTAATTTTTCCATTACGTCTGTCCGGTAGAATAATACCCAGAAGTTCATGGTTTCCGGCATGGAATATACGCTGTCACCAATCGTTCCTGTCATAAAAAATCCCGGCTCGTATGGCTCTGCAGCCTCCTGAAAATCCTCAAACTGTGTCATATCTACCAACGCACCTCTGACTGCTAACTCGTATGGGATTGTGTAGTTAATACCTGTCGCAACGTCCGGTGCATTTCCTGAGGAATTGGAAAGTACTAATTTGTACTGGTCTGGCATGATACTGATATCAACCTCAATTCCCGTTTCCGGTGTGAAGGATTCATCAATCATTTTCTGCATAATCTGAACATACTGGCTGGAGCGGTTTACCCATACCTGTAAATGCTCCGGGTCTGTATTGCTTGTGGAATATGCTTTCTCTGTAAAGGATGCTACGAAACGTTTTACATTCATCCATGCAGAAGAAAAAATTCCCGGTGCCTTTGGAAGCTCTGCGCCTTCCTGATAAATCCATACGCGGTCAATTGCAAGATTATTTTTAATCAGGTTATCAATCGTATTTGCAAGATAATGGTTTGCTGAGTTCATACTTGTTGACAACTCGCCGATTCGGTAAGGAATCTCATCCGGGTTATCTGCAAGGCTGATTAACTGTTCTGCCGCAATTAACATAGAAGACATAACTGCAACGTTTTTATCACTTTCACTGTACTGCAATGCACCTTCTTCTAATGCATATAACTGGTCTGCATATCCATATAAGGTATCTTCCACATTTGGAATGTATCTGGAAAGTTTCAAGTCTCTGTATTTATCTGAGTTGGTTCCTGCAACCTTTGTAATCTCTAATGCAAGGTCATTGATTGCAGACATAATCTCGTCTAATTCTTCCATTACATTGCAAATCGCATCCATACTGATGGTAAAGGAAATGGTGTGTGTTCCTTTTTCTAAGTAAATGCTTAAGTTATTTCCTTCGTCGTCTGCTAATGTTGTGGTTTTATATTTGGTGGTGTAATCCATACCATAAGATTCAAATGCGGTGTTTGGAATTTCGCCATCCACTTTAATATCTAAAAAGACTGGAAAATCTGTTTTATCAGATTGTCTGTAATTCATTCCGATGTAATAGTAACCGGATTCCGGTGCTTCAAATTCATAAGTCACGGTCTGTCCTGCTGTATCAAAGGAATCAGAATCAATCGTATTTAATACGGTATCTGTTACTTCGTATGGCTCTAAGCTGGTATCATATTCAGCAACACCATGAATAGCGGAATCATTTGAATAGGTAAAATCTTCACCCTGAAGCTCAATGATTGCATTTCCTTCCGCTTTCTCAGAACCTGTATAAGCAGCTATCTCATATGGAGCTGTTAAAGTAACTGCACCTAACAAGAAGTTTCCTTCGTTGACTGTTAAAGTCAGCTCATGAGTTCCTTTGGTAAGCTCAAGTGCCAGGGGTGCGGAATGTCTATAACTTGAGTCCATCAGATATTTGTTTTCCCACTGAATCACTTTATTCGGAACAGTAACTACTTCGTTATCGTATCTGTCATAAGCCGGCTCTTCATCCTTCTGCCAGGTTGTTTCAAACTCTAAGTTTCTGCACTCATAAAAAGGATACGCACCATCTATCTGCATTGCCATTTCAATAGGAAGAATAGATTCGTCATAGGAAAGATAATCGAATGTCATAAAATACTGACCATCCTCTGGCACATCAATGGTGATAGTTACTTCATCATCAATCTGCATATCGAGTACCTTTGCGGCTTTTTCGTATTCTCTTGTCTCTGCTACAAGCTCTGCATTTCCCACATCTGTCACATTTTCTTCCATAAGATATACCACATCTTCCCCGGTATATTCTTTTAATGTGTAGCCTGCGCTCATCTTTGTATAATTCGTAGCAATCCGCTCGCTCTGATATTCTGCATCATATGTATAGGATGCTTCCGCCTCAGATTCTTCTCCCTCAGATTCTTCTGTCGTGCTTTCGGTATCTTCCGCCGTAATCTCTGTCCCTGCTTCGGTTGCCCAAACATCATATGCCCCTATGGTACTTATGCAAAGCGCGGTAACAAGTCCCAGTGAAATTACCTTTGGGAATATCTTTTCTAATTTTTTACGCCCCATAACTTCCTCCTTACCATCTCTCCATTGTCATTTTCTATTTTCTTCTAAATCATTTTAGTAATTTATATTTTTTTAAATTACTTTAGTTTTTTATATAATACTATGATATTTAACAAAAGTCAATGCTGTACTTAAGTTTTATATTATGATATTGTATGAAAAGAAAGTTAAATATTTTAGACTTTTCCAAAATATTTAACAAAAACACACTTCATTTTTTGTGACTTTTGTATATATTTGCCACCCTGTTTAATGCATATTGTACAAAAAATGGTAGTTGTTTTTGTAAGTCTAGCGCATAAAAAGGCGCGGAAGGGGGACAAAATTGAAATCACAATCAAAAAAATTTTTATCACTGCTGCTTGGATTTTCACTGGCTGGAAGCTTATGTGCCTGTGGAAATGGCACAGCTTCTAATCCTTCAGTAGCGGATGATGCAGGCTCTGAGGCTTCAAACAATGAAAGTACGGAAGCAGACAGTTCCAGCGGCATTATTACTGCTAATTACAGTTTCAGCGCAGATACATCTGATTTAGATGAAAGCTCTGAAATATCAGACACACTGTATGGGCTTTTCTTAGAGGACATTAACTACGCGGTGGACGGCGGGCTCTATGCAGAATTAATTAAGAACCGTTCCTTTGAGTATGGAACTGCTGCCGCCAATGGAAATATGCATGGCTGGATGCACGATGACGAGGAATTTCTCTCATTTTCTGTAGTAGACGGAAGTGCAGATGGAAGCTGCCTGAATGAAAACAACCCAAGCTACGCTGTTCTTACAAACAATGGCTTATCTTCTGCTTCCGAATATCTTGGCATTTCAAATGTTGGTTATCTGGATGGACTTGCCGTTACCGCAGGAGAAAATTACAACGCTTCCTTATTTATAAAAGGAGATGGTACGTGCACATCGGTACGCATTTCCTTAGAAAATAAGGATGGAACTGTTTACGCGGAGCAGATTCTTTCCGGCATCACAGACAGCTGGCAGAAGCTTGAAACCGTCTTAACGCCAACTGAAACGGTAAACAAAGACCTTATTTTGAAAGTAAGCATCCCTGCCGGAAGTGTCTGCGTGGATATGATTTCTCTCATGCCTGAGGATACCTATCAAGGTCTTCCAATCCGCAAAGACCTTGGCGAATATATGGAATCTTTAAATCCTTCCTTTTTACGTTTTCCGGGCGGATGCGTAATTGAGGGAAAAGATGAAGAGAGTATGTATAATTGGAAGGATTCCATCGGAAATGCCCTCACGTATGAAATCAATGGCGTAGAAACCACAGGTGATGTCTCTGCCCGCCCGCAAGGAAAAGACATCTGGTCCGGCAGCAGCAACAATCCTTATTACACCACCTATGGTATTGGTTTTTATGAATATTTTGAATTGTGCGAAGCACTCGATGCACTTCCTGTTCCTGTTTTGAATGCAGGCATGACCTGTCAGGTACAGAGTCCAAAATATATTGTTTATCCATTATCCAGTGATGAATTTAAGCAGTGTGTGCAGGACGCGCTTGATTTAGTCGAATTCTGCCGCGGCGACGCATCTACCTACTGGGGCTCTGTCCGCATCGCTATGGGGCATGAAGAGCCGTTTACCTTAAAATATATTGCTATCGGCAACGAGCAGTGGCAGACTGAATATCATGCACATTATGAAAAATTCGTAGAAGCCTTTGAAAATGCTGCCAAAGAAGAGCCGGAGCTTTATGGTGACATTGAATTAATTGTTGCTAATGGAACTGCTTCCGGCAGTACGGAAGGCTGGAGCTACATCGAGGACTATCCGGACAGCGTCACAACCTTAGTCGACGAGCATTATTACGAATCTCCTGACTGGTTTATGGCTAACACCAAGCGTTACGATACTTATGACAGAGATGCACAGGCTGATGTTTTCCTCGGTGAATACGCTGCACAGTCTAATACTTTAAAGGCAGCCTTGGCAGAAGCCGCATATATGACCGGCTTAGAAAGAAATGCTGACGTTGTAAAAATGGCGTGCTACGCTCCGCTCTTTGGAAACAGCACCTTCAATCAGTGGACACCGGATATGATGTTCTTTTCAAATGACAGCATTTGTGGAACAATCGACTATCAGGTGCAGAAAATTTTTGCAAATAATGTAGGAACGATGATTCTTCCATCCACTTTGGAAATGAACAACAGCACCTCTGTAGAAACGTTGAGTGGCTCTGTAGGACTTGGAAGCTGGATGACCTCTGTTGCCTACGACAACCTCAAAATCACTTCGAATACGGACGGCGCGGTGTTATATGAAGCAGATTTTGAAAATGATACTACTTTAAAAGATGATAACTGGAATATTCATGAGGGCGACTGGTCTATCAAAGAGGGACGGCTCGTTCAGACAAATACAGGCGACCCATACGATACCAATACCGGTGATGCCGTTTATGTTGGTGATGCTTCCTGGAGCAATTACACTTTAATGGTAGATGCAGAAATCTTAAACGGCGGCGAGGGATTCTTAATTCCTGTCTGTGTACAGAATACTGCCAACAATATTTTCTGGAATATCGGCGGCTGGGGCAATACGGTTTCCTGCTTACAGATTGTAGAAAATAATGCAAAAAGCGGCCAGATTAACGGCACTGTCAAAAATCTTGTGCTAAAGAAAAATCAGGTCTACCAGCTAAAAGTCATAGTGGAAGGAAATAATATCAAATGCTACATCGATGATGCTCTTTATGTGGACTATACAAAGGAAGCTGTTGAGCCGCTTTATGAGACAACAAGTATTGATGAAAATGGAGATATTATTGTAAAATTCGTGAATGTTTCTGAAAATGAAATTGAAATTGATACTACTATTTCTGATATTAATTTCAGTGATTACGAAACTGAAGCTGTCCTTACCCTGCTTGCAGGAAATGACTTAGGTCTTCAAAATTCTTTTGAAGAACCGGATAAGGTCGCTCCAACGGAAAGTACGATTAGCGTTGGGGAGAGTTTTAGTTATACTGCTCCGAAGTATTCGGTAAGTATTATTCGGATAAAAAAGAAATAAAATTGTATTGAATCTAGCTGCAAAATTCTAAGCATAATAAAGGACTGTTGCAAAAACTTTTCATAACATTTTGTAATGTCATAATTTGCATTATCACAAGTTTACGCCATTCGCATAGATTCTTTCGACAATAAAAAGTTTTAAGAACGATGAAAAAAACTTGAAATTCTACTACTTTATGAAATGTTTTTGCAACAGTCCCTTATTATTCTTCTATTATTTTCTCCACTTCCCATAAGTCGCGAATCTCATAATCAATCCGTCTGTTTCCAGTATCCTTTAACTGCTTTGGATTGTACCAGCAGCAACGGATTCCTGCATGATTGCCGCCCTGAATATCACTGGTTAAGGAATCTCCAACGATTAATACTTCATCTTTCTCATAGTCTCCAATCGTCTCAAAGACCTTGGTAAAGAAGCCCACATTTGGCTTTTCTACACCGAGCACATCAGAAATAAATACACCGTCCAGCAGTTGATTTAATTCTGATTTTTCCAGTTTGCGTTCCTGTGCAACCAGTGTTCCGTTGGTTACAGCGTACTGCTTGACCTTTGTTTTTAATTTTTTCACAAGCTCATAGGCATTGTCATTAAAAAAGGCATAATCACCAAGCCGTAGCTGATATTCTGTATTAAATGCTTCTGCATTTTCTACCGGAAGTCCCTCTGTGGCAAAAAATTCACGATATCGTCCGACAAGCACTTCCTGTTTACTGATTTCCCCCCGCTCTAGACGCTCCCAATACGTCCGATTAATCACAGAATAGCGAGCAATCATTTCATCGGTGCAGACTCCCATGTCAAAGATTTCAAAGCATTTGCGGATTGCATAGCTTTCTGCTGCATCAAAGTTTAATAAGGTTCCGTCGATATCCCATAAAATCACTTTTATCATAGCCGCTCTCCAATTCTTATTCTGTCTTTAAGATAACATAAAAATTTCGTTTTTTAAATATATATTATAAACAGTCTTGGCACTCTACCTAGTTTACCGTCCCGCAATATCTCTTAAAATACTTCACAAACCATTTCTAAAAAAATCCTGTAATCTGTCAGTCAGATTACAGGATTTTTGTTTTTATTTTAATTTTCTTCGAACCAGTTTAATTCCATAAGCAATTGCTGTAATTACTGCAAGAACGATGCCATAACGCAGTATTTCATCAAAATTCGTATGCCAGATATTCATCAAAAAGATGGATGCTAACAGAAGCATTGCCATCCAATATAAAAAAGACAGCCCGGATACCACAATCCACTGCAACAGTGTTTTGACAACGTCTTCTGCAGCTTCTTTTTTATTTCTAATTACTTTACTCATATTTTCATCTCCAATGCCTTCCAACAGCAGTTTAGTATTTCACACCCCAGATACTTTCATTATTTCCAACAGCTGAGAATGTCATTACCTTTGTTCCTGCTTCATCATTCATCTCACAGAATACACCACTATATGTTTTTTCACCATAAGTAATCGTCATATAGTAAGTGCCCTCTTTCATTTCCCAAGAACCTTCGATGCCATCACCAAATACATTGCCACGCTCTGTTAAAACAAGCTTGATTGGCTCTGCAATCGTATCGTCAATTGCCATGCCCTGATTAATCACATAATATTCGCCAATTAATGCTTCTTTTGCGTAGCCTGTTTCCGAAATCGTTTCGCCATCTGTTGCATATGGCAGCATGCAAGGCCAGCCTTCTTCATTTAAGAAAAACTGTTTTACACGCGGAGAGTGATTTTCTGTTCCATCATCAAATCTTGTGTGGTATACAATATACATTTTTCCGTCATCATCAATAAATGCGGAGTTGTGTCCGGTTGCCATATATGCCTGTTTTAAGCTTGGAAGATAATAGTTTCCAGATAGCTTCAATCCATAGTAAGAATGGTTTCTTCCTGCGATTGGGTACTGTCCGCTCATATCCACATATTCGCCGTCCACTGTTTCTGAACGGAACACACGAATCTGATAACCGCCGTTGCTTACTAATGAACCATAGGATACAAATAAATAATAATAACCGCTCTTTGCATCATAAAGGATGTATGGTCCTTCGATAGATTTGTGACCGCCACCGATTAATCGTTTTCCGAAATATGCATCCACATTATTCTCAGGGTCTGCCTCCGGGTGAATCACCTCTCCAGTTTCCGCATCAAGCTCTAACAAGAAAATTCCACCAGACCACGAACCGTAAACCATCCACATTCTGCCGTCCTCATCATAAAAAACAGATGGGTCAATGGCATTCGGATATTCTTCATATTTATATTCATCCCCTAAGGTCAGATAATTTTCTTTCGCATAATCTTCACTGACATAATCTAAGACATCCGTTGCACCAAGCGTCTCAGACGTAAAACCGGAATAAATCAATGCTCCCTGCCACTCATACGGTCCTTCCACACTTTCGGAAGTCGCATAGCAAAGATTCGACGCATTCCAGGTGGAAGTTGTGCAGTAATACATATAATAAAGTCCCTGCGATTCGTTATAAATCACATCCGGTGCCCAGACGTGGCAGCCGCCATCATCCGTTGGAATTAAGCTGTCCCCATTTCCTGCATAATCAAAAACGGCTAAGCCCTCGTCATAATTTTTCCCATAAACAGGATTCTTTGGTGTATAACCATTGCCAATACTCGTCCAGTTTCTTAAATTATCGGTAACTGCTGCCGTCATATGCGAGCCAAAAATATAGTACTGCCCGTCAGCCTTAATAATCGATGGGTCATGTACTGCTGCCCTTGCATTGACACTTCCGGTTGCAATTCCATCATAGCTTACCGTAAAATCACTTGTTATTTCCTCTGGAAAAATCGTATCATAATTTAAATATACAGCAGTTCCTGCCCCTGCGATTATGACAGCACCAACTGCAAGCCCCAACAACACTTTGGTACGTTTCTTCATTATAATCTTCTCCTTTTTGCGTTTCCCCGCATCTGGCTGCTTCGGCAAAAACTTCGCCATTCTGCACCCAATTGATAAGTTTACTATAGCAAAAAAAGAGAAATATTACAATTCTTTTCTTTACTTTTTTATAAAGTATTTTATTCTTTTCTATAATTATTTTAATTCCTGTTCCCGGAAAAGTGCCGCCACTGCAACCTGATATTCCGATAACCGCTCTGCTTTGCGGATTTTCTTTAAATATTTTTCCGGCTCGGTAAAACTTTGTCCCATATAAGACCATAACTCTTTCATTTTAAAAAGTGTATTTTTTTCACCCGACATCACAAGGCTGTATTCCCTGCAGATATCATCGCAAAATGCCCGCAATGTCTCCTTTGTCAGCTTCGGCGGCTCATTTTCCTGCTGCACTCCAAACGTATATGGCAGACAGTCCGCATGCGGAAGCCAGTAAGTCCCCGCCATCCCGGATGTGGAAGCATTTTCTTTCATTCCGGCACGTTTAATCTCATCCACCAATCCCGGATTTTTCAAAATGCCGCGTCCTAACATGACACGCTCCGTCTCCGGAAACTGTGCCCGGAATTCCTGATAGCGTTCTATAGAATAAATATCGCCGTTGTAACAAAGGGGCACGTTTACCTCCTCCACCGCTTTCTGATACGCATCCATCCTTGGTGTATGCTTGTAAAAGTCTTTTTGGATGCGCGGATGAATAATCAGCTCCTCTAACGGATACTTTTTATAGATGTCAAGAAGCTGTCCCCACTCTTCCTCAGAGTTCATCCCAATTCTAGTCTTAATGGAAATCTTTAAGGTACTTTCGTCATATACTTTTGAAAGAAAATCGTCTAATTCCTGCGGGTATGCAAGAAATCCTGCACCTCTTTTCTTATTTACCACCGTCCCGGATGGGCATCCAAGATTCAGATTTACAGTATCATATCCGTATTTTTCAATCTCTTTTGTAATCTGTAAAAAGTCCTCTGCATTGTTGCTCATAATCTGGGGAATCACACACATCCCCAGATTGTTTTCCGGTAAAATATCATTTTTTTCCTTGCTGCTTAATTTTTTATTCACAATAAATGGCGTAAAATATCGGTCAATATTGTGAAAATATTTCTGATAGGTTCTTCGGAAAATATGTCCTGTCAGCCCTTCCATTGGTGCAAGATAAAATTTCATCGTCTGTACCATGCCTTTCTACTCTTATCTAGTTTCTGCCTTACTTCTGTTGATTTCTGCCTACTATTTTTCTATTCCGATTTCTTCATAAACCTGCATTGTCTCTTCGTCATCTGCGCCACTCATATAATAAGTGACACCCTCTGCCTGAATTCGTAAAAAGACAGCATTCTGTGGATTCATAAATGCCTCGCATTTTCCCACATTGAATTCATAAAAAGTTCCGCTGTCTAAATTATCCATAGCGACTCCACTTACTTTTGACCACTCCGGTTTTTCATAAATTAGCTCTATCGAATCGATGGTGTCTACCGGAATCTCATAATCCACCTTAAGATGCTCAGCTACAACATTATTTTCACTCATTTTTAAAGAAATCGGTGTAAATTCCAACATTATCATCCACACACACGAGATTGGAATAATTGCAAGGGAAACAACACTGATAACCGTAAATACTTTTCCTGTGGTGGTTGCCATGTTTATCGTAGTTCCGACTCCTACACGTTTATTTACCATGGAATGACGGTCTTTGGGATTATAATAAAATGTTCCCCAAATCCAGCAGCGGTCATCTTCTGTTTTAAAATCCACATTCATTTTTTTCCAGTAAGTACGCTCCACCTGACTTAGTTTTCTCATTAGAGGGAAAAAGAGCATGCATATCACTACCGTATAAATAATTGCGCCCCATAAAGTCACACTTCCAAAGGCTGTATCTGTAAACAAAGCTGCCGCAAGTATCAGCGTAAATAGTGTATTTATCCAGGCAGATACCAGCCAGAAATTTTTCCAGATATTCTTTTTCGCTCTCGTGTAATTAACATTTACATCACTGTCGTTACTGACTACCTCCGTTTTTCGTTTGTCCATCCAGACAGCCACCCCATAAAAAAGCAATGTCGTCAGTGCAAACACCACTATGATGCTGCGAAACGGCAGTACTCTGTCTATATCTGCAATGCGGTATCCCAAGACTCCCGGTATCAGATACACCAGAATTCCTGCTAGAAAACTAAGACAGATTGGTGCAGCAAACTGTGCAAATTTCACTCTTCGAATCTGTCCTGCTGCTTTGATTTCTGTGTATTCCTCTGCTTTTGTATCTTCATACCAGCCCCGCTCCATTTTTAAATCCTTGATTTTTTTATTGGCACGGGCTAACGGAACATTTACGCCCACAATCATGGCAAGCATCCACACCATCCAAACGGTAAACTGAATGGAAACATATGGTGTCAGAAAACATATGACCGGAATCACAGCAAAAATCAGCAGCACTTTTTTCATTTCCTTATAAAATTCTGCAATAATCTGCTCAATTGCCTCCTCCGAAAGCCAGTCCTTTTTCATGGCTGCGCCAAATAAAATCCCGTTCTGCACCTTTGCAGTATTTTTCATTACAAAATAAAGAACAAATAATACTGGATATAACCCCACAAATAAAATTATATTTAATATCATACTCATTTCCTTTCCGCCGCCCTATATACGCTGGCTTCTGCCTATCTGTTCTATTCCGAAACTGCGTCTTTAAAATACTTCTCGCATTCTGCAAAAAAATCTTCTCTTGTCATGCCGCTGATTTTTGCCTCAGAAATAATCTTTTTTAACTGCTCCCTGCTCTCCTCCGCTAAACAGCCTGTCTGTGCAAAATCCATCCGCACCCGCGCACCGTTTCGTCTGTCTGAGTAAATATAGCCTTCCTGCTTTAACAGCTGATATGCCTTGCTGACCGTCATGGTATTGATTCCAATCTCTGCCGCTAAAGCCCTGACTGTCGGAAGCTGCTCGCCCGGTGCAAGCCTTCCATCAGAAATTCCCATGACGATTTGATTGCGGATTTGCAAATAAATCGGAATTTCGGATACTTCATTAATTGCAATAACCATTTCATCACCCCTTCTATCTATGTGGATTGCTTGAATTATCGTTGGCAATCCAAAAATATGGTATCTCTATTTTGCTGAACACGATTTTCGCTTTCAGAGGTTCATCGGAATGTTTTGCACAACAAAACTTGAAACATATTATTTGTGCAATTTGACAATGAAAGCTATTATACAGCCCTATTGACACCTGAATCCTACGAATTTAAATTTTGTCCTATTTGTATTATTTATTGTAATACAAATAGGACAAAAGTCAAGACTAAAAAATGCCACCAAAATTTTAAATATTTTGGTGACACTCTTTTTAATTCCTATGAGCAAAAAACCTCCCGTCACTATTTTATAAGTGACAGGAGGTTTTATCCCTTTTATTTCTTCTCAAGGACTACCACATTTACTGAATTTGCTGACAATTCAAGTTCCATACGATTTTCTTCTATAAAAGCTTTCTTTGCCACAGGAACAATCAGTTCCGCTTCTTTTGTATTCACATTTGGTGTGTGCACAAGCTCATCGTCTCCAGTAAGCACGAGCCATTCTGCTTCTTCTTTTACAGAGAGTGCATCCAGCTTCAAAGACAGCTTTTTATCGAAATCTTCTGCATTAACCAACTTTATGTAAACCTTTTTCTCGTCTTCCGTTACGGAGTGGAATACTTCGCGGTTATAGCTTTCTAACTTGTTTTCTAAGATGCCTTTTGCCTCGCCGTTTACCTCTTTATAAGAACAATTTAAGGATTTTTCATCACTGCCGCCAAAATCTACAGTAATCACGTATTCGCCCTCTGGAACTTCCTCCTCATAACATGCTCGTAAATTTCCGGCAAATACGCTGGAAGAATAATCTCCCATTGTATAGCCTTCTTTTCCGTCTTTGTATACTTTTAATCCTGTTCCATGTTTTTCACAGCCAACACAATATTCAAAAAGACTGCCCTTTGCGAAAATATCCTTTTCTTCCATAACTGTAGCTTGGGCAGACATGTCGATTTCCATACTGTTGACACCAACACCTACATGAATTTCCGTTTTTTCGCTTAATTTCAATACTGTAAGCTCTACCGTATAATTACTCCATTCCGGCGCATCTAAATAAAATCCTGTTTTTTCTTCTGCTGCGTCAATTAAAACGCCTGCTGCTGCCACGTTTGCATCTTCCATGCTGCTAACTGCACGCAATCCGACTTTTTCTGGTTTTCCAACCACTTTCAGTTCCCGCTTACGATTTGCCTTGAAATCCTGCTCGAATAAAATCTCGCCATTTTGATTGGAAACAACACGCAGATGCATAAACACTGCCTTTCCATTTTCAGCAGTAATTATGATACCTCCATGTGGTTTTAAGGCTTTCTTTTCGCCATTTTCATAATGCTCATAGCTTGTTGCAAGCAGTTTTTTACCAATGTATTTTGCAAAAAGCTGCTGCACATAATAGTTCGGCGTTCTCCATACACTTTCATTGTCAAACCAGATTGCATCCGGTGTCCAACGGTAAGTGCCGTCTCCTACCACCTTATTAAACAACGGTGCTGTTGCCGCGAGACGCACCACATCAGAATTATTTTCAAAGCCAGTCATAATCGCAGCTTCTGCCACCGCACCGGCTAATGTATTTTTCTCATTGGAAGCATACTCTCCCACAAATACTTTAGAAATCTGCTGTTCATCAAAAGTTCCATTCTCTTTTGCACGATAATAATAATTGTAACGGTCGACATTCTCTAAAAGGTAATCATTCGAACGATAGTAATGCTCATCCACAATGGTATCCAGATAATTTTTCTTATTTTCATACCATGTCACATCCTTTTCAAAGCTTTCCTTTCCATCAGTAAATGCAACCTTCGCGCCGCCCTTTAAATATCCGGCGAGGAATTTCCAGCCCTGTTTGTATGCATCATCATCAGCCTGCGCTCCTGCTGTAGAAACGATGTGAAGCTCATGTTCCGGATAATTTGCTTTCATATATTGCTCGATTGCATATTCAAATGCCTCAAAGCTTGCAAAAAATTCAGTGCCCCAGTTTTCATTTCCAACGCCTAGATAGTGCAGTCCAAATGGTGCTTCATGTCCCATTTTTTTACGGAGTGCTGCCCATTCATTTTTTTCAAAATCGGTGCTTAATGCAAAATCAATCAGGTCTGTAAAATTCTTAATATATTTTTCCTGAAGTGCGCCGCCTGCCGGATTCGCATAATCGGAGCGCGCCTGACACAAAACACCGCACGCCATAACCGGAAGCGGCTCTGCATTTAAATCCTCTGCCAACTGGAAATATTCCATATAGCCTAACCCCAAGGTCATCGTATAGCCCCAAACGTTAAAGTTCTCTTTTCGCACTTCAACATCACCAACAGAATCCTTCCAGTCGTATACATTGTCCCAAATATAAGAACCCTCTGATATACAACCACCCGGAAAACGTAAAAAGCTTGGATGCAGCTCTACAAGTGTTTCTACCAAATCTCTTCTTAAACGGTAATTTGGATTTCCGGTGTGATTTTTGTGTGCGGTTTTGGAAGTTTCTTCCTCTTTTGCTCCCCAGACATTTTCCGGCATTAAGGAGACCATATCCACTGCCATATCTCCATTAAAGCAAAGTTCTAACTGTCCAAATGCGCTCTCTTCGGCAGTCAACACCATGCCCTGATATTTTTTCCATGTACCCTTTCCTTCAACGGAAACAACTACCGTATTGCTGATTTTCTTCTCATTTTCATCAAGCAGTGTCACTTGTATTTCTGCTGATTTTTCCGCTTTTGCCCAGATGGAAAAATGATAGTTTTCTCCTTTTTTCAGATTCATGGCATAGCCAAAGGTATTGTCACAAAAGCCCCGGTTTGTAAGCTTTGTTTCGTCTTTTACTTCTATGTAGCAGGCATTTGCATCTTTATCCTTAAGTTCAAAAAATTCATTTAAACCGCCCTCGGTTTTTACGGTCACTTTATCCGTATCACCAAACCAGAATTTTAACGGATTGCGGTTTCTTCCGGTAGAAATTCCGTTTTCTCCGCTTCTGAAATCGTAGGTATCAAATGTAAATTCTTCGAAAGAACGGTTCTGAACCATTTCTGCATAAATACCGCCGTCTGCCGCATTATTAATGTCTTCATAAAATAAACCGTATAAAGTCGGACTGATGTCTAACACTTTTTCATTTCCATGAATTGTTAATTCATATGGCGCGGTTTCTTCCGGCAGGATGGTTGCGTAAAATGTTTTTTCTATTGTTATTGGCAAATTAGTTTCTGCTTCAACTTTTGCAGCATTCTGATTGCAGCACAGCTTCGCAGTAATTACAACACCGCAGGCATCCTTTCCCGGTGTAACTGTTCCATCTGAAGCTAAAAGTTCTGGTCTGTCTGTGCTCCATTCCACCTTTACTTTTCCTTCCATTAAACTATCTGGAAGGCTGATGTTTCTCTGAATTATTTTTGCCGGGGAAGGAAGGAATTTATCTCTTGCAAGTGTTAAAATCTGTTCCTCCGTCAACGACTCACACATCAAATCAATAATTTCTTCTTCGCTCAATGCATCTTTGTAAATACGAAAATCAGATAATGCTCCGCAAAAATCCACATCCGCTGCAAACTGGGAGTGACCGATATAATTTTTCTCATAATTCGAAGCATCTTCTAAGGTCGCAAACCACTCCCGAAGCATCTTATAAGTTCCACTGGAGGTCTGGCTGATAAAACCATCTGCAACAAGCTCGCCATTCACATAAACCCTTGGTCCGGCACTGCTTAGTGTGCCGCCTTTTGTTCCAGTTACTGTCATTGCGATATGCATCCATTCATTTACCGGACACGCTTTTCCTGCATCAGCGAAAAGGTCTGCTCCATTGAAACATACACCACGCATAAACCGGGTTAAGAAAATATATGGGCCACCCTGCCCCCTTCCAAAGTCAAAAATTCGCTCCCATACATTTGCTGCCTTATCACCGCACACCCATGTGGAAATCGTCAGTCCATTCTGGTCATTTACATCCTTTAAAATATCTTTTGGCAGTTCTAAATAAGACGCACCAAATTCGCCGCCCCTAAATACTGCTGCACTTCTGCCACAAATCTCTTCGACCACAGGCATCCTGCTTCCACAAGCTGCTGCATGGTTCTGATTTTCTGAATTATCTTTTCCAACCTGATTTGCATCATCGAACCGATACCAGGCAATCAAATCCTTCCCCTGCATATTTCCCATAATATCCTCCATAAAAAATAAAGACGTTGCCGCTCTTTTTGAGCATCATATTGTTTTTCCAAAAATGTTTACTTTTTGGAATATCGCTGTTTATTTTAGATTTTCATATAATATTTTACATTATTCTTTATTAAAGGTCAATAGGGTATCATAACTCTTTTGGGTAAAGAAAAAACATTATAAGATAAACTCATAATGTTTTTTCTTTATTTTCATATATGTGTTAGTTTTTTAATACTTTCTATGATGATGTATGTGTAAAACCAGTTGAACCATCTGGATACACTTTAACTGTATCTGACACTTTCAATGTACTGCTTCCCAATTTTAATTTCAATCCGACAATATGTTTTGCTTCCGAACTTCCATTTACAATACTATGCTCCGTCACAGAGTAAGAACATGCTGACTTATATGATGTTACAGAAAATCCGCTTTCTGTTGTGTCAATATATACATAATTTGAACCATTGTAATAGTACTTCGTTTTTTGCGTAATTTTGTACCACTTTTCCTGTGTTGAGCTGCTCTTTACCTCATAATTCGAGGTATGTGTATATGTCGCATAATATAAGGTTCTTGCCTTACTCTCTGATTTTTCCAGACTCTCGGAATAAGTAATAATATAATCTCCGATTTCAACAGACTCGCCACTTTTCAAATCGTATTCGCTTAAATCAACGACTTTATTTCCTTCCATAGTATTTGCATAAATCTGCATATTTCCACTACCTAACAACGTCGCAACTACAAGCAACATACTTAAAATAATCATCGTACTTTTTTTCATATTTTTCCTTCTCCTTATCATCGTGTAATTTCATCTAACATATTCTTAACCTCATTCATCGTATAATTATCAAAAACAATATTTGTAACACTTTTTTCCATTGAAACAACCGCATATATCTTTGTTCCAAATCCATCCCAACTTTCCACCTCCTCTAACAAATAAGTATCTCCTGTTTTTGATACATACTCTTCTGAAGCAACAATATCACCTCGATATCCCATCTCAACTGAGTAATTCTCGCATGCATAAAAATATTCACTTCGTATTTCTATCTTTTCATCATCCAAATTGTAAATAGCATGCACAGAAATCAAATCGTTTTCTATAGACGATGTACAAATTTGAACCTGTTCCTGACTATCTTTTATTGGAAAAATAAAACAAACCAACTGTTCACCAAATGCCTCTTTTGCATCACTCCATGAATCCCAGTTCTTCCTTATTTCCTTTGATTCACTATAGCTTGCATACTCCTGTGTTTCCGTTACATTTTCCCCAGATATCTCACTATCCTTTTCTATAATAAATGTAATATCTGAACTATCCCCCTCTCTTTTTATGGTTTCTGCTCCATCACCTACAGCCCATCCAAAATTTGTCTGGATAATGTATTTGTTAATCAACACCGCAGCCTCTACTGTAATAGATGCTGTTCCAATTAATATTCCTGCTAGCAACAAAGCAGATAAACACTCATATTTTCTTTTCTTTTTTGCATATCTCAAATGCTTTTTTTCTGCCGTCATCCTGTCTAAATTGATACTTGGTACTTTCACTTTTTCCAATTCACTCTCTAATTCCATTTTTAAATTCTTCATAATCTGCTCCTTTCAGTTTTTCTGACAATTTCTTTCTTCCTCGACTGAGCAACGAATAAATTGTGTTTTCATTTTTACCAAGCAGCCTGCTTATTTCCGGCACTGAAAACTCATCATAATAATAGAGTACAATCACTTCGCTATACTTTAATGGCAATTTCCGAATGATTTCTACTAACTCTGCATGGTCATTTATACTGACTTCTTTATCATCAGGCAGATTTCTAAAGTCCTCCTCCGATAAATTAATTCGTTTTTTATACCATGAGTTTTTTCTCAAATTTCGACACAAGTTAATTGCAACAGTATATAACCATGCGCTTTCTGCCTTTTCATTAATAAACTCTTTTTTAGCAGATAGGTATTGATACAATGTTTCTTGCATCACATCTTCTGCATCTTCCTTATTTTTTAACATCATTAATGCATATTTATATATCTTTTCAGCATATTGTTCTATTTTCTGTATGTTTTGTATGTTCATGAACTTTTCTCCTTTGTGTACCTTCACTATATAAAACAATTCTACCGACGTAATCCTTGCATAATTTTAATTATATTTTTATTTTTTTGCAAACAAATCATCTGACATTCTCTTTGATGGATTTTTAGAATTAAAAAAGAGACACAGCCTTATCCGTCAGGCTGTGTCCCTTTTTTTCGAAATTTGGGGACGTAGCCTAAATTTCGAAATTTAGGCTGCGTCCCTGTTTTTCAGAATTTAGGCTGCGTCCCTATTTTTCAGTTTTCTGTTTGCTCTTGTGAATATAATAAAGAATTGCTCCGATGAATAACATTCCACCAACCATATTTCCCAATGTTACCGGGATGCTGCTGTCGATAAAGAATGCTTTCCAGTTTAAACTGGCTAACTGTTCTGCAGTGTAACCATACTGCTCCATTGCAACCTGTGCATATTTTTCGTTCTGTGCTGCAAAAATTCCTGCTGGAATGTAATACATATTTGCAACACAGTGCTCATATCCGCTTACAACGAATGCAAGGATTGGGAAAAATACTGCCCATACTTTTCCGGCAACATCTTTCGCTGCTGCTGCCATAAGAACTGCACCACATACAAAAATGTTACATAAAATACCGGATGCAAAAGCAGAGCCAAAAGACATATTTGCTTTTCCCATTGCAACCTTAATCGTAAATGCTCCCAACAGTCCGTCAGTATAATTTAACTGTCCGCTGAAATATACGAGAAGCGCGATTGCCACCGCTCCAATCAGATTGCTTAAAAAGACAATCACAAGTACGCGAAGCATTGATAACACATTATATTTCTTATCTAAAACACCAAGAATTAAAAGACAGTCTCCGGTAAATAATTCTCCACCGATAAAAATAATCATCATCAATCCTACCGGGAAGATAATTCCACCTAAAAATCTTGCAACACCTACATTAGATACTGCGTGCATTGCCACGCTGCTGGCTGACGCACCGCCTGCAATAAACATTCCTGCAAAAATACCAAGTAAAATCATTTTTCCTAATGGCATCTTTACACGATTTATTTCTGTCTGGATATTCGCCTCCAAAATCTGTGCTGGCGAATTCATGCTTTCATTCTGCATCTTTTGTTCCTCACTTCCTGATTTTTCAAGCATTCTGCATCATATTTTTTACACAAAATGCCGTTTTCTAGTACGAAAAACCTCTAACTTAAAAAGTGTAAACCAATCTGCAAATGGTGTCAACAAATTTTTCCACAGTTTATCTGTTAAAGCGATTTATTTCAATTTTCTATGCCATACCGCGCATCAGATTTACCTATTTAATCTATTACGCCATGCTTCGCATCAGATTTACCATTTCAATTGCGCCAAGCGCGCAATCATATCCTTTATTTCCTGCCTTTGTTCCTGCACGCTCAATTGCCTGCTCAATCGTATCCGTAGTAAGAATGCCAAACATTACCGGAATGGCTGTATTTAAAGACGCTGTTGCAATTCCCTTGGTAGCTTCGCTGCACACATAATCATAATGGCTGGTTGCACCTCGTATTACTGCACCTAAACAGATAATCGCATCATACTTTCCACTTTTTGCCATCTGGGATGCAATGAGCGGAATTTCAAATGCTCCCGGCACCCATGCAATCTCAATATCTTCCTCTGCCACCTCATGACGTTTTAAGCCGTCTAATGCGCCGCTTACTAATTTCGAAACAATAAATTCATTAAATCTTGCTGCCACAATTCCAATCTTAATATTTTCTGCTACTAAATTTCCTTCATAAGTTTTCATCATAATGTCTCCTCTTTTTCTTTTTTATTAAAAAGATAAATAATGCCCCATCTTTTTATGCTTTGTCTGTAGGTAAAACAAATCGTATGGATTGGCTTCCACCTGAATTGGCACGCGCTCTATAATTTCCATTCCATAATCAGAAAGTCCATACACCTTCTCTGGATTGTTGGTTAAAAGTCGTAATGTTTTTACGCCCAAATCCTTTAAAATCTGTGCTCCAATGTAATACTCCCGCATATCCCCCGGAAATCCCAACGCAAGATTGGCCTCCAAGGTATCCATTCCCTGCTCCTGCAGTTCATAAGCTTTTAATTTATTTAGTAAACCGATTCCTCTGCCTTCCTGCCGCATATATAAAAGGACGCCGCGGCCTTCCTCTTCAATCTGCTTCATCGCCGCTGCAAACTGCTGCCCACAGTCACAGCGCATTGAGCCAAACACATCTCCTGTCAGGCATTCGGAATGCACTCTGCAAAGCAGATTTTCACCACCACCGATTTCTCCCTTTACCAGTGCCACATGATGCTCCCCATTTAAAAGATTACGATAACCATAAGCGTTAAAATTGCCATATTTTGTCGGCATTTGCACAATTGCGGCGCGCTCCACGAGTTTATCCTTCTTTTTCCGGTAATCAACCAGTGCCTCAATCGTAATAAATTTTAAATTCCATTTTTGTGCCAACTTAATTAACTGCGGCTTTTTCATCATAGTTCCATCTTCACTCATAATTTCACAGCAAAGTCCGCAGGGTTTTAAGCCAGATAACTTCATCAAATCCACCGTTGCCTCTGTATGTCCCTGTCTTTCAAACACACCATTTTTCTTTGCAGTTAATGGAAACATATGTCCCGGTCTTCGAAAATCAGAAGGCTTTGCCTGCTCACTGACACATTGCTGTGCTGTCATGCTGCGCTCCTTTGCAGAAATTCCGGTGGTTGTTCCTACATAATCAATCGAAACCGTAAACGCAGTTTCATGATTGTCCTGATTTTCTACCACCATCTGTGGAAAACCTAACTTCTCACAAAGTTCTCCACTCATCGGCATACAGATAAGCCCTTTTCCATAGCTCGCCATAAAATTCACATTTTCTGTTGTTGCAAATTCTGCCGCGCAGATAAAATCTCCTTCGTTTTCCCTGTCCTCATCATCCGTTACAATAATGATTTTCCCTTTTCGTAAATCCTCTAACGCTTCCTCTACTGTGTTAAACACAAATTCTTCCATCTCTCATTCTCCTTCTGCCGCTTTTTTTCTGTGTCATCTTTTATCTGTTTTTTCAGAGTATCTGTCTCCAATCCCCTCGTTATCAACCGTTCCACATACTTTCCAACAATATCATTTTCCAGATTCACAATATCTCCCGTCTTCTTTTCCGCCAGTGTTGTTTCCTTTGCTGTGTGGGGAATTACGGATACTGAAAAATCTTTTTCCCCGACTCTTGCCACCGTCAGGCTGATTCCATCTATTGCAATTGAGCCTTTTTCTACGATATAGCGGAGAATTTCTGCCGTTGCCTCAATCGTATACCAGATGGCAATTCCGTCTTTTTCAATGGCTTTTACCGTTCCCATTCCGTCCACATGACCGGAGACAATATGTCCGCCAAATCTGCCATTATTTAGCATCGCCCGCTCCAAATTGACCCTGCTGCCTGCGCGGATTTTCGAAAGACTGCTTCGATGTAAGGTTTCGTTCATAACATCTGCGGTAAAGCTCTGCCCCTCCAAGCTTGTAACCGTCAAACAGATGCCATTTACCGCAATACTGTCACCGCATTTCGTTCCTTTTAGCACCTCCTGCGCCCGAATCATAATCTCCGACTTTATTCCATTTCTCTGTACCTTCTCTACAATTCCTACCTCTTCAATAATCCCTGTAAACATCTATTACCGCACCTTTTCTACTTGTTCCTACCTCTTCAATAACCCCTGTAAACATTCACTACCGGCCTTTCCCTGCTGTCATTCCTTTTTTACTTCTCCCTCAATCAAAATATCCTCTCCCAAATAAGAAACCGTTGTATTTTTTAAGAAAAATGCCTCTGCCGGAAATTCTATTCCGCTCCCTTCTACCGGCGTTTTAGCTTCTGCTCCGCCAAAGATTTTTGGTGCAATATATGCCTGTATGCCATCCACAATTCCTGCTTTTAATGCCGCCTCGTTAAGCGTTCCCCCTCCTTCTAACAGCACGCTGTCAATCTTTTTCTCCCCAAGCTTCTGCATCAAAAAATTTAGGTCAATTCCGGCTTCACTTTCCGACACTTCTAAAAACTCACATCCTGCTTTTCGATATGCTTCTTTTTTTTCCTCTCCCACCTTTTCTGAAACAGCCAGAATCGTTTGAATTTCTCCTGCAGTCTGAACAATCTGGGAATCCAAAGGCGTTCTTAAATGTGTATCACATATGATTCGAATTGGATTCTTTTTTCCATCCAGACGGCAGTTCAGCAACGGATTGTCTGCAAGAACTGTTCCAACTCCTGCCATAATCCCCATCATGCGCCCTCTGTCCTCATGCACCTTTTTTCTTGCTGCCTCTCCGGTAATCCACTTCGATGCCCCTGTACGGGTTGCAATTTTTCCATCCAGTGTCATGGCATATTTAATCACAACATAAGGCTTTCCTGTTCTCATAAAATGAAAAAAGACTTTGTTTAACGCCTCACATTCCTTTTGCAGCACGCCCTCTGTCACTTCGATTCCAACCTCGCGAAGTATCCTAATTCCTTTTCCTGCTACAAGGGGATTGCTGTCAAAAGAGCCTACTATTACTCTTTTGATGCCACTTTCTATAATGGCCTCAGTACAGGGCGGTGTCTTTCCGTAATGACAACAAGGCTCTAACGTCACATACATCTCCGCGCCATCCGGCGACTCCCTGCAGTTTTTTAATGCATTTCTCTCGGCGTGCAGTTCTCCATACTTCGCATGATATCCTTCTCCAATGATATTTCCATTTTTTACAATCACCGCACCAACCATCGGATTGGGATTCACAAATCCTTCTCCTTTTCTAGCAAGCTCTAATGCCCGCCGCATAAATGCTTCCTCTATCACACTATTTTCCATATTTTTATCCTCCTAAAATTGAATAAAGAATGTGCCCTGGCACATTCGCGCGCCGAGCGCGGTCGCTTGCGACATACTACATCTTCGCGCGAGGGCACATCCTGCCCGGAGGGCTTTTTAATTCATAGGAATTTACACAAATTCCTATGAATTAAAAAAACCCCGAAGTAATCTTCAGGGTTTTCTCTCAATGTTATAAGACTTCTTGCACCAAGCACAGTCGCTTACCAAAAGAATCTCGCTTGCGAGATTCTCGCGCTAACGCGCGGTCACGCAGTGACATCTTCTACTTGCGCGTTATGCGCATCCTCGCGGAGCGTTTTTGCTTTATAGGAAGAACTTTCACGCATTAGCGTGACAAGTTCTCTCCTATAAAGTAAAAAACCCTGAAATAAACTAATCGTTATTTCAGGGTAAAATATATGCTTATAACAAATTCACGTATTCCAAACAAAATCTTTAAAAAATATCTATCACAAAAGTTTTGTTACAATCACGCCTATCTTCTTTCATCCAGACTATACTGTCGGCTTCGGAGTTTCACCGAATCATGCATCCATAAAAATGTCCGCTCGTGGGCTTTACCACCGGTAGGGAATCACACCCTGCCCTGAAGATTCTATTCAATTGGTTTGAATTGTAGCACTACTGCCTATATGTGTCAAGCAAAATGCATGCATTTCCTGGTATTGACAATCATTTCCAAAATGTGATACTATTCTTATCCGCTCGTTTTCGGGCACAACTGAATATTTTACCTTCGGTATTTGCTGGCAAAATCCAGCAAGACCAGACCGACTTGGCAAGATATGAAAATATAACTACCAGGAGGAAGCAAGAATGATTACGATGGAAAATGTATGCAAATCGTACAAGATTGCAAAACGAAACGCAGGTTTTACTGAAGCCTATAAGTCACTGTTTCACAGAGAGTATGAGACAATTCATGCCCTCAAAAATGTGAGCTTTTCAATTAACGATGGAGAAATGGTCGGCTATATTGGACCTAACGGAGCCGGAAAAAGCTCTACCATCAAGATTCTCAGCGGAATTTTAACACCAGACAGCGGCACTTGTCTGATTGACGGACGTATTCCTTGGAAAAACAGAATCCGCCATGTCAGCCAGATTGGAGTTGTTTTCGGACAACGCTCCCAGTTATGGTGGGATGTTCCCGTCATAGATTCCTTTGAACTTTTAAAGGACATCTATTCCATTCCAGAGCAGACGTATCGCTCAAATTTACAGGAACTAACGGAATTATTAAATTTAAAAGAATTGCTGCGCTCTCCTGCCAGACAATTATCCCTTGGACAGCGTATGCGCTGTGAAATTGCAGCCTCTTTACTGCACAGCCCAAAGATTCTTTTTCTCGATGAACCGACCATCGGTTTAGATGCAGTTTCCAAGCTTGCGGTAAGGGATTTTATCCGCAAACAAAACGAGCTGCATGGCACAACGGTCATTTTAACCACGCATGATATGCAGGATATTGAAGCCTTAACCAAACGAATTATTCTCATTGGAAAAGGGGAAATTCTTATGGATGGCACGCTAAGTGACATCAAAAAGGGAAACAAAAACATCGATGAAACCATTGCCGAATTATATCGGACTTATGAAATTTAATTCGAAAGGAGATTCTTATGAAAAAATATTTATCTTTCTTTCAATTACGATTTTCTATGGGATTGCAGTACCGCGCCGCCGCACTTGCAGGCATTGTCACACAGTTTGCATGGGGATTTTTGGAAATTCTGGTATACCGCGCTTTTTATCAGGCTGATGCCGAAAGCTTTCCTATGAGCTTTGCTGCCACCGCTTCCTATATCTGGATGCAGCAGGCATTTCTTGCATTTTTTGCAACATGGATGTTAGAAAATGAAATCTTTGATGCAATTATGGACGGAAATATTGCGTATGAATTATGCCGCCCAATCAGTATTTATAATATGTGGTTTTCCCGCAGTATTGCCATGCGTTTATCAAGAGCGGTTTTACGCTGTTTTCCGATTTTAATCGTGGCAGCTTTTCTGCCAGCGCCTTATGGATTATGTAAACCGGCAAGTCTTATGCACTTTCTGCTTTTTGTATTAACGCTTCTGTTAGGACTTGCAGTAACTGTCGCGTTTTGTATGCTTGTTTATGCACTTACCTTTTTTACCATATCACCGGACGGACTGCGCATCTTTTTCGTTTCCGCGGTTGAGTTTTTTGCAGGTGCGGTCATTCCATTGCCGTTTTTCCCTCCGGCAATTCAACGTTTTCTGGAATTACTGCCATTTGCTGCCATGCAGAATGTTCCACTTCGGATTTATAGCGGAAGTATGAGCAGCCTTGAAATGAAAAATGCAATTCTGCTGCAGATTTTCTGGCTTATAGTTCTCGTTGCAGGAGGCAAATTTTTATGCCGTTATGCAGAACAAAAGGTTACATTACAAGGAGGCTGATGTTTATGGAAGAAAAAAATAAAACTGCTTATACAAACCATTTTTTACACGCACTCAAACTGTACAAACATTATATTTCCATTAATATTCGAAGCATGATGCAGTACAAAACTTCGTTTTTCTTAACAACGATTGGACAATTTCTTGTCTCCTTTAATGTATTTCTTGGAGTGTTTTTTATGTTCCAGCGTTTTTCTAACATCGAAGGCTTTACCTACAGCGAAGTACTGCTATGTTTTTCTATTATGCTTTTGGAATTTTCCCTTGCAGAAATGTATGCAAGAGGCTTTGATGCTTTTCCAAGTATGGTGCGGACAGGTTCTTTTGACCGCGTCTTAGTCCGCCCGCAAAGCGAGATTTTACAGGTACTTGGAAGCAAATTTGAATTGACACGTTTTGGACGTATGTTACAGGCTGTTGTGATGTTTATTTATGGCGTTGTAAAAAGTAATATTACATGGACCGCATCTAAGGTTGTCACCGTTATTTTTATGTTAATCGGCGGCACTGCACTGTTTACCGGAATCTTTCTGATTTATGCCGCACTCTGCTTTTTCACCTTAGACGGGCTTGAATTTATGAATGTTTTAACAGACGGAGCGCGAGAATATGGAAAATATCCTGTCGGTGTTTACGGCAAACGAATGCTGCAATTCTGCACATTTATTGTGCCATACGCGCTCGTACAGTATTATCCGTTACTCTATCTTCTCGATAGAAAAACGGACAGCTTTTACATTTTCCTGCCGCTTCTTGCCATTCTCTTTTTGATTCCAAGCTATCTGCTCTGGAGATTTGGAGTGCGCCACTATAAATCAAGCGGTTCATAAGAACAAAGAATCTCGCTTGCGAGATTCTCGCGCTAACGCGCAGTCACGTAGTGACAGCTTCTACTTGCGCGTTATGCGCATCCTCGCGGAGTGTTTTTCTACATTGATATCTTTATAATTTCCGGGTATTCTTCGATGAGCTTTGCAAAGTTTTCACTTTTCCGCCCCATCCGCACTAGAAATTCCAGCCGGATATTTTCTTCTTCACGTTTCATCTGAAATTTAATAATGGCGCATCCATAGACCTCTTCTAATTCTTTTCGTACGCGCTCTACAAGCTCCTCACTCCGTTCACTCATCCGGTAATCAATCTGAATTTGGCGCACTTCTTTAATAATGTATGGTCTTTTTCCGCCTCTGCCAATAAAAATCTCTACAAGCACAACAATTCCGGTCGTCGCAATTCCGATTACATACATTCCTGCACCAACTGCCATGCCGACACCAACAGTTGCCCAGATACCCGCAGAAGTGGTAACTCCGCTGATGCTTTTGTTTTTGGAAAAAATAATGCCTGAGCCAAGAAAACCGATGGCAGTAACTGTTCCCGCTGCAATTCTAGACGGGTCAAGTCCGACATACTGCCCTAGCACATCATCAAAGCCATATTTGGAAAGAACAATCATAAGTGCCGATGACACCGCAACGATGACGTGCGTGCGAAGCCCGGCTGTCTTTCTCCTGCTTTCGCGCTCATATCCGATTGCGCCGCCACAAAAACCAGCTAAAATAATCCGAATCATCCATTCTAACTGCTTCGCTACTGCTGCTACACTCAACATTTCTCCCATAGGCATTCTCCCACTTTTTCTTTCATTATACCATAAAAACCAAAAACTGTTGTAAAAACACTCTTACATCGGAAAAAGCAGAGAATTTCTAAGTTTTTATCCAACGTTCTTAAAACTTTCTCTTGCAAAAGAATCAATGTGAATATTTAAAGTTTCTGATACTGCAAATTATGGCTTGAAAACGTTTTAAAAGTGTTTTTGCAACAGTCTCTGGTCTTTTTATGAGTAGATTGGTATATTCTTTTGAATAAAGCTTTTGCTTTCTTTATTTCCAAGCTTGCTTGATACTGCATAATGGGAATATGCCAGAAACTTCTTATCCTTATGCAAAAGTTCCTGATACAATGAATCTCCAATAATCATATCATACGCATCATTATTTAAGAGCTGTTCTATTTCCTCTTCTGTCTCAAGGAAAGTATCATTTTCTTTTGCAAGGCTTTCATTCCAGCCGCAGATTCCTGCCACATCGCATTCCACACCATATTCTGCCTGTATTGCATTTCTGATAGAATCTGCCTGTAGCTGCTCTCCAATAATTAAAATGCGTCCTGCTTTATGCTCCACTTCATCCACTGCATTATCAATGGTCGCTGGTGCATCATTTCCATTGATACAGCATTTTAATTTTGCAAGCCAGTGCGCGGCATTTTTTTCACCATAAGGCAGGCCAATGATATATGGAATCTGGTAATTCTTTTTCAAATATTCTGCCAAAGCAATTCCTGCTGTTGATACTACAATATTGCAGGCTGCATTTTTTAAACTTAGGATTTCTTCCTTGGAAACATTTTTCCACAAAGCACTATTGATTTTGTAACCGTTTTCCACAAGAAGTGCTTCTAAATCCTCAATTGTTCCACTTTTTCCAAAATCAAGCGGTGTTGCACCTAAAATATTAACGCTGTTTTCTTCTTTTACCGCTTCTTTTTTATCCTGCTCTAACATACGCTGCAACACTTTTTTATAAACCATTTCCACGCCCTGTGGGTAATATTTAATTCCGGTTGTTGGAAATCCCACCGAAAAAATTCCGGTTCTGCTCTCTATCTCAGCAGCAATTCCTTCCATGTCTGCCCCAATTACCATAGGCACTGGACTTCCCACCAGAGCAATCATTTCCGGTTTTATATCTTCTAATGCATACAATACTTTTTGTATTAATTTCTCATCATCGCCTAAAATTGCATCTATTTCCCGAAGACCGGAGCAATAAATCGGACTTCTCGAGCGAAACCATCTTGGTTCATCATAGCCGGTATAATTTCCGGTACAGCCCGATGCATCATGAATGACTGTCAGTGTCTCAAATGGAAACAGTGCAGAGCATACACCCGAATAATCCGGTGAAAATGGCGGCAATGTCATACATAATTTTCCCATGTTTTCCTCCCATAATTTATACTACTAAGCCAGCCTGATTGATGACTTCTTCTAGGTCTCTTTCTTCGTTTACGCAGTCAATCAGTTTTTCCATTAAAAGACACACGCCGTAATAGCCGTACATCTGCTCATCCTGAAATACAGGCACAACATACTTACTTCCTGATACATAGGCAGCTTCTAAACCAATCGCAATGCCTTCTTCTTTTTCCCGCCATTTATTTACAATGTCATGCTTTTTTATTTCTACAATTTCAATCTGCGATTCGTTGATTAACCACTGATAAGAGGCATCCGCTTCGTCAATTTCTTTTGCATAAACCTTCTGAATTGCAAAGCCGTTTTCTGCAAAAAATCTTGCTGCGGAAAATGGATTGGTAAACGCAGAATAATCAATATAAAGCTTTTTATCTCCTACTTTTTCTTTTGCAGCTAAAATCGCCTGCGCTGCCTTTTTTTCATATGCTTTTAGTGTATGTTCCACATCAGCAAGGCGCGCATCCTTTTCTTCTAACACCTCTAATTCCACTAACTTCTGAAAGATAGCGCGGTAATTTTCTTTTATCTCATCTAAATGATAGGTTACAGGCGCAGAAAAATAATCGATTCCCTGTGTGCGTTTTAAAAGCTTCGCCACCTTTTCTACCGGTGATGTCACAAGCAGATTCAGGCTGTTATTTCCCATATTTCTTAACTCTTCATATTTGCTCATATTTCCCACATGGGAAACACTGATGCCTAACTGTTTCATGACAGATATAAATTCGCTGTCAGAAGCTAACGGCACATAATTGCCAAGCAGATTAATTCCCGGCTTTCTTTCTGCACCATCATATTCCATTAAGCTGTAAACATTTTTCCAGATGCTTACCAATGGTGGCTCATCGGAATCGCTTTGAATTGGGTTCATATGTCCCATGCGGAATTTAATGTCCGGGTAGCGCATAGATAATTCGTCGATGACCGCATCGCAGTCTGTTCCGATTAAATCATCTAAGCAGCTTACAAATACGATTAACACCTTTGGCTTTGTCTGTAATCGTTCTAATAATTCATCTACTGCCTCATAAATGGCACTGTCATAGCCGGAAATAACATCACTTTCCTCCAGATAAAGATAGGAAAGTCTCTTTTTTAAGCCCTGCTTGATAGCTCCAAGTGCACCATGACGACCACAGGCTGATGGACAGACAAAAAGCTGATGGCTTTCCGGAATCAGCATTCCGATTCTTACCATTCCCCAGCCGCCATGAGAAGGACAAGTGTACTCTAAAGAATTTCTACATTCCATTAACAAACCTCCATAACGCGTTTTGCAAGTTCTCTGTATTCCATTGCCATTGCGCAGTCAGGCAATGCTTCCACAACTGTTTTCTTCTGCTCCTCTGCAAGCTGTACTTCTCCACTTCTTGGCAGCACCTTAATAATCTTTGTTTCCATTTCTTCTGCTGCTTTCTGCACGATTTCCAACTCATTTTCGATATTTCTGGAATTTAAAATCATTCCTTCAAATTTTGCATAGCCTCTTGAGCCAAAGCTCTTGATGGCACTTGCAATATTATTTGCTGCATATAATGACATCATTTCTCCTGATGTTACCACAAATACGTGCTCTGCATAGCCGCCGCGGATTGGCATCGCAAAACCACCACAGACTACGTCACCTAAAACGTCATATAACACAACATCCGGCTCGTATTCTTCATAAGCATGAAGCCGTTCCAGCTCTTCAAATGCTGCAATAATACCACGTCCTGCACATCCGATTCCTGGTGTTGGTCCACCTGCTTCTACGCAGAGTGTTTTCCCATATCCCGGAAAAACAATGTCTGTTAATTTGATACTTTTTCCTTTTTCTTTAATCTGGTCTAATACAGTTGGAATCTTGATTCCTGACACCAGATTCTTGGTAGAATCTGCCTTTGGGTCACATCCAATCTGCATAACCTTAAGTCCTGCATCTGATAATGCTGCGGAAAGATTCGAAGTTGTTGTGGACTTTCCAATTCCGCCTTTTCCATATACTGCTATTTTTATCAAAATATATCCGCCTTTCTTTCCTGTCTGAAAATCCGGCACAGCCAATGCTGCACCCAATTAATATCCTGCTGCTTTCTTTTCTTCCTGATATGAAATTGGTAAAATGCCCTGATAGGTCTGATTGTCAATCTCCACATCATAAATGCTGGCATCTACCCTAAAATATTTAAAAATGTTTTCTTTTGTAATCGCCTTTGCGGACTCATCAAATACATAAGAATCTCCGCCTAAAATCAGTGTTTTGTCTGTATAACGAAGGGCGTGCTCCGGATAGTGGGTATTGATAATCACTGTCACATTGCGCTCCCTTGAAATTTTTTTCATAATCTCAAGTACCTTTAACTGATTTCTCATATCCAGATTGGATTCCGGTTCATCCATAATTAAAATGTCCGGCTCTTTTACTAACGCTCTTGCAATCAAAACCATCTGAAGCTGTCCACCACTTAAGCTGTTGCAGGAACGCTCTGCAAATTCTTCCAACCCCATTTCCTTCAAAATCTGATATGCTTTTTCATACTCTGCTTTTCCCGGTGTGTATCCGAATTTCACAAACTGGCTTCTGCCCATTACTACCATGTTTAACACACTATATCCGAAAACCAGATTTTTCGCCTGTGGAACATAGCTGATATTTTCCCAGAACTGGCTGTTGTTTAGCTTCTTCGTATTCGTGCCATTAATGAATACATCCCCGCTTTTCAAGTTCAAAAAACGCATCATGCAGCGCATCATTGTTGTTTTTCCAACACCATTTGCACCTAAAACTGCCATGATTTCGCCCTTTGGCACATGAAAAGAAATATTTTCAAATACATTCTTTTTTCCATCGTAGGAAAATGTAAGATTTTCTGCTTTAATCACTCCAGCCACCTCCTGTTTTGTGCAGCAATATTGCAAACACAGGCGCACCCACAAGTGCTGTTAATATGGATAACGGAATTTCAGATGCAGTCAAACTTCTTGCCACTGTATCAATTATTACGAGGAAAATTCCTCCCATTAAAATACAGGCTGGCAGTAAGCGTTTATGGTCGTTTCCTACAATCATTCTTGCAAAGTGGGGAACGGCCAGACCAACAAAGGAAATTACGCCACAAAATGATACTGAAATTGCTACAATTACTGTTGTTGCAATAATTACAAAAATTCGCATATTTTTAATATTTACACCAAGAGATGCAGCTTCGTCCTCGCGCAACGAAATAACGTTTAATTTCCAGCGAATCAGCCATAATGCAAACATTGCTGCACCAATAATCGGCACTGCTTTTAACACATCTGACATGGAAGAACCTGCAAGACTTCCCATCAGCCAGTAGGTGATTGCCGGAAGCTTTTCTTCCGGGTCAGCAATGTATTTGATAAATGAGGTCAATGCCTCAAAAACTGCACCAACAATTGTTCCTGATAACACGAGCATAATGGTGCTTGATTTTCCATTTTTTCTGCTCATCGCATAGGTAAGTGCCATTCCTGCAAAACCAAAAAAGAGTGCAGAACCCTGAATAACAAAATAATTACTGCTTAATAAGATTCCCAAAGCAGCTCCAAATCCTGAGCTATAGGATACGCCCAGGATATGAGAGCTTACTAAAGGATTTGCAAACATTGCCTGTAAGCACACGCCGACACAAGCCAGCCCTGCACCAACCATCATTGCCATCATAGTTCTTGGAAAACGTACATTCCATACAACGATTCGCTTTGTTTCTTCTACTTCGCCAATACCAAATAGAATTTTAAAAACCTCGCCAACCGAAAGGCTGTAACGTCCGATGCATAATGCACCAAGCAATGTAACTATCATAAGTACAATCAGTACAATGAAGATTCCTTTATTTTTCTCTGACTTTATCATTTTCTAGTTGCTGAACCTCCGAAGTTTGCGCCTTTTGCAGCTTCTGGATTTGCAGATAAAATTCCTTCAATCTGTTCATCCTCTAAAGAGTAATTGTAGAACTGTTTGTAATATGCTCTGATTTCTTCATTCATGTCATAAGTAAATGTTTCCGGATTTAATGTCTGTGCCATCCACTTTAACATTAATGGTGCATCTCCTGATGGTGGAAACCATCTGTAAACACCTAATGGCTCTTTGTATACTTTTCCATTTGCAACGGCACTGATTGGGCTCCAGTCCTGTCCATCGATTGTGTTGTTATATAAATCCTCCGGCATTGTTTCTGTAAAGGTTGTGATAATAATGATGTCCGGATTCCACTCGTAAATCTGCTCCATATTCACAGAAGTTGGTCCTGTTAATTCTGCTGCCACGTTAATTCCGCCGCCCGCATTAATCCAGTAGTCACCATAGAAATCTGCTCCGCTTACGCTGATGTCCTCAGAGCTGTGGTTGTAAAGATACAATACTCTTGGTTTCTCTTCGTCTGCAATCTGCTCTGTTTTTTCTGCGATTTCAGCTTCTACCTGACGGCCATATTCAATAACACCGTCTACGTTTCCAGTGTCACCAAAAATTTCGCCCATAATCTCAAGCCAGCTCTCTAATGTTGTTAATACATCTCCATCGCCCTGTGTTTTCACACCAACTGCAGTAATTCCTGCATTGTTCATTGCTTCGTACTGCTCTAAATACTCTGCCCAGTATAAAACAACGTCCGGCTCTAATTTTAAAAGTTCTTCTACGTTAATGTCTGTGCCTTCGATAAAGTTATCTGCAATGCCTGCTAATTCCGGATACATTGCTGCCATAACAGAATTTTCAATTGCACTTGTTGAACCCGGATGTACACCGATTAAGTATTCAATTGGTGCACCAGTCAGTGCATAAATACTTGGTAAAGGAAGTGCTGTTGTTACCAGTCGCTCTGGATTTGCAGTAATTTCTGCTGTCATTCCATTCTGGTCTACCACACTGATGGTTTCTTCTGCACCTGCTACCATGTCCTTATCTGCACTGGAAACCTCTGCTGTCACTTCTTCTGTTGCCTCTACTGCTGCACTTTCCTGCTCTGTTTCTTTTGCTGCCTGACTATCGCTGTTTCCACAAGCTGTTACACCAAGCATTGTCATACATAAAAGTGCTGTTAATAATTTCTTCTTCATACCTTTATCGTTCCTCCTCGTCTACCTCTTGTTAGTCTTATCTAACCTCTAGCAATTTATCATTCTTTTGATTTGTGGTCAATATTTGATAATGATTTTTTTTATCAATAAGCTAGACTTAGCGAAAATGAAGTACCCATACCCATAAAAAAGCTGTTGCAAAAACATTTTTTTACTTTATTTCCATAATTTGCAGTATCACAAGTTTCTGACATTCGCATGGATTCTTTTGACAATAAAAAGTTTGGAGAACGTGTCAAAAAACCTGAAATTCTACTGCTTTTCCCGATGAAATCGTTATCTTTTATGTCCGCTCAAGGTATTTACACTCACAAAAAAAGTGTTCGCATGGAAAAGGAAATTTGCGTTCGCAGTTTTCTTAGTACATCTTCAGGGCAGCTTTGACAAAACGGAATCCGGCGCACGCAGGAGAACACTACGTTAAATTTATTGATAACGTAACGCCCTCCTTTGCGGTAGCCGGATTCTAATATCGACTTTGTCAAAGCCGCCCTGTTAGATGTACTTGAAAGCTGTGTCCGAAATTTCCGTTCCATACGGACACTTTGTTGTGAATGTAAAACGCGTGAGCGGACACAAAACGTTTATTCATCGGAAAAAGCAGAGAATTTCTAGGTTTTTATCCAACGTTCTCCAAACTTCTCCTTGCAAAAGAATCTATGCGAATGGCGTAAACTTGTGATACTGCAAATTATGGCTTCAAAGATTAAAAAATGTTTTTGCAACAGCCTTTTAATGTTCCTCCACTTCCTGCTTTGCCAAAAAGAAAACCTTTCCTTTTGGATTGACAAGTTTATAAAGAATTTCGCCATATTCAAATTTATATTTTGCAAAACCTGCGTAATATTTTTTCAAGATATATTCTTCTTTTTCTAATTCATAGACCTGTATGTATTTTAAATCATCTATGCCTTTTTCAACTTTGCAGAATAGCACTTCTTTTTTGCTTAAGAAACAGATATCTTTTCGAAACGCCTGAATAAACAATTTATTTCGATATAGGTATTCAAACCGCTCCTTTTCTACGCCCTGCAATATCTGCTCCTGTCCGTTCATATGCTCAGCATTTAAATGGGGATATTTTTTCAAGCGGCTCTGGTCCCGGTATTTGTAATTTTTTCCAGTGCAGCCTCCGATATATTTTTTCAATTCCTCATTTGCTAACATAATCTGCATTGCTGGATGTCCCATTTTATTTTTTCCTCTAATAATAACCAATCTTGCATTCGACTTTGCACCCAATGCAGCATTCACGTTATATTTCCCGTCACAATAATCGGGCGGCATTTCTCATCCATCATGCCATCTTCCACATAAGAAAGCTCTGGAATACTATTTTTTATTAAATCTGCTCCATTTATCGTAATATCACTCCACTTAAGGAAATAACGCCTTCTTTTTGCATTTATTCTGGCATATGCCACTAAAACATTAATAATTCGTAAAACAAATGTTATAACTGCATACAATAATACATAGAAAATCGAAAGCAGAAGTCCTACCCACCATATCTTTGGTAAAATTTCTTCCAATCCAAACTTAATAAGTAAAAAAAGAATGACCGCTTCCACCGCAGATACCAGTACAATTAAAAATCCATTTGGCTCGCGGGTTTCATAATCGCTTAGCAGTACATTATGTACATTTCTTTTGAGGGCTTTTAATTCTTCTTTACTGCATTGATGTCTCATATTTTATAAATTCCCCCACCTTTTATCAATAAAATCAATATAAGGCTTTTTCATAACTTTATCAGCATTTTCTTTGTACCAATGATAACTTTCGGCAAGCCCTTCCTTTAATTTTTTTACCTTTGGCAGTAGCTGCTGCTGTTTTGTAACATCTAACCTGTATTCATAATTATAAAAACTAAAATACTCCCGCTGATTGATTTCTTCAAAAACATTTACCATTTCACATGATGCACCTGCAGCCTCATAACACAGTTCCACCCATTCTTTTATCGTAACAGTATCTGGATTTCCAACGTTAAATATTTTTTGCTCCGGCTTCTTTTCCAATATCGCATCAATAAGCCTGCAAAGGTCTTCCACATGGAAAAACTGCAGTTTCATTTCTCCTTTTTCCGGCAGGTAAAATTTGCGTTTTTTCATGGCGCAGTCAAATACAAATGCTTCTCTATATACATTATTCATCTGCCCATATAAATATGGTGGACGAAGAATATATGCGTTTGGCACAAGACGTTGAAGCTCCTTTTCTGCTGCAATTTTATCTGTTCCATAATTTCCCCAGAATTTATTTGCGCCAAGCTGCTGTTCCTCTGTAAAAGGCTGCACATTACTTTCCGGATATACAGCACTAGAGCTAATCATGATGTACTCATCAAAATCTCCCAACGCATTGCAAAGTGAAGTAATGTCCGCCGCATTGTAAGCTGCTACATCAATTACTACATCAAACTTGTATTCTTTTAGCTTGTCCCCTAACGCGTGTCTGTCTGCCTCGATTAAAATCGTATTTGCGGATTGAGGGCGCGTGTTTCGATTTAAAACATATACCCGCTCTCCTTGGTTTACATAATATTCCGCTATATATCTGCTGACAAATACAGTTCCTCCAGTTACTAAAATATTTCGCATTGAGTACTCCTTTCAAGGGTAGTTATTACGCCAGACTCTCAAAAAACTTCGTTTTTTCTAAAACTCACTGTTATTATAATAATTCCTGAAAGGATACTCAACGTATTTTCTTTGTAACAAATACAATTTATTACACACTATTCATTACAAGGCTTACGCATACACAGCACTCCATTTTACAAAATATCAATATACTCGCCATTTAAGGCTTTGTTCATGCTTCTGACTGCACAGAATTTTCCACACATCGAACAGCTTTCTTCAATTTCCGGCTTTCTGTCCTCGCGAATTTTTTTTGCTGTTTCCGGGTCAATGGAACACTCCCACTGTTTTTCCCAGTCAAATTCTCTTCTTGCATCAGCCATTTTATCATCAATATCTCTTGCATGAGGCACGTGTTTTGCAATATCGGCTGCATGAGCGGCTATTTTCGATGCGATAATTCCCTGCTTCACATCTTCCACATTTGGAAGTGCAAGATGCTCTGCCGGTGTCACATAGCAAAGAAATGCTGCTCCTGCGGATGCGGCAACTGCGCCGCCAATGGCAGATGTGATATGGTCATACCCCGGTGCAATGTCTGTAACAAGTGGTCCAAGTACATAAAATGGTGCTCCCATGCAGATAGTCTGCTGTATTTTCATATTTGCCTCAATCTGGTCAAGAGGCATATGTCCCGGCCCTTCAATCATAACCTGCACATCCTTTTCCCAAGCACGCTTTGTCAACTCACCAAGACGGACAAGCTCCTCTATCTGGCAGACATCACTGGCATCTGCAAGGCATCCCGGACGGCACGCATCTCCTAAAGAGATGGTCACGTCATATTCCCGGCAAATCTCTAATATTTCATCAAAATATTCATAGAATGGGTTCTCATTTCCTGTCATGCTCATCCATGCGAAAACTAACGAGCCACCGCGGGATACGATGTTCATTTTTCGTTTATGTTTCTTTATCTGCTCGATTGTTTTACGCGTAATTCCACAATGAAGTGTAACAAAGTCAACACCATCTTCTGCATGAAGCCGTACTACATCAATAAAATCCTTTGCAGTCAATGTTGCAAGGTCGCGCTGATAATGAATGACACTATCGTAAACCGGAACAGTTCCAATCATCGCCGGACATTCACTGGTCAGTTTTCTTCGAAATGGCTGTGTATTTCCATGCGAGGACAAATCCATAATTGCCTCCGCTCCCATATTGACAGCAGCCATCACTTTTTCCATTTCCACATCATAATCCTTGCAGTCTCTTGACACTCCAAGGTTTACGTTAATTTTGGTGCGAAGCATCGAACCGACACCATTTGGCTCAATACATTTGTGAAGCCTGTTCGCACAGATTGCAACCTGCCCTTTGGCAACAAGCTCTCTGATTTCTTCTTCACTGCGGTATTCTTTTTTTGCAACCGCTTTCATTTCCTCTGTAATAATTCCTTTTTTTGCAGCTTCCATTTGTGTGTGATAATTCATAATTTGTACCTCTTTTTATGTTTATATGATTAAGGTGTCAATAGGGCTGTCTACTCACTTATACTGGCAAATTGCATAAATAATATTGTGAAAAGTTTCTTTTGGGCAATGGAGATGAAACTCAAAAATCGTAGAAGCCTCTGCTGAACACGATTTTCGCATTCAGAGGTTCATCGGAATGTTTTGCACAACAAAACTTGAAACATATTATTTATGCAATTTGCCAATGAAAGTTATGATATAGCCCTTTTGACACCTGAATCTTTATATATGAAAAAACGGAATACCTGAAAAGGTACTCCGCTAAAAAACAGTATCATAATACTATCTCATCTTCCTACGTTGGCATTATCCAAATCAGGTATAAGGGTCGAAGTTCACAACTTCCTCTCAGCCTGTTTACAAGCTCCCCTGCTATTTAATTTTCCTAGAACAATGTAGCATATCTGTGTGGAAAAAGCAACAAAAAACCTCCCAAGACCGAAGTCTTGAGAGGTTTGTAAATTCTCTGATATCGTGTTGTTCCAAAAATTAACGTTTTGAGAACTGTGGTGCACGACGAGCAGCTTTGAGACCGTATTTCTTACGTTCTTTCATACGTGGGTCACGTGTTAAGAATCCAGCTTTCTTAAGAACTGGTCTGTAATCTGCATCTACGTTTAATAATGCACGAGAGATACCATGTCTGATAGCTCCTGCCTGTCCTGTATATCCACCACCATGAACGTTTACTAAAACGTCGAATTTGTCAACTGTTTCAGTAGCAACTAATGGCTGACGTACGATAACTTTTAATGTTTCTAATCCTAAATATTCATCAATGTCTCTTTTATTGATTGTGATTTTACCTGTACCTGGTACTAAATAAACTCTGGCAACAGATGATTTTCTTCTTCCTGTTCCGTAATACTTTGTATTAGCCAATGTTCCTTACCTCCTAATTAAAATGTTAAAACTTCTGGCTTCTGAGCAGCATGTTTGTGTTCAGGTCCAGCGTATACAAATAATTTTTTGTACATTTCTCTTCCTAAAGGTCCTTTTGGAAGCATACCTTTTACAGCATACTCAATAACTCTTTCAGGATGTTTTGCTAACATTTCTTTTAATGTAGTTTCTTTCATTCCGCCTACATAATCGGAGTGGTTATAGTAAATTTTCTGGTTTAATTTTTTACCAGTAACTTTAACTTTCTCTGCATTTACAACGATTACATAATCACCTGTATCGATGTGTGGTGTAAAGATTGCTTTATTTTTTCCTCTTAATACTTTAGCAATTTCAGATGCTAAACGTCCTAATGTCTTACCTTCAGCGTCAACTACATACCATTTTCTTTCAATGGTAGCTGGGCTAGCCATAAAAGTTTTCATTGAATTTTCCTCCTAAAAATAATCTTATGAAATGCTTCCACAATGTGAATGTCCAGGACACATCGCTTCTTCATTAAATAAATTGTTTATAGTTTAAATGCCACACCGGGGCTTTGGTCTGACATCGTTTCACTATCGCAGACTTAAATAGTATAGTACACTACTCCTCGTGTGTCAAGTTTTTTTGTATTTGAATTTCCTTATTTTTACACAAAACTTAAAACTGTGTATTCCAATCAAGGGAACATGGTCCATCCGGCATTTCTAAAAGCTTTCTGCATAGATTCTCTCTTGCTTCGATATCCTGCTCAGCTCCTTCTCCTGCATCACTTCTCCATTTTCTATAACCAATCAAATAGCTGTCATATAATTCATTCCAGGAGTGGAAATACTTCTGCATGATTCGGCTGACTCTTGCAGATGCCTCGTCCATTTCTGCACGATTAATATAATCGCCCACATATCCCATTCCAAGAATTTGGTTTGCTCTACATAAATCCCAAGCTGCCTGTCTTAACTCATCCGGTGCACAATCTTCCTGTTCGTAAGACTTTACCAGATAATCCGCCATATCCAAAAGAGCTTCTTTATTACTTACTAACCAGTCTCTGCGCAGCATTGTTCTCATGGATGCGCCCTCTGACTGATTCTTTACCTTTGAACCAGCAACAAAATGCCAGTCACCATCTGTATAGGTTGACCACATCGCATAGGAAGCGACATACCATTTTTCTGCATCATTTTCTGGTGCAGTTGCACTAGCTGTATTTGTTTTTACCTCTTCTTTTTTTGCTGCCTGCTTTTTGCCAAATAATCCAAATAACCCCATTTTTGTACCCCTTTCAATATTTTCATTTGTATTTTTGCTACTGTTTCATTTTATACCCATTCTTGGCATATTACAACCAGCCTACACTTCATCTTCGTATTCTAATCCAATCATTGTCAGTCCATGCGCTGGTGCGGTCGGTCCTGCGGCATTTCTGTCAAGGGCAGCTAAAATCTCCGGTATCTGCTCCGGCTGCATTTCACCACCACCTACACGCACCAATGTGCCTGCAATAATGCGAACCATATTGTATAAAAACCCGTTTCCTGTCACACGAATTGTAATGATGTCATCTTCTTTTGTAACATCACAGGAATAAATCGTACGGACTGTCGTTTTTACCTGTGCTCCAATGGCACAAAAGCTTTTAAAATCATGCTCTCCTACTAAATAAGAAGCAGCTTTCTGCATCTTTTCCACATCCAATGGATGATGATAAAAATAAGTATCTAATCTTCTTGTCGGCATACGGAAAGTGCGGTTTAAAATCCGGTACTCATAAGTTTTTCTGCTGTTCTGATAACGTGGATGCCAGTCAGACGGCACTTCGCAAGAGCCTTGCACCACAATATCCTCTGGCAGACGCTGATTTAAGGCAAACGAAATCTTATCTGCCGGCATTCTTGTATTTGTATCAAAAATCGCCACATTTCCAAGGGAATGCACACCAGAATCTGTACGGCTTGCGCCTGTTACTACAATTTCTTCGCCAAGCAGATTAGACAAATTTTTATTTAAAACTTCTTCAATTGTGATTCCGTTCGGCTGCACCTGCCAGCCTTTATAATTTGTGCCATCATAGGCAACAATCATTTTTACACGTTTCATATTTCCTCCTGCCACTCCACATCAATCTATTGTCATAAATTACAAGGACTGTTGCAAAAACATTTCATTACACTTTATAATGTCATAATTTGCATTATCAAAAACTTCAAACATTCGCATAGATTCTTTTGCAAGGAAAAGTTTTAAGAACGTTGGATAAAAACTTAGAAATTCTCTGCTTTTTCCGATGAAGAAACGTTTTGTGTCCGCTCACGCGTTTTCCAACGCGTCTCCATGCGAACGCTTTTTTCGTGAGTGTAAACACCTTGAGCGGACATAAAAGATAACGATTTCATCGGAAAAAGCAGTAGCATTTCAAGTTTTTTGACACGTTCTTAAAACTTTTTATTGTCAAAAGAATCTATGCGAATGGCGTAAACTTGTGATAATGCAAATTATGGCATCCTACAGTTTTATCAGATGTTTTTGCAACAGTCCCTGATTTACCAACATTTTTATTGCGGCCAGCTTAAAAAGCTTCTGCATAAAAGGATAACTACAAAATATCCAATTACCAGCAAATATGCTTTTTTATCTGTCGCATTATATTTTAATGGCTTCATTTTCGTTCTTCCAGCTCCACCATTGTAGCATCGTGCTTCCATTGCCATTGCAAGGTCATCTGCTCTACGGAATGCAGAAACAAACAATGGAACTAAAAGTGGAATCATACTCTTTACTTTCTTGATTAGATTGCCACTTTCAAAATCAGCACCTCGTGCCATCTGTGCACGCATGATTTTATCTGTTTCTTCAATCAGAATTGGTATAAAACGAAGCGCGATAGACATCATCATGGCGATTGCGTGTACCGGAATGCCAATTTTGCTAAATGGCATCAGTGATTTTTCCAAGCCGTCCGTCAGCTGATTCGGCGTTGTTGTCAACGTCATAATGGAAGTTCCAAGAATCAGATAAACTAAACGGATTGCCATTAATACCGCGCTTGTAAGACCTTCTTTTGTGATTTTAAGCACCCAGAAAGACACTAATGTCTCACCCGGTGTCAAAAACAGATTAAACACTGCAGTGATAATCATTAATACCATAATCGCTTTTAATCCCTTTATCATAAACTTAAAAGGAACTTTTGATGATTTAATAACTAACACTAAAAAAATAGTCGCAACAGCAAATGCCGCAATTCCCTTGAAACAAAACAGGGAAATAATATATATCATTGTCGCAAACAATTTCACTCTTGGGTCCAGTTTATGAATGACAGAGTCAGCCGGATAATACTGGCCTATTGTAATATCTCTTAACATGAAAATTCTCCTTGAAAAGCTTCCCTTTTAACGTCGGTTTCCTAATAACGCATCCAGTAGGCTCGCACGTGCTTCTGCCACTGTGGTAGCCTCTGTGTCAACATTCAATCCTTTTTCTTTCAGTTCATGAAGCAGATAAGTCACCTGCGGTGCAGCAAGTCCTACTTCCTCAAGCTCCTTATAGTGACGGAATACTTCCTTTGGTGTATCATCAAACATCACCTGTCCCTGATTCATTACGATAATACGCTCCACATATTTTGCAACATCTTCCATGCTATGCGAAACAAGGATGACTGTCATTCCTTTTTCTTTGTGCATCCTGGCAATCAAATCGAGGATTTCATCACGTCCTGCCGGGTCTAAACCAGCTGTCGGTTCATCCAGAATCAAAATCTCCGGTTTCATTGCAAGAACACCTGCAATTGCTACTCTTCGTTTCTGTCCGCCGGATAAATCAAATGGAGACTGATAATATAATTCTTCTGGAAGCCCAACACTCTTTAACGCTTCAAACGCGCGAAGTCCGGCTTCATCCTTCGTCAGTCCCTGATTCTTTGGTCCAAAACATACATCATCAAAAATCGTTGTTTCAAACAACTGATGCTCCGGATACTGGAACACTAAACCGACGCGGTTGCGAAGCTCTCTTAAATCAAAATCTTCGTCATAAATATCCTGTCCGTTAAAATAGATTGTTCCACTCGTCGCCTTTGTCAAGCCATTCAAATGCTGGATTAAAGTAGACTTTCCAGAACCGGTATGTCCAATAATTCCAATAAACTGGCCATCCTTAATCTCCAGATTAATATTCTTTAACGCATGAATCTGATATGCTGTTTCTTCTCCATAAATATAATTGACTTTATCTAAAATAATTGACATTTTCCTAATCCAATCTTTCAAAAAAACAATCTGCATCTACAGCCATTTATGCTTCTTCTAGTTTGCAATTTTCATAATGGCATCCACTAATTCTTCCCTTGTCAAAACGCCTAGTGGAACATTTAAGCCGGATTGTCTTAATAAATCAGCTAATAATGTAATCTGCGGAACATCTAATCTATGCTCTTTTAATTTTCCCACCTGTGAAAAAATTTCTCGCGGTGTTCCCTGCATAACTACTTCGCCTTTATCCATAACATAGACGTAATCTGCGTCTACGACTTCTTCCATGTAATGTGTAATTAAAAGTACTGTCACACCTTTTTTCTGATTAAGTTCGTGCGCCGCACGCAGTACTTCTTTTCGTCCGTTCGGGTCAAGCATAGCGGTTGGCTCATCTAATACGATGCATTTTGGCTGCATTGCCATAACGCCTGCAATTGCTACACGCTGCTTTTGTCCACCGGATAATTTGTTTGGTGAATGGTGACGGTATTTGAGCATTCCGACTGATTTTAAGCTTTCTTCCACGCGCTGCCAGATTTCGTCGGTTGGAACACCGATATTTTCCGGTCCGAATCCGACATCCTCTTCTACCACACTGGCGATAATCTGATTGTCAGGATTCTGAAATACCATTCCAGCATTTTTACGGACTTCTAAAACATTTTCCTCTTCGGAAACATCTTTTCCGTCTACCCAGAGTGTCCCCTCTGTTGGTGTCAATAAAGCATTGATATGCTTTGCTAAAGTAGATTTACCAGAACCATTATGACCTAAAATGGCAATAAACTGTCCCGGTTCTACATCCAAATCCACATGATTTAATGCAGTCTGAATAGATTCTACATTTCCTTCTTCATCTCTTCGGATATATTCATGCACTAATTTTTTTGCTTTAATAATTCCCATAATTTTTTCCTTTAATCATCCCAGCTTAAGCGGTGCAGCTCGCCCTCTAACTTCATATGGTCGAACTGATTCTGACGAAGTGCTTCATATAAAACGATGGCTACTGAATTGGAAAGGTTTAATGAACGTGTCTCCCCAATCATTGGAATACGCACGCAGGTATCCGGGTTTTCTTTTAAAAGTTCTTCCGGGATTCCGGCACTTTCTTTTCCAAACATAATATAACAGTCCGGCTCATAAGAAACCTCTGTGTATACATGTTTTCCTTTTGTTGTTGCCATATAAATTTTTGCATTTGGATTCTTTTCACAAAACTCGTCCCAGTTTACATAAGTTGTTACATCCAAATCCTTCCAGTAATCCATTCCGGCACGCTTGATGGATTTTTCATCTAAACGGAAACCAAGCGGCTCTATTAAATGAAGCTTTGTTCCTGTTGCTACACAGGTTCTTCCAATATTTCCGGTATTTGCCGGAATTTCCGGCTCATATAATACGATATTTAATTCTGCCATATCGTTCTCCAAATTCCCGGTCTGCACAAAAACTGCAAGCCACATTTTCATGCAGCTTACAGCTTTTCTTCTGACCGATTTTATTTCTTTTCTGCACGTAATTCTTTAATAAAGATTTCCATGCGGTCCATTGCTTTCTTTAACACATCTAGTGAATATGCATAAGAAATTCGTAAGAATCCCTCACCACAAGCACCAAATGCTGTTCCCGGAACAACTGCAACCTTCTGAGACTCTAATAACTTTGTTACAAACTCATCAGAAGTCATTCCAAATTCTTTGATACATGGGAATACATAAAATGCGCCAAATGGCTCAAAACACTCTAATCCCATTTCTTTAAAACGATGCATCAGATAACGTCTGCGTCCGTTATACTCCTCACGCATTTTTGCAACGTCATCGTCACCATTACGAAGTGCTTCCACTGCCGCATACTGGCTGGTAGTTGGTGCACACATAATTGCGTACTGATGGATTTTGGTCATCTGCTTGATGATAACCTCTGGTCCACAGGCATAACCAAGTCTCCAGCCTGTCATCGCATATGCTTTGGAGAATCCGTTGATTAATACAGTTCTCTCCCACATGCCCGGCAGGGATGCGATAGTTACGTGGTTATCTAAGTAAGTAAGCTCTGAATAAATTTCATCACTTAATACAAAAATATCATGTTTAATAATAACTTCTGCGATTGCTTCTAAATCTGCTTTTTCCATAACAGCACCAGTTGGGTTGTTTGGGAATGGCAATACTAAAAGCTTTGTCTTTGGTGTAATTGCAGCTTCTAATTCCTCTGCTGTCAGACGGAACTGATTCTCTGCTTTTAACTCAATGATAACCGGCTTACCGCCTGCTAACACACAGCAAGGCTCATAGGAAACGTAGCTTGGCTGTGGAATCAGCACTTCATCGCCCGGGTCAAGCATTGCACGCATTGCAATATCAATTGCTTCACTTCCGCCGACTGTTACAAGAATTTCATTTGCTGGGTTATAGGAAACGCCGCAGCGTCTCTTTAAATAACGGTCAATTTCTACTTTTAATTCTTTTAATCCTGCATTTGAGGTGTAGAAAGTTCTTCCTTTTTCTAAGGAATAAATACCCTCATCGCGGATATGCCAAGGTGTATCGAAATCCGGTTCACCGACACCTAATGTAATAGCATCTTCCATTTCTGTTACGATGTCAAAAAATTTACGGATTCCAGATGGCTGAATTTTTACGATTGTTTCTGATAATGGGTTTCTCATGGTATCATCTGTATCCTTTCATCTTTTGTCTGCTCTGCAATTACTGTTCCATGGTCTTTGTATTTCTTTAAGATAAAGTTTGTCTTTGTGCTTAATACGGAATCTAATGCAGAAAGCTTCTCAGATACAAACTGTGATACTTCACGTAATGTTTTTCCTTCTAAGGTTACCATGAAGTCGAATCCGCCAGAAATTAAGTATACGGAATTTACTTCCGGATAGTTGTAGATGCGCTCTGCAACTTTATCAAATCCCATACCTCTCTGTGGAGTAACACGAACCTCAATCATAGCTGTTACTTTCTCGATGCCGGCTTTATCCCAGTCGATGATTGTGTGGTAACCGCAAATGATATGTTCTGCTTCCATCTGCTCTAATTCATTCATTACAGTTGCTTCGTCTACGCCAAGAACAATCGCTAATTCTTTTAAATCGATTCTGCTGTTTTTTTCTATAAAAGTTAAAATCTTTTCACGCATGTTTCTTATCCTCTCTCGTCTTAATTTTTATCAATCGTTTCTAGTTTATGTAACAATCTGCCTTTTCAGAAATCTACTCTCCTAAGGCTGCATAAAGTTCGTCTTCTTTTGGCGGTTCTAAAAATCTGCGCTCATCCTCATTTAACAGCACCCTGTCATTTCCCTCAGTTGCTTTTCCAATGATGGTGGCTTTGATTCCCGCTTTCTCTAGTTCACGCACCAGATGATTGCCGTCTTCTGCTGCCATTAACATACATCCACTAGAAATCAGCTTATATGGATTTACTCCAAAAAACTCACATATTTCTACCGTTTCCTGACGAATTGGTATTTTTTTCAGGTCGATTTCAAGTCCGACGCCAGATGCTTCTGCCATTTCCCACAAAGCTCCAAAGATTCCGCCCTCTGTGACGTCATGCATTGCACTAACGCCAGACGTAACGGCGACTGCGGCCTCCGACTGTACTGATATGTATATATCCATCTGCTTTGCTTTTTCAATGAATGGCACTGGAAATCTTGTTTTCAGTTCCTCTTCTTTTTCTTTTGCAATAATAGATGTTCCTTCTATTCCTATCCATTTTGACACCAGAATATCCATGCCCGGCTTCGCACCTGCTGTAGATATCAAATGCCCTTGTTTTACTTTGCCAACACCACAGACAGTTACCACTGGCTGATTGACTGCACGTGTCACCTCTGTATGTCCTCCGATGACCTGTACATTGGCTTTTTTGCATTCTTCTTCCACTTGTTCCATCATCTCGCGGAGTTTTATCTCACGTATGCGTTCTGGAAGGAGTACCGTAAGCATTACACCGATTGGCTCTGCACCTGAACTTGCTAAGTCATTGACTGTAATCTGAATTGCAAGCTTTCCAATATCCTTGGCAGTTCCTGTAATTGGGTCTGTTGACATCACAAGCACCTCGTCCGGTGCTAACTGTAACGCTGCGCAGTCCTCACCAACGCCTGCCCCGAGAACTACTTCTGGTCTTCTTGTATGAATTTGTTTAAAAACGGAACGCTTTAAGACGTTCTCTGGGACTTTTCCTACTTTCATATCATTGATTCCTTAGTTATAGTGATAGGCTGTCCCTTACGAGGCAGCCTGTATCATTTTTATTGTCCATTTGAAGCATCACCGCTGTTGTCTGTATCATTTGTAATCTGGCTTTCATCAACAGTTCCTGTGATTGCAGCTTCTTCTGCTGAAACAGCCGGAGCGCTCTGTTCTGGTGCTACTATTGTACTTGCATTTACTGCATTTACTGCATATGCTGCAACTGCCGCATAAATCGTAGCTTCATCTCCTGTTGCAAGTGCTGCATTTACAGCCGCTGTCACGTTTGCATCTGCAGATGCTGTACCAATATTCACAATCTTAGGAGATGACTTATAAGTACTGCTGTTGTATTTCTCTCTGCTGACTTCCACGCCATCAACAGTTACAACTTTCCAAAGTCTTGCAACATATCCAACATGCTTTGACTGTACCTGGCTGACATAACCAACCGGGTCTGCTGTTCCAACAAACTGTGTCACCGGGTCTTCTCTGGAAACAACTTCGCTGACATAGCTTACCTTACGATTTGCTGCTCTTGTTTCTTCTCCATAAATGTTGAAGTAAACATTTTTTCCAACGGTATATCCTTCGATATAAATTGGTGTATCTAAATTGTTTTTAAATTTCAAATCCTTGTAATCACCAGCAATTGCCGCATCCATTGATGGCTGTACATAGCTTACAATCATGGAATGATTCGAACGCTGTGTTACTTCAAGCTCTGCAAGAATTACTGCATTGTATAAAGTAGAAGATACCTGGCAGACACCACCACCATAAGACTGAACAGTCTGTCCATTCTCATATGCACCTGCCAATTCGTAGCCGTTCTCTGCGTTTAAAGGTCCCATTGTCTGACCTGCGGAAAACTCTTCACCCGGATATAAAACAGTACCATCTATCTTGCTGGTTGCAACACTGATATTCGTACATCTTGCTGCGGAAGAATCACTGTAATTTGTTGTGTAACTTCCAAGTAAATCCTGAATCTTAGAAAGTTCTTCTTCTGTTCCCTTTGGCTCGTCAATATCTGCAACCAAAGTAATCTCTGCTGTATTTCCATCCCAGGATTCGTTTAAATAGTTTTCGATTGCTGTTACGGATTCTGCGACATTGACAACAACACCGGCATTACCTTTTACAATCACAAACTCGCCATTTTCACGAATCAGTCCATTATCAACTGCTTCTATATTAAGTTTATCAACATTTGTTTCCAATAAAGTGGTAACTGCTTCTGTATCAACGCTCATGGAAAAAGGAATCACCTTAGAGCCTTGCTCTAAATCCTTCTTATCTTTATAGCGTTTAATTAAATTTCCGCTTTTACATACATCCATTGCCTGCTGAACCAGATTCTCATCGGTATAAGTAATTCCCAGTTCCGCTGCAGTTGCAGTAATTTTTCTTTCATCTGCAGCTAATGTTAATTCTGCTTCTCTTGAGCTGGCAACATATGCACTGATTGCACCAGCCGCTTCTTCTGCTGTCATTCCTCCGACGTACACATTACCAATATATACGCCTTCGGCAATTGTATCTTTCTCTTCTGCTTTCGTATTTACTGCAGTCGCAGTAATTGCTCCCAAGACACATACAATTGCTGCAAGTGACATGATTTTTTTCATCTTTTTCATTTATTTTCCCTCTATACGATTGCCACTGTATGGTCAAAAATCTTTTTCATCATATTTTATCATAAATGCTTCTATTTTCAAGGTGCATATCCACGAATATATTTGACTGTCCAAGCATTTTTTAGTATATTTTTACATGAAAGCAGCTATGATGGTTGTTAGTACCATAGTTCCAATCAACACAAGAACAACAGCCGCCATAACATAACGATTTTTCTTTTTTCCAAAATTGTACATGAGATTTTCCTCGCTTTCTAAAAATTAATGTTAAAAACAGAAAGGATGCACACTATGGCATTTCCATTTTTAGGTATTTTTCTTGTTATCATCGTTGTGATTCAAATCTTCCGCAAAAGAGGCTCTGACCAGCAAAAAGCAGTAGAAGACGCTTTCTGGGAGCGCGAACATGAAGCAAACCATGTACGCCGTCAGGACATCAGCGGACTTTCCTATATTACCATACCTTTGGACAAATTTCCAATAGGTATCTGCCCAGATGAAATCTTAAAAAAGTATGAACTGGAATTTGAAGCCTTAAAGGATTCCAAGATTTTAAATCTGAATGGCCAGTCTAACACAGATTTAAAGCTGAAATATGGTCCTGCAAATCTTCCTCTTTTGACGGAATATGATGAAAATTTTGCCAAGCTCGCCAAGATTTTACCGGAATATGCAAAGGAATTAATGGAGCGCGGTTATGAAAAAGAAGCTGTCCCAGTCCTGGAATTTGGCATTGATTGCAAAACAGACGTAAGTGCGAACTACACTCTGTTGGCGGATTATTATAAACGTCAGGGCGATACTGCTGCCATCGACCGCCTGATAGAAAATGCAAATCAGTTAGAATCCCGCATGAAGCAGCCGATTCTTGATAAGCTTTCTGCAATTCGCGGCTAAACTTTTCATGCTTCTGGCTGTTTTGGAATTTTTCCATATTGGGCAATCAGCTTGTCTGTCAGCCTTGACATCTCACTTTTGCTCATACTTTCCACATCCTGCGGCATATCAATTCCATGATATGCCGTAAATTGTTTCAGATAACGTTTCTGCGGCAGTGTTGCCGGAGACTGTTTTTTTGCCTTATACTGTAAGGCTTTTGGTAAAAAAGCATCCGGTTCTTTCTCATAATAAAAGTCTTTCAGCTTCTCAAAAATCTCAGCTGTTTCCACTGCATCATCTAACGCCCTGTGCGCATTCTGCCTTTGGATTTCAAAATAAGTACACAAACTTTCTAAGTCTTTCTTCTGCTCTGCCGGAAGGAATTTCCTTGCCAGCTTTAATGTATCCACTGCATTTTTTTCAAGTGGTATTTTGTGATTTACTGCCCATTGCTTTAAAAATCCATAGTCAAAAATGATATTTTGTCCAACCAGTAAATCTTCTCCGAGAAACTCAAAAAAATCAGAAACCGTTTCATCCAAATCCGCTCCGTCATCTGCCATTTGCTGTGTAATTCCGGTTAATTCTGTCACTTTTTCAGATAGTGTCACCCTAGGATTTACAATTTTCGAAAAAAATTCTACCGGTTTTCCATCCCGTACTTTTACTGCTCCAAGTTCTAAAATTTTATCTATTTTGGCATTCAGACCTGTCATTTCCAAGTCTATTACTACATAATCATTTAACAACATCATATGCACTAGTCTTTCGTTTACTTCTTTGTCTTTTTTTCACAGCACACTTTTTCTTCGTGGTATTATCCTCTGATTTGCACACATCCTGTAAAAAGCATTCCTCACATTTCGGGCTTCGCGCAAAGCAGATATTTCTTCCAAAGGAAATAATCTGGATATTATATAAAATCCAATGCTCCTTTGGCAGTACTTTCATTAAATCATATTCGATTTTTTCCGGGTCTGTTTCTTGTGTAAAACCAAGCCTTCTTGAGATTCGCTTCACATGTGTATCAACAACGATACTCGGTTCATGATAAATATTTCCGCGGATTACATTGGCTGTTTTTCTTCCCACACCTGCAAGTCCTGTCAATTCCTCTAAGGTGCGTGGAACTTCGCCATGATAATCATATACCAGGCTTCTTGTACATGCTATGATATTCTTCGCTTTATTATGATAAAAACCGGTAGATTTAATATCCTGTTCTAATTCTGCAAGGTCTGCATTTGCAAATTTCTCCAAGGTATCATATTTTTTAAAAAGCTGCTCTGTCACGATATTGACTCTGGCATCTGTACACTGTGCACTCAAAATAACCGCAATTAACAGCTGCCAGGGTGTCTCATGATTCAGATAACAGATATATTCAGTGCCATATGCTTCATCCAGACGTTTTAAAATCTCTTCGGTTCTTTTTTTCACTGCACAATCTCCTCTACAATCGTTACCTTTGCCTGATGGTCAAGCGGGTCACGCTGCTCATAATCAAACAATACATATATTGGCTTTTCCATGCGTTTTGGCAGACTTGCCACTGTTTTTACATTTTTATCCGGGAATGCGTAATGGAATGGCTCTACATGACTTTTCATGCCTTTTTTACAATAATAGCGGGTCTGCTCTTTAAATTCTGCGCCCGGTGCAGCCCAGCGAGGTCTGCTCTTGCAGTTTTCACGATAATATAAATCAAAGGTCAGACTTTCTTCCACCAGACGAAGAATCTCTTCCTCTACACCCCTATCCTGTAAAAATTCAAGCAGAATTTCGCATCTTCGAATCCGCGCATGGCTCATGCCAAAATAACCGCGTTTTTCATAAAATTCCCCAAGCTTTTGATACATATAAAATGGGCTTTCAAACAAAGGCTCTAACATCTTCACAGTAATTTCAAACTGCCCGCTGTTATAATAAACCTCAAGCATTTCTTCTACCTGCTTGATTTTAAGCACCTCCTCAAAAGAAAGCCAGTTCGTCGACAGGACTTCATATGGTGCAGTCGAATGATACACAATGCCATATTCTTTTGCGTGCTCGTACATATAAGAGCCTTTTAATACCTTTAAAAATCCAAGCTGCAGCTGATTTGGCTTTAAGGCATAAATCTCATCAAAGGATTTTGCAAATGTTTTATAATCTTCATAAGGCAGCCCTGCAATCAAATCAAGATGCTCATGGATATTTCCATTTTTCTGGATTTTTTTCACCACATCTTTTAATACATCAAGCTTCATCGTGCGATGTATTTCTGTGATGGTTGCCTCATTTGTTGACTGTACGCCTATTTCAAGCTGAATCAGCCCCGGACGCATCGTTCCTATAAATTCCAATTCCTCATCCGTCAGCAAATCAGCTGATATTTCAAAATGAAAATTCGTAATTCCGTTGTCATGCTCTTTGATAAAACGCCAGATTTCCATTGCATGCTCATGCTTGCAGTTAAAGGTTCGGTCTACAAATTTCACCTGTGGAACTTCCTTTTCTATAAAGAAAGCAAGCTCTTTTTTCACAAGCGCAATATCTCTAAAACGTAACCGCTTGTCCACCGAGGATAGACAATAACTGCAATTAAACGGACATCCTCTGCTTGACTCATAATAAATGATTCTATTTTTAAAATCTCCAACGGTATCATAGCAGAATGGAATGTCACTCATGTTCATAGTTTCCCGGCACTTGGAAAATGTCATTTCCGCGGAGTGCTGGATTGCAATTCCTTCTATTTCTGAAAGTTTCTTGTCATGGTTTACATAATATCCGCATAACTGTCGAAAGGTTTCCTCACCTTCCCCAATCATCACACCAGTAACCTCCGGGTGCTCCTTCAAAAAAGTTTCCACTTCATAGGAAACCTCCGGTCCTCCAACCCAAATTGGAACTTCTGGACAAATTTTATGAAATTCGCGCATTAACTCTTCCACATATGCAATATTCCAGATATAACAGGAAAAACATAAGACATCCGGTTTCTGTTTATAAATCTGCTCTAAAATATAATCTGTCCGATTATTAATCGTGTATTCACCAATTGCGATATGTTCTTCATATTCTTTGGCATAAGCACGCAAACTGTATACCGCAAGATTGGAATGTATATATTTCGCATTGATTGCTGTTAGTAAAATTTTCATGTTAGTTCTCTCTTTTCTTAAATCCACAATTTCACCTATGCGCTCATTATAGCATGACTTTCCCAAAAAAGAAAAAGAAAGAGAAAACCGCCCCCAAAATTACGATTATCTCTTTCTATTTTAAAACCACTTTTACAATAGTGATATTTCTACACTCTGCATCATCCCGCAGATTCACTAATGCACCATTATTTAACATTTTCACCAAAGGTCTTAATGGAAAACGTTCAAAATTCTGAACAACAACTGCATGTCTTCCATCTGATAATACTACCTCACAGCCGACTGGATAAACAGCAATCTTTTTAATGAAAACCTCTACCAGATTCGGGTCGAATTCACCGCCTGCCTGCGACATCAGATATTCCACTGTTTCTGACGGTGACAATGCAGGTTTCGATGGATGTTTTGAAGTTAAAATATCATAACAATCTGTCATCCGGATAATTCTTGCATAAATTGGTATTTCTTCTCCAGCTCTCTTCTCCGGATACCCTTTTCCATTGTATGCTTCGTGATGCGTCAATACACTCTGCACAACTATTGGTGGAAAATTGTAATTGCATTTCAAAAACTCAGCACCAAGCTTTGGATGCTGCCGTAACTGCTCCTGCTCTGCTTTTACCTGTTCTATGCCACCTGTGATGGTATCGACATCTACAAATTTCTTGCCAATATCATGAAGCATAGCTGCCGTTGTAAGCTGAAACAGCTGCTTTTTCTCTAAACCATATCGCGCTCCAACAATCACTGAAAGCATTGCAACATTCACTGAATGAAAAAAGATGTAGTCATTATAATTTTTAATATCCAGCACATTGAGCATAATATCTCCATTGTTCAGGATGTCTTCAACAACACTTTCAATCGTCTTTTTTAATTTTATTTCTGCAACAGGTGGTATATTTGCTTCATAATCAAACGAAAATAAATCATGAATCACCTTAAGTGCCTGACTTCTTACCTGCGGATTCAAAACCTGCTGAATCTCTATACCGCGCGTAAAATCGTCATCAATATATATTCCCGGAAATCCCATAAACTCAAGATTAGAAATTGCTTCTTCTGTCAAAAGTAAATGCTTTTCTAATAAAACTCGTCCTGAACCGTCGTATATATTCTGACCTAGAGCCATTCCCGGCGTCAGTTTACTCGTTGGTAAATAACGCATGTACTAATTCCTTCCTAAATGTAACAATGTTGTACTATTCTATAATAATTATTCATCAAATTCAACTGTCACAAAGTACCCTTTTGGTGTTTCTTTTATATCCACAACCTTGCCTTCTTTTGATTTAATTCTCTGGCTCACTACATAATTTGCTGACATTGCATACGCTTTTCCTAATGTATAATAATAGGAAGTCGGCAATTTTCCTTCTGTAATCGGTAAAACCTGTCCTACTTCCAATAACCCCGTCCGCTCCATTTTAAATTCTTCGCGTCTCATCTTACGCCTCCATTGTCTGCATCTTATTTCCCATGTTATTTCTCATCTTATTATAGTATAATGTTACAACGTTCACAAGGCGACAAAAGTGCTATTTCTCAGCATTTTATACCACTTTGATGTACAAAACATATCTCAAGTACAAGGAGACTTATGAATACATACGAAGAAATTTTCGACCAGTTTTTATCAACTGCTGTCGATACACTTAATACAGAAGATATCTATGATGCAATGATGCACGCACTCATTCCTATTCTGAATACGGACGGGCTGCTGTTAATGATGAAAGAACAGACAAGCGATGTTTTTCGTGTCACGCGTGAATTCGGAAATGTTTCTTATTTAAAAAAATACAGTGTGCCAGACCAGAGTGTTTTGCAAAGACTTCGTCAGGAAAACAGCTTCGTCTGTGTCGATGATTATGATTCCAAGGAACTGATTTCTCTTTTAACTTTACGCAAACAGGAATGGCTGAAATTAGAAAACATCAAAGCATTTTATACTATTAAATATAATCATTCTATTATCGGTTTTCTTTATATTGCAGACCACACACATCAGCCATTAGACAGCACCCAGATGATGTATCTTGAAAAAATTTGCCATTATACTGCTTATGCACTGCGTAATGCAAACCTTTATCAGACGGCTTATCGTGCTTCCATTACAGATGAACTTACTTCCCTTTATAATAGAAAAAATGCGTTTGAGCGTATTGAACAGGCATGTTCGAAACAGCACCCAAAAACCTTACTCATTTTTGATATTGATGATTTTAAACTGTATAACGAGTTGTATGGCTCTAAGGAAGGGGACGATTTAGTTTACCGATGTGCACAGGTCGTTCTTCAGGAAATGGGACTAAATGATATTGCTTTCCGCTTTGGGGCAGACGAACTAATGGTGCTAAAAGATGGGGATGATATTGATGCAGCAAGAGAATTTGCACAGCGTGTCATCTCCGGCATCTCTGAAAGCTTTCCGGCTGATACGGTCTGGGATGTGACAATTACCTGTGGTATCTCCACTTTTCCTAATATTTCCAAAGATGCTTCTTCTTTTTTACATAATGCGGAGCAGGCTGTTTATTATGGAAAAATGGAAGGAAAAGGACATATTATTGTTTATTTAAAAGGTATGGAAAACCGCTCAAATACCCCGGATATCCGCGCAACCTATGAGCGTATTGCACCGACTATTTATGCACTTACTGCTGCCATTGATGCAAAAGATACTTATACCTTTATCCACTCGATGAATGTTTCCAAATATGCCGTCATCTTAGCAGAAGCACTTGGCATGAATGATACCGAAATTGAAATTGTCCGCGAAGCAAGCTTACTTCACGACATTGGAAAAATCAGTATTCCAGAGCATATTTTAAAGAAGACTTCTCATCTGACAGACGAAGAGTACAGCATTATGAAAACACACGTGGAAAATTCCACAAAAATGATTCGCTATCTGCCTGATATGGACTATGTCATTCCTGCCGTTGTCGGACACCATGAGCGTTATGACGGCACTGGCTATCCAAGAGGTCTTGCAGGGGAGGACATTCCTTATATGGCACGTATCTTAACGATTGCTGACTGTTTTGATGCCATGACTGCCAAGCGCCCTTACAAGCAGCCGCTGTCTGTCTCTTTTGCCATCAGCGAATTAGAGCGAAACAGCGGTACACAGTTTGACCCTGTGCTTGCGAAAAAATTTATTTCCTTAATTTACGAAGGAAAAATTACCGTCTAAAAATAAGAAACTGCCCGCAAAACATTTTCACCGTTTTATTCTGTAAAATGTTTTGTGGACAGTTTTTATTTTATTCTTCGTTTTCTACTTCTTTATATTCTGCTTCCAAAGCTTCTTCTTCTAATCTTTTATTTTTAGCAGCCTTTGCAGCTCTTGAAACAATCCATAAATCGGAAAGTCCGTCATAGATTAATGCAATACCGATAAACTTTAATGCCAGTGCCACAACACCAAATGCGTGGACAATACAAAGAACACCAAGCACAAGACTGACGATACCCATCAGTAAAATGCTCCACCATTTCTCATAGCTGTTACGTTTTGTCTCAATGGCAAGCTTTAAATCCTGAAGTCCATGCACTGCAAGAATTGCTCCAATAACAATCGGAATTAAGCTTACAACGCTTTCCGGCTTCATAAATATCCATGCTCCAGTTAATAGAACAATCAAGCCAAGTATGCCGGAAAATACATGCAGGCTTCTATCTCTGAAATAACTTATGATATTTACCACGCCAATAATCACAAGTCCGACTGCTAATGCCCGGCAGAGCAGCCGAATCGTTTCTTCCGACCATACGATTAATACAATGCCTAATGCCAAACACAATACTGCTGATAAAATCACATCTGCTTTTACTCTTTTCAATGTTTCTTTCATACTTGCATCTCCTTTTTACAGGCTTTTGTCTATTGCATATGTCTTGAAATAATCTATCCTAGCTTGTAATTTCGGCTGGTTTTCTTGCAAGATTCATAATCTCCTGCAGCTCTGCTCCCTCAACTGGTGCATTGCCATAGCTGATATGTTTTCCATCTTCCCCGAATCCGCCTAACAGACGCACGCCTTTTTCTTCTGTCTTCTCGATAGTGAAGTAACCTGCTTTCTGAGTAGTCGGGTCAAATGTAATGTATACACGATAACAAAGTGGTGTAACGATTCCTTTCTCTGGGAAATCAATACGCACTAATGTTAAATCCTCTGCGATATTTAATGCCATAACGGAATAATCATCCTCTGAAAATGGATAAAGCTTTGGCTCTTTGTAAGCTGCTGCAAATATCTCATTAATCAAAGCTTCTTTTTCTTCACAAAGCTTGTCTACGAATGCTTCTTTTTCGGTAAAAAGACGTTTTGGTAAAATTCCAAACTCTACCTGTTTTTTCACAAACACATTAAACTGCTCCGGTGTCATCTTCACCTGTTTCATCTGTGCAGCCTTCTGGTCAGCTTCATGAAGCTTCTCTACTAATTCTTTTTTCAAAATAAGATTATCTGAAAATGGGTTAATTGCCATACCTGTCAGATTTAATTCCTGTTTCACTACTAAATCATTACATGCTGGAAATGGCATGCTTAAAATTGCCTGGCTCTTTGGCTCTTGTGGAATCTGTTCCTTAGAAGTATAAACAGCTAAGAACTGTTCGCCGTTTGAATTCTTTAAAAAGCATGGAATCGGCTGGTCTGGTGCTTTTAACATTGCCGGTACTAAAAGCTTTGTCGGACGCATCAAATTTAACACGATGTTCAAATTGTCCGGTGTACGCTCTGCGGCATACTGCTTAATTGCTTCTTCTAATTTATCGTTTGTAATCTCCATTGTTGTTTTTGCTTCCATTATTAAAATCCTTTCCCTTTATCACGTTTTATATCACTATTTTTATCATATATAGTGATTCCCTGATTCAAAAATACTTACTTATTATAACACATTCCCAATAACAATAAAATACTTTTCACATATTGCTTGGACAAGTACTAAAGTCATGGTATAATATCCCTATAGGCAAAAATGAATACGTCACTTTTGCTATACTTACTTTACAGCATACCTGACAGCATGAAACTAATGGGGTGATACCAGACATGAAAAATGGGGATATACAATCAAATGAGCCACAAGACGAGTCACAAATTAACGAGATGCGTCTTCTTGCAGAGAGCGATTACCTGACGGGACTCGCAAACCGCCGGGGATTATATGAATACTACAATCAATTACCGAAACATTTAAATATCCACGCAATGTTTATTGATGTCGACAATTTCAAACGTGTCAACGACATTTATGGACACAGTATGGGTGATGAATTTCTAATACAGATTGCAAAGCTGATACAGCAGCATACACAAGGATTCGCGTCCCGAATCGGTGGAGATGAATATGTTGTACTTTTTCCAAGGAAATATACACAGCATCAATTAGAGCGGATAGCTGCGAACCTGTTAGACGGTATGAATTGTGTTAATTTCCGCAAGGACATTCTTTCGTTTGTTTCGCTGAGCATCGGCATCGTTTTAAATCAGAGTACCGATTCTTCTCTGGATGATATTTTAGCCAAATGCGACGCTGCAATGTATCAGGCAAAATACAATGGAAAAAATCGTTTTTTCGTTTATAAAGCACATGATAAAAAATTAGAAATCAGCCGCAGTATCGAACTTGAAATGGAAAAAGCCTTAGAAAATGGAGAATTTCAGGTTTTCCTCCAGCCCAAAGTCAACATGGTTTCTTTTGAACTTTATGGGGCAGAGGCACTCTCAAGATGGATACATCCCATCGACGGTGAACGTTCTCCAATACTTTATATTCCGGTTTTCGAAAAAAACGGCTTTATTGCCAAACTCGATATGTATAATTTCGAAATGGTCTGCCGCATGAAAGCTTCCTGGAAAGGACAAATTTACGAACACATTCCTATTTCGGTAAATATGTCAAGGCTGCATTTATATGACCGCAATTTCCCGGAAACGCTTTCCAAAATTGCAAATCGCTATGAAATTCCAACAAACGAGTTGGAAATTGAAATTACAGAAAGTCTTTTTATTAAAGACAATCACGAATTAATCTGTACGGTAGACTTGCTGCAGTCACATGGATTTTTAGTTTCCATTGATGATTTCGGCGCAGGATTTTCTGCATTAAATCTATTAAAAGATATTCCTGCAAATACTATCAAAATTGACCGCGAATTTTTACAGGAATCTGCTACCAATGCACGAGGCAGAAAAATTATCCGTAACGTCATTGCCATGTGCAAGGATTTAAAACTAGACGTGGTTACAGAAGGCATTGAAACAAAAGAACAGGTTGATTTTATTACAAGCTGTGGCTGCCAGATAGCGCAGGGATTCTATTACGCTAAGCCATTGCCAATAGACGATTTTATACGATTTGCAGAAGAATACTCTTCCCGCACAATCAGCAGCTTTACCTTTCGTTTAAACGGAGATTTATTATCAGAAGACAAGAGCATGAAAGCTTCTTACAGCGGCGAGGGTTTTTACTTTGACGATGGAATTTTTTCAAATTCCTACTCACTATTTTTTCCGGGTGGGGAACCGGAACAAAATACCGTTCACATTCCAACACGAGCTATTGTGAATGACAGTTTTACCATTTCCTTATGGATAAAGCCCAAAGAGAATCACTTTTGGACTTCTGCAATTTATATTAAGTTTGAAACAGGCTTTTGCAGTATTCTTCCAGAAGCATGGGAGGGACATTCTGATTTCCGAATCCGCGATTCCAAGGAAATCAATGGCTGGTATGATATCAGCTCCTGCCAGTTGAGGGAAAATGCCTGGGCGCATTACGTTGTTACTTATAACGCCAAAACAGAAAAAGTTATCACGTTTATTAATGGGGAGGTTGCCGGTATGATGGAACATGTACCGACCAATCGTTACGTGAAATGGATTATTTTAGGCGGAGATGTTTTCCAACCATCTTTCATCGGAAATCTTTGCGAACTTGTTATTTATAATGAAGCAAAAGACTACGATTTTGTGCATAATCTGCATCAGTCCTATGTGCAGGACGAGCATTTTACTGCATTTGATATTAATCACTAGTTTTCTTTACAGGAAAATATTTAACTAAGGAGAAGGATTTACTATGGATGAAAACAAACAATTAATCAAAAAACCCGTTTCTGAAAATATGATTTTTCGCAACATGATGATTGCCGTTTTTGCAGTTTCCGGCATCTTTTTTCTCAAAAATCTGATTGGACAGGCATGGCAGGGAGCACTTGTCATCGGTCTTTGTCTGCTTGTTTTTGCAATTGTTGTGATTGGCATGAAGAAAATGAATGTGGACCAGAATCATCAGCAGCTCGTTTTATGTATCAGTTTGATTGTGCTTGTATTTATTATTTCGTTAAACAGCGGTAATTATTACAGTGACGATTTTCCACTTTATCTGGCTGTTGTCGGACTTTCCGGCCTTTATCTTGTACCAAAATATACACTCATTCAGATTGTATTAATTGACATTATTTTCGTACTTATGTATATCATTCACCCGGAAAAAGCAGACCCATTGTCCCAGTATATTATGTGTATGGGAATTTTCTCTGTTGCCGCTTATACTTTCTATATGGTAATCAAACGTGGTCGTGCCTATATCGAAATCAGCCGCGAAAGAGCCGAAGAAGCGGAACGTCTTTTAGCCGAATTAAAAAATGCTGGGGAAGAATTACAAAGCAGCTGCGGTACTTCTTTAAGCCGCGTTTCCAAACTTGAGGAAGCAAACAAACGCTTAGAAAACAGTGCTTCTGAGCTTCGTACCGACTCTGCCAATATTACGCAGGGTGCATTAGAGGTTGCTGAAACTTTCCATGATGTACACAACCGCATGAATGCAACAGAAAATCAGATTGATGCCTTAAATTCAGATGTCAAAGTAGTCGAAGTATCTCTTGCGGAAAACAAAAAGAGCATGCAGGCAATCACTTCTGAAATGGAAACCTTAAAAACGACTGTTTCTGAAACTGGAAAAGTATTTGGCACATTACAGGAGCAGATTACCGAAATTTCACTTGCTGCTGAGCAGCTGACAAAAATTGCTTCAAGCACCACCATGCTGGCATTGAACGCTTCTATCGAGGCAGCCAGAGCCGGACAAAGCGGTGCTGGATTTGCCGTCGTTGCTTCTAAGGTGCAGGACCTTGCAGAAGACAGTAATAACTGTGCCGCACAGGTAGCCTCTATTGTTCAGAATATGCAGCAGAGAATTGATGAGACAACGCTTCAGCTTAATGGAAGCACCAGCGCAATCAATCAGTCCATTGATTCGTTAGTCGGTTTCCAGCAGAGCTTCGACGAATTAACCGAGCAGTTTGGTACATTATATGAAAATATCGAGGAACAGAATGCAAGCGTTCACGAGATGGATTCTATATTAGAAGACTTGAATTCCAAAATTTCTGAAATGTCCAATTCTTCCGAAGCAAGCCAGAATTCTGTTTCCGCTATTGCAGATGCCATCAATGTCTACAAGGACAATATGAATATGGTTATCAATGACAATAAAGTCATTAACGAATTGTCTGCTTCTATGCTCGAACTGTCACAGACAAAAATGGTATAATTGTTATTTTCAAAAGAGTTCGGATATACAAAGAGCCACAATCGATTGATTGTGGCTCTTTTATTACTCACCTAAGTAATATAAATATACTTCTTCTAATGACAGATTCTCTTCAACAATTTTCGCATTCTGTGGAAGGTTATCTCCCACAATTCGAAAATATACTCCATCACTTTTTTGTATGGTATTTCCTGTTTTATATCTTTTTTGAAGTTCAACTAAATCTTCTTTTTCACAGGCAATTTCTGCAACTTTTCCATGTATCGACTGAATGAGTTTTGCTGGTGTTTCCTTGCGTATCAGTTTTCCTTTTTTCATTAATGCGACCTCATTTGCAATGCACTCGATATCAGACACAACATGTGTTGCAATTAAAATTATCTTATCCTTAGACAATTCTGCTATCATATTTCTGATATTGATTCGCTCCTTTGGGTCAAGTCCCGCCGTCGGCTCATCAAGTATAATAATTCCCGGATTTCCAAGCAATGCCTGTGCTAACAATACTCTTTGCTTCATGCCTCCTGAAAAAGAGCCTATCGGCTCATACTGATGTTCCTTAAGGTTTACCATTTCTAACAATTCCTGTATCTGTCTGTTTAGCTCTTTTCCCTTTAATCCTTTCAGTACTCCGATATAGCGCAAAAAAGCAGCAGCCGAAAAATGTTCATAAAACCCCTGCTGCTGCGGCATGTATCCAAGCAGACTGCGGTATTTTTCTCCCATAGAAAGAATATCTTTTCCATCTAAAAGGATTTCTCCAGAGGTACGCTCAAGGTTATCCGTAAGCAGATTCATTAATGTAGATTTTCCTGCACCGTTAGGTCCTAATAATCCATAAATTCCTGTATCAAGCTCCATGCATAAACTTTCTAATGCCCAGTGATTCCCATACTTTTTTGATAAATCATGTATTTGCAACTGCATATTTTCCCGCCTTTCTACACCATTTTCTTTTTGTATACATATAACCCAAAACACCGAATAGACAAGTAATGATTATCATGATACAGCTATATGCAAAACCATGTTCCTGTAATGCCTCAACATACATCACCGGCTGGATGGCTGCTATTTTCTCGCACCATTTAATTCCCGACATATACATAACCGACGGTACAACTAGCAGGAATAACGAAAGCAGAATGCCACGATAGCCATCTACCTGCAGAGAAATCACACATACTATCATACTGATTGAGAAAAGTGCTGCAAAATGCATAATAAATAAAAAGCCCATAAATGTCCCGATGCTGATTCTGATTGGAAAATCTTCCATGAAATACAGACTCTGCACTGGTGCAGACATACAGGATAAGGTATACGTCTGATTCACTTCATAGACTCTGATTCCATAAGTAATCATACAAACCAAAAGACACAAAACTGCTGTCAGCCGCATCTTAATATGAAATAATTTTTCTCTTCCAAGTGCAGTTGCAAGCAGCAGCTTGTCCATACCGCACAATCGGTCATAAGAAAACAGAAAACCAAGTAAAAAAATCAACACCGTAATCGAAAGCAATGCACTTTTTTGCTGTTCTCCATACCCTGCGCCATCATAAATGCCATCTCCTGTCCACAGAACCTTATATCCTTTATTATCTAAAAACCATGCATCAATTCCTTTTTCATGTTTTAAATTCTGAATATAGGACAGCTGATTTTTCATATTGTCTAAACCACTTCTTTTTGCAGAAAAGGCAAGTACTTTATAATCCATATTTGCAAGTTCTTCTTTTGTTACTTCTCCATTTTCGTATTTTTCCGCCACTTTTTCATATTCATCATCTAACGCTTCAAAAAATTCCGTCTGCTGTGCTACATATTTTGCAAGCCTTCCATCATCTGTCCCACTGTAAACAGCATAGACCTCCTGCATATATGACCCGTTTCCGACATAAAGAAGCTGTCTGTTTTCTATATCAGACACTAATACCACAAGCCAGATGGCAAGTATCAGCCAGCCTTTCTGTGCAGCAATTATCTTATATGCCTCTAGTCCAAATACAGATAATTTTGAGAGCTGCTTATGATACATCCTGCGAACTTTTTTTCCAAACACTTCAAGCTTTGCTTGAATTTTTCCGGTTTCAGAAATTGTTTTTCTCTTACAGCTGATAACAACACATGATGCTGCGCTGATGCATCCTAATAATAATACAGCTATCAAAAACAATTTTTCCCGATTGACAAGTATGCCCAAAACTTCAAAATTGCAATATCCCTGCAGCATCTTATCCGGCAGGATAAAATTATAAAGATTGACATATTTCAAAACAGCAATTGGACTTTGCGCAGTAATCATTTGATACATAAAAAATTCCGTTCCAAAAATCATTACTGCCACTAGAATCGAACATATTCTGCTTTGAAATGCCGTAAGTATCATCCAGATAAATAGTGCCAGAGAAAAAGATGCCAGTATGTGAAATCCTACACTGTATACAAAATATTCAAGAATTGACAGCGGCAATACACATTCCCGCATACTAGCAATCGACTGGATGCTGTTATGTAAATTCTCTGCTCCACCATACAGCCAAAAACTTGCGAGAAAAACAAGAAGATATGACAATGCCACAAAAATGCCTGCCGCCATCCCAAGGATACCGATTCTTCGAAGTGCAAGCATCGCTCTTCCCTTTGGCGCTGCATAAATAATTCCCCGTAATCCTTTTTTCTCTTCTTCAAAAAAATTCCAGACCAGCACCATAATAAATACAACAATCAGATAATGCATTTCATCATATTCCAGCACACTTGAAAATGCCTTGTAATCACCATAAACGACCTGATTATCTTCTAATGCCTGATAAGCCTGTTTTGTCTTCTCTATATTTTCTAATGCCAAAGAGTCCGTATGTTGAAAAATAGAAACCTCACTTAATACCCCACTCTGCTGCGTTATATTCTCCAAATACGCTTTATAGGTATTAAGATGCTCCAGCTGCACAATCTCCTCCTGCAAAACCTTATCCTGATATGCCAGCTGATAGTTATATTTCCCTAATAGCAAAAGACTTTGCGCCTCGTTTTCCACCAGTAACTTTTTTATGCTCAGAACATCAAGTGCCTCTGCAAATGATTTTTCTTTTATCTGTTCTGTAAGCTCATTGCGGTAACAGATTTCTTCTTTTAACGAATATCCTCCTCTGACAGCGCTCCGGTATTCCTGAAACAAATATAACCCAACAACAGCAATCAGTAAAAATAACGTAATCCCTGCAAATTTTTTATTTCCAAATATTCTTTTCAGTTCCATCCGTTTTCACCCGTTGCTTTCAAAACATGTATGGATGCAGCATATCCGCCGCCTCACTCTGTTCTAACACAGATGTCACATTTCCATTCTCATCTAATATCAGCTGTGTTACTTCCTCATTGTCCAAATTGATAATTTCATAAATCAGATTGGTGTCCTGCGAAAACAATCTTGTACTATTCATAGAGGTATCACGCTCATTCTTATAGAAAAGTGAAGTTTCGCCTGTCTGCAAATTTTTTACTTTCACATTATCTTCCAAATCAAAATAGTATATCAAATCTTTCCAGACACAGTAATCACGAATTCCCTCTTCGCAAAGTCTGCTGACACTTTTCTCCTGTGTATCATATGCATAGATTCCACCTGAGAAGTTTTCATAGCTTGAATCAAAGTTTCCCATCTGGAATAATAAATATCTGCCATATGGTTTCAAGCGATAAAGGCAGGGCGAATTTTCTGAAATTGTATACAATACCTCTGCATCTTCACTACTATTTAATTTTACAGAATATAGCGTACATTTATCGCTCCCCGGATAATAATCAGACCAGTATACATAACCTCTATGCAGCTGCAACTCCGGAAAAAAGTAGGATGTGCTCTCACTTCCATCCTCTGCTACTGTTGTTTCCATAGCTTGACGCATCAACGTACATGACTTTTCGCGTGTTGCACCATCCTGACTTACTTTCTCAATCTCTAACAATTCTCCTTCCTGTTTCAACAGATACAAATCTCCCTCATACTGCCAGATATCCGCTGTCGGATAAGTTGCATTGCTAAAGCATGCATTACACTCCTCTGAGGTGTGTGTACAGTTTATTTTGTCACAAACAAGAATCTCTTCTCCTAGCGCATTATCATAATAATACAATCTTTTTCCGATGACGTAGCTTCCCTCTGTCCAGTCAAAACCAAACCGATAATAGCCATTCTCTGTATATACAAAATTACTTCTTGTTTCATTCTCCGGCTGTGCGTCTGTTTTTATATCAAACGTAAAATCTAATTCGCCCGAAAAATCCGGAATCTTCAATATCTCTTCGGACACAAGAATCTCACCTTCTGAGTCTGCAACGCTTGTCTCCTCATCATCCTCTAATACATCTGCCTGTATTTCTGTGACTGCCCCATTTGAATTATGGGATGCAGCATTGCCGCATCCCATAATCTCCAAAGCACAGTACCCCATTATCAATAGTACGATTGCTTTTTTCTTCATTATAATACCCCTTAATTTACAATTATTCATCTCACTACTATTGTATTATTCTTGCAGATGTATGTCAACAAGGTTTTTTCGTTAATTTTCGAATCCTTTTTCAATTGACATTGTCTTAACTCCAAAGCAGAAATAAATAATATGAAATACCCATACACATAGCAAAACAAGCCGCCCAACTGGAACTCTGCTCATCATAAGAAATCCAACTGACATCGTAAGGGTGACAATTGCCATAATTCGGATTTTTGTTGCCCAGGTCATGCCGCGTCCCTGCGCATAGCTTTCTAAATTATTTTTATAAAGCTTCGTTCCGATAAACCATGTATGCAGGCGGGTAGAACTTTTTCCAAAGCAGATTGCCGCCAATAAAAGAAATGGAACTGCCGGAAGCAATGGAACTACTGCACCTATTGCACCTATCGCCAGTCCCATGCATCCTACCACAATATAAACACCTTTTTTTATCTTCATGATTTCCTCCCTTTATCAACTCATTCTTCCATTTTCTACACAGTAATTCACATCGGTAATGCCCATTGTGGACTTTCTGTGTGAGACAAGAATCACTGTTTTTCCTTTACATTCTTCCTTTAAGGATTTTAAAATAACGCCCTCATTTAAGCTGTCAAGATTACTGGTCGGCTCATCCAAAAGCAATAAATCTGCATCATGTAAAAATGCTCTCGCAAGTCCAATTCGCTGCCGCTCTCCGCCGGAAAGTGTATCACCAAGTTCACCAACATTTGTATCATAGCCGTTTGGAAAGCTCATAATAACATCATGAATGGATGCTTTTTTGCAGGCTTCCATCATTTCTTCCAAAGTCGCATCTTCCTTTGCGACACGCAGATTATTGTAAATACTATCACTAAATAAATGTGTTTCCTGTGTTACAAAACCTTCCATTTCCCTTAAATTAGAAGTATTAATGTCATCAATCTCTTTTTCAGAAAAGGTAATTTTCCCGGAATCTGTCTGCCAGAAGCGCATTAAAAGTTTTAGGAAAGTTGACTTTCCGCTGCCGCTTCTTCCTGTAATTCCAATAATTTTTCCCTTTGGCACTTCTAATGAGAAATCCTCCAGAATTGAATTCTCTTCATAAGAAAAATGAATATTTTCTGCTTTCACACCATCAAAAACAATGTCTTCTTTTCCTTCCACTTCCAAAACCACTGGTGTCTCTTCTAAAATGTCAAGTACCCGGTTTCCTGCAGCAAAGGTATTAGAAAGTGTGCTTCCCAGGTTCGCAAGGGCAGCCACAGGTCCAAAAGAACTCATTAATGCAAGTACAGAAAGTACTACACCATCCAATCCAACTGCCCCCTTCTGATATAAATATGCTGCCGCAATCAGCATGAAAAAGTCAAATACCCAGATTATCGTACCGGTAACTGCCATATTTGTTCCAAGCTTTGACTTCATTTTCTCTTCTACTTCCGATAAATCCTGTGTCTTCTGGTTCATTTTAGAAAGACGCTCTTTTCCAATTCCATACTGCATTATTTCAGAGAGTCCGCGCAGACTTTCTAATACAAAACCGCTTAAATCCCCGGACTTGTTTCGAAATACAAGACCATCTGCCGAACTGAACCGGGACACAATCACAGGTATCACAACTCCGACCGTTACATAGGCAAGCAGCGCAATCCCTGCAAGAACCACGTGAAATTGCCCGATGTATACACACATTACTACCGTAAAAAGTAATGCAATTGTACATGGGGAAATCGTATGCGCATAAAACACTTCTAACAGTTCAATATCAGAAGTAATCACAGAAATCAGATTGCCTTTCGCTTTTCCCTCAAGCTTTGCCGGGCAAAGCTTTCTTAATACTCCAAAAACTTTATCACGAAGCAATGCTAAAAGTTTAAATGCAATAAAATGGTTACACGCCTGCTCCGCATATCTTAAAACACCGCGAAGCAGTGCAATCACAACTGCAATGATAAAAATAGCCGTAAGATTAATAGTCACATCTGCTCCAAGCAGTCCAAGAATTGCATATCCACCAAGTATTGTAATAAAGGTGGCGCATAAGTTTCCTGCAAGTCCCATTAAAATTGCCAGTATCATATAGCCGGATAGTGGCTTTACCAGTCCTGCCAACTGCAGACACAGCTTTAGATTTCCTCTTTTTTTCGTATGTATTTTTTCAGGCTTCATTAAAATCCCATACCTTTCCATAGTGTTCCAATTCCATCTGAGAATCATATATCTTCGCATAAACACCTGCTCGCTCCAAAAGTGTTTTGTGCGTTCCCTGCTCAACAATGTTTCCTTTTTCTAAGACAACAATTTCATCTGCATCAATTACATTCGCCAAACGATGAGAAATTAAGATAACTGTCTTTGTCTTGGTAAGCTCACGAATCTGCTCCATAATTGCCTCTTCACTCTCCACATCAATATTTGAAGTGGCTTCGTCAAAAATATAAATTGGCGTGTCATGTAAAAGTGCCCTTGCCAATGCAAGCCTCTGACATTGACCACCCGAAAGGTTGGAAGCCTTTTCTAAAAGTTCTGTCTCTAACCCCTGCTCTCCCTGCAAAAATTCATACAGTTTTACCTTTTTCAAAGCGGTAATCATTTCCTCGTCTGTTGCCGACTTCTTTCCAACAGCAAGATTTTCTCTCACCGTTCCTTTAAATAAATAGCTGTTGTGACTTACCAACGTAATGTTTTCCATTCTGTTTTCTTCTTTTATTTCAGAAAGCTCGATGCCGCCAATCGTAATGCTGCCGGAATAATTTTTATTTTTCCCGGAAAGCAGTCCTGCTATTGTAGATTTTCCACAGCCGCTTTCTCCCACCAATGCAATAAATTTTCCCTGCGGAAACGCAATATTAATCTCATGCAGAATCTCTCTTTCCTTTTCATAAGAAAAACATACCTGTTTCATGGAAATGGATGTGTCTTCTCCAATGACAGCTTCTTTTTCGTCATCTTCTTCCATATCGAGCAGCCGGAAAATTTTCTCACTTGCTGCCATTCCATTCATCGCAATGTGAAAATAACTTCCCAATCTTCGCATCGGAATAAAATAATCAGCCGACAAAAGGATAATCAAAAGACATCCTGCCAAATCTATCTTTCCATCGCGGAATTTCAGTACCGCAAGAATCATTCCAAGCGCAGTTCCTCCATAAGTGACAACGTCCATGACTGTAATGGAATTTAACTGCATGGTAAGCACTTTCATCGTAATTTTACGGAATTTCTCTGATTCCTCATTCATCTGTCTATGCTTCATTTCGTCCGTCTGGTAGATTTTTAGGGTAGTAAGTCCCTGTAGATTTTCTAAAAATGTATCACCCAGCGCAGTATACTGTCCCCAGTATTTTGCGAGGAGCTTCTTCGCCCAGGTCTGAATTGCCGCAATCGTCACTGGTATTAATGGTACGCACACAAGCAGTACCAGCGCAACGCTCCAGTTTACGAAGCTTAATACCAGAAATAAAGTAAATGGTGCAATCATGCTAAAGAAAAACTGCGGAAGATATGCTCCAAAATAAGTTTCTAACTGGTCAACTCCCTCAACTGCGACCTGTACAACTTCCGAAGAACTGATTTTCTGATTGTAAGAACGCCCCAGTTTTAAAAGCTTTAAATATATTTTTTCACGCAGCGTCTTTTTCACCGAATGTGATGCAAGATAACTCATCCGCGCAGCCCCCTTTTCACAGAGAAATCTGATTAGAATCACAACTGCAAAAACTCCTGCAAGCGCATAAAAATCTGTATTCTTTAACTGCTTTTCAGAAAGCTTCTGCACAAAATGCGCCACACTCGTCATCATGACAATATTCGCCGCAAGGCTGCACCATTGTACGACTACGTTTCCCGCCACATATTTTTTACTATCACTGACCATTGCAATCAGTCTTTTGTTTATCATCATTTTTACTACCTCTTCTTAGTTACCCCAAATTCTTGTTAGTCTTTTCTAATTTTAGGTAGTTTAGCATGGTCGCAAGCTTTTTGCAAGATGAATTTACTTCCAATTATCCGAAACGATATTTATTTTTCTATTAAACTATGAGAAACATGCACTGCGAATCTCTCAAGTTATCGCAGCACTCACACAGACAAAAAGAGACAGCCTGCAATATTCGGCAGGCTGCCTCTTTTTTGTTTATGATTGATTTATTTTACTTTTTCTTTTTGTGCTGTCTTATTTTCGTACATGCTCTTATCTGCCAGCTGCAATACCATGTTTAAAGACTCTGACTCGCCTTTTTCTCTGCTCGCATATCCATAAGAGGATGTAATCTGATAAGGGAAATCTAACTTTTTACTTTCTTCTGCTAATGCTGTTTCTACCTGACACCAAAGCTGTGAGAAATCCTCTTCTGTGACATCCAGCATAACCGCGATAAACTCATCACCGCCCATTCTTCCGACAAATCCTTCTTTTCCAAGCGTCTTTGTTAGCACGTTAGAAAATCTCTTCAACAATTCATCGCCCTTATCGTGTCCATAGGTATCATTTACCCATTTAAAATTATTCAAATCCATATAAATAATGGTAATCTGCTGCTTTTTATAATCCTCCAGATAATCTAACAAGTCGAGACATGCCGCTCTACTATTGCATCCGGTCAAGACATCTGTATAGATTTTCTTATCACTCTTTTTCCAGCTGAAAATAATCCTCATAATGCAGCAAATCAGTATCACAATGAAAAATAACAAAACGTACTGAATTACATTTAAATATGCATATCTCTCTGTAATCTTAGAAACCGGAATATTCTGTACAATTGCCCATTTGTAATCATCTAAATAGGTAATATGTGTCTGATATTCGATTCCGTTTAAAATAATCGTTCCTGATTTATCTGACTGCGTATTAAAAGCTTCTTCAATTAATGACAACTCTGAATTTGGCGTATTATAAATAGGAATCTTGTTATATACATCACTGGCATTCTGTGACGTTACATATCGTCCGCTGTCACTTAATATGTAAGATTTTCCTTCCAGAATCATCTCGTTCTTACCGATAATCTCCTGTACATTGTTTAAGTCAACAGTTCCGCAAAGAATTCCTACCTTTTCGCCTGCTTCGTCGTAAATGGAAACACACATTGTTACAATCGCAACGCCCTCACCTGTATAGAAAGGCTCTGTCACATATATTTTATTATTTTTGATATTATAAAAAAATGCTTCGCCAGCCTGTTTTCGATGAACACCCTCTTCTACATAATATCCATTTCCTTCCATGTCCATAACAAATAACTGGCTGAACCCCCATTTACTAGAACGTCCTTTAATAAATTTCTTCTGTTCTGATTCGTTCATTTCATAAATTTCCGGATAACTGACAAGCGTTTTCAAGGTATTAATCTTTTCGTCTATAAAATCTTCAAACTGCTCCTTCTGATTTTCAGACAATTTCTCCATAACATCTTTGACGAGATTAATCTGGCTTTGTTTTGCATTTGATGTAAAAACACTGAAAACAAGCATAACAATTAAAATCGACAGCGATATCATCGCTATCAATCCATAATCCCATCCTTTTAGTTTTTGTACCTGTAAGCGCTTACTTTTGTTTTTCATAATATATCCTTCCATATCAAAAACTTTGTATCTTACATTGCTATTTAGACTGAAGTACAACTACACTTTCAACATGTTTTGTCCAAGGGAACATATCCACCGGCTGACATTCCACTGCTCGATATCCATGTCTTGTCAAATATTTTAAGTCTCGCGCTAATGTTTCTGGATTGCAGGAAACGTATACGATTTTCTTTGGTGAAAGTTTTACGACAGATGATAAAAATGCTTCATCACTGCCTGCTCTTGGCGGGTCCATAAATACAACATCTGCCCTAGCCTTCTGGGATGCCATCTCAACCATAAATTCGCCCGCATCAGCATTATAAAACTGTATATTTTTTACCTCATTGCGTTTTGCATTGGTAACTGCATCACGCACAGCGTCCTTATTTAACTCCACGCTGATAACTTCTTTTGCCTTAGCAGCCGCGATAATTCCAATTGTGCCGATTCCACAATAAGCATCTACGACTGTTTCTTTACCAGTCAGTCCGGCATATTCTACTGCCTTGCTGTATAACACCTCTGTCTGAACTGGATTCACCTGATAAAATGATTTTGGAGAAATACGGAATACACAGTCACAAAGCGTATCTTCGATGTAACCTTTTCCATAAATGGTATTTTCCTTATCTCCAAGCACCATACTTGTTTTCTTGTCATTTACATTAATAACAACAGTTGTAATTTCCGGGTGAAGCTGCCTTAACGCCTTCACAAAATTATTTTTGGATGGCAGAATCGGTGAGCCAAGCACTAACACTACCATAATTTCTCCACTGTGAAATCCCCGGCGGATTAAAACGTGACGCAATAATCCATAACCACTGTCTTCATCATATGTTTTGATTTTGAAGGAGCGAAGCAGTCCGCGGATGTCCCGAATAATCGCATCTGCTTTTGCGTCCTCAATCCGACACTCGTCAATATTGACTACATCATGTGTGCCGGCTTTGTATACACCAGAAATAATTGTTCCTGCGGCAGCACCGCTGTTTCTACTTTTTGTGCCTTTACTTGTGCCCTTTTTACCGCCTTTTACAATATCAAAGACCGCATGTACTTTATTGCGGTAGTGATATGGGTTGTCCATTCCGATAATTGGAAGTACTTTGCAGTAATCACCTACATTTTTGCGTACATAATCCTGTTTTTCTTTTAACTGCTTTTCATATGGCATTCCCTGATAATCACAGCCACCGCATTTTTTTGCATATGGACAGGTGTCCTGACTCGATTTCTCTGCCTGATTTGCTTTTACTGCAACCAGCTTCTTTTCCTGCCATGTTTTCTTGGAATTTGGCTTATCTGCCTTCACTGATTTATTGGAAACAGGTTTCTTTCCCTGTCTTTTTTTCTGTTCGGTCATTTTTTACCTCTCATTTCGAAATTAATCGCAAACAACCCCTTTATAAAATCATATACTCTTCCACGCAATCTTGCAAGAAATATCTTTTTATACCTCAGGAGAAACGGAAGGTAATTCTAGTAAAACCCTGCATGATATGCTAAAATATTTTTAAATAAAATCTTCTGGAGGTTTTTATGCCAACTATTAGCTTATGCATGATTGTAAAAAACGAAGCCAAAACACTGGCAAGATGTCTGGATTCGCTGAATGACTTAATGGATGAAATTATCATCGTAGATACCGGTTCTACCGATGCCACCAAGGAAATTGCCCTTCATTACACTAATCAGGTTTATGATTATGAATGGATAAATGATTTTTCAGCCGCAAGAAATTTTTCTTTTTCGAAAGCCTCTATGGACTACATCTATGCACCTGATGCGGATGAGATGTTAGATGAAGAAAACCGCGAGCGTTTCCGCCAGTTAAAAGCGAACCTGCTTCCAGAAGTAGAAATTGTTCAGATGAAATACAAAACGGTCTCAGAATTTAATACCGTATTAAATGCAAAGCTGGAGTACCGCCCAAAGCTTTTCAAAAGACTTCGGGAATTCAGCTGGATTGACCCAATTCATGAAACTATCCGCACGACTCCGGTGATTTATGACAGTGACATTGAGATTCTGCACATGCCGGAATCTTTTCATAGTAAACGCGATTTTTCTATTTTTATCAGAGCTTTTGAAAAAGATGGCTGCTTTTCTCCAAAGCTGCGCAGCATGTATGCAAAAGAACTGTTAAAAACAGGGGATGAAAGCGACTTTATTTCCGCAAAAGAAATTTTTCAAATAATTTTTGAAAATGACACTGATGAAACTGCCAGAAAAGAAGCTGCCTGCGTTCTCGCACGCTGTTATCGTTTGGAAGAAAACCAGAACGAATTTTTCAAAATTGCATTAAAGGACATGATTACCACTCCATGTGCAGAAATCTGTTATGAGCTTGGCTGCTATTTCGAAAGCTGTAATGATTATGCCGAAGCTTCTCTCTGGTATTATAATGCTGCACATGAAGCGGCAAGTATTTTGGATATTCACACCAGTGGCGATTTACCGTTACGTGGTCTGGTGTCCTGCTATGAAAAGCTGCTTGCTCTGGCAAAAGAAGCTGACCCATTCGGCAGTCCGCTTGTAACCCACTATGAATTTGCTTTAGAGGATGCCGTTGCTGCATTAGAAAGCTGGGAACTGCCCGACGAACTATAACCCCTCATGCTTTGCAGCTGCCTTATTCTTCTAACATGCGGTTCATCAGTTCCATTTTTTCTTCTGCTTCGTAGATGAGACGGCTGCATTCCTTTAATTCTGGAGCAAAATCAAAGGCAGCAGCATTGTATAAGGATTTGTATTTAATATCGTGTTCTAAACTTGCCCATAAATCCATAGCAAGGGTACGAATCTGAAGTTCAACAGGAACAAACTGTTTTTTATTCATGAAGTAAACAGGAACGCGGACGATAATATGAAGACTGCGGTAGCCGTTTTCTTTTGGCTCGGCAATGTAGTCTTTGATATTCATAATGTGCAGGTCGTCCTGCGCCATTAAGCGGTCGCGAATCAGATAAACATCCTTAATATATGGACAGACAACGCGAATGCCTGCAATATCATAAATGTTGTTGCAGGCGGCATTTAAGGTCAAATCCAAATCCTTTTTTTCAAGCTTGCCAAGAATGCTTCTGGCAGATTTCAGTCGAGTGTCAATATGATGAATCGGGTTGCGCAGTTTACGGTATTTGAATTCATCTTCAATAATTTCCAGACGGGCAGTCATTGCACTCATAGCCGCGCTGTACATACGAAGAATTGGGTCAATTGTGTGAGAAAATTCTTCTTTCATATCTGCAATATGTACCATATTATCATTCACATATGCAGGCATTGGCATAAGCTCATTTACCCGAATCACCGGTTCTTCTAAAACATATTCTTCCACGTCTGCTTCTATGTTTAATTTATTTTCCATCTAATATAAAACCCTCTCTTTTTCAGCATACATTATTTTGGTATAGCTACATTATAACAAATAAAGATAAAGATACCGTAAAGCCGTAATGAAAATTTTATTAAATTTGAAATTTAGGGACGTAGCCTAAATTTCGAAATCTGGGGACGCAGCCTAAATTCCGAAAAAAAGGCTACGTCCCTAAATTTCGAAAAAAAGGCTGCGTCCCTAAATTTCAAATTCTTGAATCATGTAAAGAAAAGAGCTATGATAATAAGGTAAAAAAAGAAAGGAACGATGAAGATGCAGTTTGATATTAAGTTTATTACAGACGAAATTCCTGAAAATATAAAATATAAGACAAATAAGCGTTATGCAGTGCGGGGTGTCATTCATTATGGCAATAAGCTTTTAATGGTGCAGACGAATCGCGGCGATTACAAATTTCCGGGAGGCGGAAAAGAAGAAGGTGAGACAGACCAGGAAGCGCTGCTTCGTGAAATCGCAGAAGAAACAGGATTTGTTGATGTAAATATTGGCCCGGAGTTAGGAAAAACCTTTGAGCAGAATATTGACACAGAAAGTCCGTTGCCAGCAAAAAATGCAGCTGGCGGTATGGATGAAGATGCGGTTGTTGAATATTTCCAGATGGAATCCCATTATTATGAGTGCTGGCTGATGAGTGAAAAGCGTGCACCGGGAGTGATGGATGATTACGAGGAAAAATTAGGCTTCCGCGGCACATTTGTGACTGTGGAGGATGCGTACAGACAAAATGCCAGATTAATGGAATTAGCAAAGCTTGAGGCAGCACGCTATATGCGTGGCGGCAGCAAAACACCGGAAGAAACACTTTATGTTTCCGAAATCCCCTGGCTAGAGCGTGAAACTGTTGTCTTGAAAAAATTACAGAGAACTTTGCTTGAAAAAATTGCAGATGCTGTACGTGAGTGTGGAGAAATTATGCTCGGTGCAGAGCGCACAGGTTCTTACGTGGATGAAAAGGAAGGTCATGCAAACTTTGTGACAATTTATGATAAAAAAGTGCAGGAGGAGTTGAAAAAGAAATTATTTGAGATTCTTCCAGAAGCTGTTTTTGTCGGGGAGGAGGACGATATGCATGCGTCCATTCAAAAAGGTCTTGCGTTCATTGTTGACCCAATTGATGGAACAACGAATTTTATCAAGGATTATCACGCAAGTGCAATTTCTGTGGGACTTGCCAGTGATGGACAGCCTTACATGGGAGTTGTATACAATCCATATCTGAATGAGATGTTTACTGTGGAAAAAGGAAAAGGTGCTTATCTAAATGGCAAACCAATTCACGTTTCCAAACAGCCATTAGAGAACGGCGTTGTTTTATTTGGAACAGCTCCTTATTATGAAGAGCTTAGTAAAAAATCCTTTCAGATGGCATACGACTATTTCAAAAAGGCTCTGGATATTAGAAGAAGTGGTTCAGCCGCACTTGATTTGTGCAATATCGCAGCCGGACGTGCGGAGCTTTATTTTGAATTGCTTTTAAGTCCTTGGGATTATGCAGCTGGTGCATTAATTGTAAAAGAAGCCGGCGGAATTGTAACGACTGTGGAGGGCACAACCATTACTTTGGACAAGCCATGCTCTATTCTCGCAACAAATCGTGTCGTTGCAATGGAAAAAATGATGTAAAAAAGCGTCGCCGCGCGACGCTTCTAAAAACGCTTCGCGTTTTCCCTCGACGTACACCACGTGCGAGCAATTTCCTATCACATAACAAAGTGTTCGCATTGGAAATTTCATTTTTCATGCGAACACTTTTTTTACATCATTTCTGACATACGGTCTCTGATTTCCACTCCGGTTTTTGTGCCTGCGAGTCCGCCTTTTCCTGTTTCGCGGATATCCTCGTGCATGCTTCTTCCGATGCTTCGCATCGCATCAATCACTTCATCCGGCGGAATCCGACTAAAGATTCCAACCATTGTCATATCTGCTGAGGTCAGGGCATTCACCGCGCCCATAACATTTCGTTTTACACATGGAACTTCTACCAGTCCAGCAACCGGGTCACAGGCAAGTCCAAGCAGATTCTTTAATGCCAGTGCTGCTGCATTGGCAATCTCTTCACCGCTTCCGCCGAGTAAATGTACCACCCCACCAGCCGCCATCGCGGATGCCGAACCTATCTCAGCCTGACAGCCACCGGCTGCACCTGCCAAAAACGCCCTGCTTGCTATCACTCCACCAATTCCAGCTGCCACATAAAGTGCTTCCACCATTTTATCTTCAGAAAACTGCTTCTCCTCCTGAAGTGATAAAAAAACTGCCGGAACAACACCACAAGAACCTGCTGTCGGTGCAGCTACAATACGTTTCATACAGGCATTCGATTCCCCTGTCTTTAATGCTTTTTCCATCACTTTTCCGATGAAAGCGCCACAAAGAAGCGTATCAGCTTCTCTTGCCTGTCTCATTTTTTCTCCCTCGCCGCCAACAAGACCGCTTGCTGACTTTAACGCACTGTCATAGTTATCGTCAGCCTCTTTCATTGCAAGGTACATTTTTCGCATCATTTCAAAGGATTCCTCTTCCGTAATTCCCTGCTCCTTGCAGTCATCTAACTGTACGATTTTCCAGAACGGTGTTCCTTCCTTTTTCTCTAACTCACATATTTCCTTTAAGGATTTATACATAATTGATAACCATGCCTTTCTACTATCCTGCTGCTAACAATCACCTGACGGGCTAAAATAGGTTACTTTCAAAATACCTTCCATGCGTTCTACCCATTTTAAAACTTCTTTTGGCACTTCATTATCACATTCAAGTACCATAACAGAATTGCCGCCGCGCTTTGCACGATATAGCTGCATCGCAGCAATATTTACTGAAGTATGTGCTAACATCGAAGTAACATCCGTCACGCGTCCCGGCTGGTCAATATTATGAACAATCAGAGTCGGACATTCTCCACTGAATTTTGCCACCAGACCATCTAATTCGCAAATCTCAATTCGTCCGCCGCCAATCGATGCCGCAACAACCTCTAACGTTTTCCCAGACTCACCAGTCAGCTTCATCTTGACGGTATTCGGATGAACATCTCCAAGGTCGATTCCCTCAATATGAAATTCCATTCCCTCTTCTTTGGCAATCTCAAAGCTTCTAGGAATTGCAGAATCATCCACCTGCATGCCAAGAAGTCCGGCAATGAGTGCCTTATCCGTCCCATGCCCTTTTCCTGTCGCGCGGAAAGAACCATGAAAATAAATATCTGCCTTTACAATTCTCTCATCCAGAAGCTTTCGGGAAACCCGTCCGATTTTTACAGCACCTGCGGTATGGGAGCTGGATGGACCAACCATAACCGGGCCAATAATGTCAAGTAAATTCATATTTTTCCTCTTGTATCTTTCTTTTTATCTATGAATTTAAAAAATGGAGTATATCGCCATCGATGATATACCCCTTTGTCTGAAATCTATATAAAAATTATAGACCTTTTTTCCCAGAAAAGCAACTGGTGCAGTCCACCCATCTGGTTTTTTCAGCTGAGAGCCTGTGAATAGTATTACTTTTTTTCACAAATCTATCCACGTATTTGGAGTTCTTTCCTTATATAATAGCTTCACATAAAAATCCTGTCAAAAACCGCCTGCTTCCTGAGTAAACTGGTATTTTCTGCCTTTTTTGTTCTTTTCTGGACATACTTTGTTCATTTTTTATTCACATTTGATATAAAAGCTTCAAAACTTTCCTCTTTTTTATCTATCTTTCCAATTGATTTTCGACCTCAAAAGAGATATATTCTCATAGTGTCGGTAAATTTATTTTTTACATACATTTTACTTAATATTTGAAAATTACATTTTGTTGAACGTATATGAATACTAATTATGGAGGAACATCAATGAAACAGAAATTTGACGCATTAAAGAAAAAATTGAACCCTATCGCAAAAAAACTTGAACCTGTTCAGACTGCTGTGAAAAATCTTCTCGCAAAATTACCAAAGAAGAAACCTCACAGTGAGAAATATTACAAACGCATTGCATTTTTAAATAAATACTCTTTAGTATTTCATTTTCTTTTAGCATGTGCATTAACTTTTGTCATCGAGTTGATTTCCAGACGTGATTTCTTCTCTGCGGTATCTTTTGTATCTGACCATACATTAGCATACCTTTATAATGCATTTATTATTTTTGCATCCTTATCTCTTGTTTACTTATTCAAGGTAAGAGCACAGATGCGTATTTTAATCAGTGGTTTATGGCTGTTCCTTGGTACAATCAACGGCTGTATCCTTTCAAATCGTGTAACACCTTTCAGCTACACCGATTTAAAATGTATTTCTGACCTCTTTGCAATGCAGAATACCACTTACTTTACCAAAGAAGAGGCAACTCTCGTGGTAGCAGTTGTTGCAGCTTTCGTTATTGCCCTTGTTCTTTTCTTTATCAAAGGACCTAGATATCAGGGAAAACGCCATACAGTGCTTGGACCAGTTTCCATTGCTGCACTGCTTTTAGTTGGTCTTCCTATTACAACACAGGCTGCACAGAACTCAAACATTATCGTTTCTTATTTTGCAAATATTGCAGAAGGTTATTCTGATTACGGTTTTGTTTATGGTTTCTCAACAAGTGTTGTAGGACGTGGCATGGACGAACCGGATGATTACTCCGAAGAAACAATTGAAGCAATCCAGACATTAGTTGATTCTGCAAGCGAAGAAACAACTGTAACAGCTGAAAATGCTCCAAATATTATTTGTATTTTATTAGAATCTTTCTGTGACCCGGATGAAGTCCAGTTCCTTGAATTATCAGAGGATGCTGTTCCTACTTTCCACTTCTTAGAGGAGAACTATTCTACCGGTTATCTTACTGTTCCAGTTGTTGGTGCAGGTACAGCAAACACAGAGTTTGAAATTTTAACAGGTATGAGCATGCAGTATTTCGGTACTGGCGAATATCCATACAAAACGATTTTAAAACAGACTGACTGTGAAAGTATTGCTTCTAGCCTTTCTAAGATAGGTTACGGAACTCATGTAGTACATAATAATACAGCTACATTCTATAGCCGTAACAATGCTTTCTCTATGATGGGATTTGATACTTTTACAAGTAAGGAATTAATGAATATTACAGAGCTCACACCACTTGGAAGCTGGGCAACAGATGATGTTCTTGTAGATGAAACAATCAAAGCTTTAGATTATACAGAAAATCAGGCTGATTTTGTTTATACTATTACTGTTGGCGCACATGGTGATTACCCAACAGAAAAAATTATTGAAAATCCGGAAATTAAAGTAAGCGGTGTTGCTGACGAAGCAACAAACAATCAGTGGGAATATTACATCAATATGCTTCACAATGTTGATAATTTCATCAGCGACTTAATTAACGAAGTAAACAAACGTGATGAAGACACTATCATCGTTATGTTTGGTGACCATCTCCCAACCATGGGACTTACCGATGAAGATATGAATTCCGGCGACATTTTCAAAACAAACTATGTTACCTGGAATAATATGGGACTTCCAAAGGAAGATGCAGATATTACTTCTTACCAGTTATTAGCACAGATTACAAATCAGGTTGGCATCCACGAAGGAACCATCCTTAATTACACACAGACACAGGCTGATTCTGCAACCTACCAGTCAGGTCTTGAAAATCTTCAGTACGACCTGCTTTATGGAAAAAGATATGCTTACCACGGAGAAGACCTTTATCCTGCAACAGACCTTATTATGGACGTTGAGGATGTAAAAATTTCTTCGCTTTACAAAAACACAATTAATGATACATTAACCATTCACGGTTCAAACTTTACAAAGAACACCAAAATTTTTGTAAATGGTGAAAAAGTATCTACTTCATATTTAACTTCTACAATTATTACAACACCACTTAAGAACGTGGAAGATGGCGATGTAATTACCGTTAATGTAACTGGTTCGAAAGGAATCATCTTACGAGAAGGTATTGACGAGGTTATTTACGAAGACCCTGATATCATTGATACTGAAACAGAAGAACCAACTGAAACAGGTATGGAAAATACAGAAGGCAGCACTGCTGCCGAAACTCAGACCACCGAAAATGGTTCTGAAAATACTGAGACTCAGACAACAGAAAATGGTTCTGAAAATACTGAAACTCAGACCACAGAAAACAGTTCCAAGGATACAGAAACCACTTTTGAAGCTGGTAATTTACCAGAAGCAGAATCGAATGAAGAAAACTCAGGCGAATCAGATGACAAATAAATTTTAAAATCTAAAAAGCTCTCTTATGTTACGCACTTACCCAAAGCTGCATAACAAAAGAGAGCTTTTTCTATATCCTTTTTTATAAAATTACTCACCAAGCCGGATTCTGTCGATTAAGGATTCTTTTTTCACCGACTTGCCAAGTGATGTGGTCAGCGCCAGTTGAATCAGACAAAGAATGACTGAAACAATGATTGCTGCTGCAGTGGGATAATGATAATTGCTGATATTAAACACTCCATTTTCTTTTGCGAGAAGAAATACCGGATATCCTAACAGACTTCCACCGCCTACCGAAAGAATCAAGGTTCCTATTGTATAAAACATTCCCTCCATTTGAAGCATATGAAGCAGTTGTGTATCTGACATTCCTATTGCCTGCAGCATGCCGATTTCCTTTTTACGGACATGTACGCTGTGAATCATCGTATTTACCATATTCATAATACAAATTGCCCCAAGTACCCCAAGAAACGCGTAGCAGGCATAACTTACTATTGCCATCACTGATTTGTCCTGCTCATAAACTTCCTGCCATGTCTGCATTTCTAACATCCCGGATTCTTCAATCAGTGCTTCTAATTCTTTTTCCACAGCTTCATCATATTTCTTGTCTGCAAAAACTTGATAATAAAAATTCAGACTGTAATCACTGAAAGCTGTCAAGCCTTCCTGCGCCATAATTAAATAGCTGTAATGTGAAAAAGCAATCGAATAGGAACCGATAGCTGCGACCTCAAGCTTCTTCTCATAGGTCTTGCTTCCTGCCTCGATTTCAACTGTTAAAATATCTCCAACCTCAATATCCGGATACCAGTACAACAAATTCTTATCTACAATGACCTTATTTCCAGTAAGCAGTTCTTCGTATGTGACTGCTCCTTTGATGATGCCTTTTTCTAATTCCTCCCGATAGCTTTCCGGCACTCCTAAGATTCCCTCACGCTCGCCCTCAAACGCTTCTGAAACTGCATAAATATTTGAGAAACATACCACAGATTCGATTCCGTCTATCTGCTCAATTTCATTTTTTAATTCATCCGTCAGTGGATTGTTCTGCTGTAAAACGCCCCATTCACGCTCCGGGTGTTCTTTATTGCCATACTCTACAATAGGAAAAATCTCATACTGCCCTAACACTGTATTGTTAGCACTTTCTACGGGATTTGCACAGGATAGGATAGTTGCAGCCACCATTAGGAACATTCCTGTTGCAGCCATCGAACAAATCGTAATGACACTTTTTTTCTTATTGCCCGTCAGATATACTTTGGCAAGTCTTCCAACTGTTATGTGTAAATAACCCCTTCTCTTTTTGGTACTGCCTTTTACACTGTCCTGATACCGCATTGCCTCAATTTCAGACACCTTTGCTGCCGTCCGCATCGGTCTTAGCAGAGAAAGACAAACGGTCATAAGCGTAACAACTGCCGTAAGCAGATAGAGCCATCCATGATACATCTGGAATTTATTCTCATCCAGCAGCTCTTTTAAAACCATCATCATAACGTTTTCCTCGGAATTGAACTCTAATAAACCAAGGAAAACAAGCCTTGCTAATATCGTTCCCGCAAGAAGTCCCGCCGGAACTGCAAACACTGCTACTGCAAGACCTTCCCGAAGCACAATCTGTCTCAACTGCCGCTTTGTCGCACCGATTGCCTTTAATCTTCCAAATTCCTGAATCCGCTCTCCCATTGCTACATAATAAATGCTGTATATTGTGATAATGCCTGCCAGCACAATAATAAGCATAATTCCAACAATTCCTGGAACATATGCCGGGTCAACATAATTTGCCCATAAATAATCATTATTGATTGCTATCGCAGTTTCTTTGATTTCAAACTGATTTGCAAGCTGTGCAATTTTATCCTCGATATCATCGACAGTCATCTCACTGCTTCCCTGCACCTGAAAAAGAAAACGATACATAATCTCATCTTCTGGTATCTCTTCCTGCAAAAATGCCTCGGAAATAAACGCAGAATAAGCTTTCTGCTCCTTTGCACTCTCTTCCTCTTCCAGAAAACCGGAAATCACAAATTCTTTTTCTTCTGCAAAATCTAATCCTCCATTGCGATACATCTGGTAAGGAATTTGAATCGTATCACCTACTTCTCCCTGACAGCCTAATTCCTCTAACATGCCTTTCGATACCACAATCTCATTTTTTTCCACAGGCAGATGTCCATCCAAAAGCTTCACCTTATATAATTCAAATCCCTTTTCATCCAGATACAGCAACGCAATTGATGCCTCTGAATCTACTACGCATCCTGCATCACTCCTAAGACCATAGTTTCCTACGGTGTGATGAACAGCAAGCTTTTCTACTGTATTTTCATCCACATTGCGAAAAACTGCATGCCAGTTCGGATATAACTCATTGATGGCGGCAGCCTGCCCGTCTAACAAATTAACTCCCATTGTTGGAATCAGAAAAAGTAATATGGTTGTTAAAAAAATAGCAATCCCTGTTAAAATATTTTTGCTTTTATGATACTTCATGTTTGCAAAAGCAATTTGATTTATCATCCTCACGAATTTTTCACCACCTTACCATCCTCTATCATGACAACCACATCTGCCATCTGTGCGATTGTCTCATCATGCGTTATCATAACTAACGTCTGTCCATATTCCTTTACACAGCTTTTCAACAGGCTCATAACCTCAAGCTCTGTTTTTGAGTCTAGGTTTCCAGTTGGCTCATCAGCTAAGATAATCGCTGGTGTGCCTGCCAATGCTCTCGCAATCGCAGTCCGCTGCTTTTGTCCGCCGGATAAGGTATTTGGCATGGCATTCTTTTTATCTGCCAGACCAATTCTTGTCAGAATTTCCATGACCTCTTTTTCGTTTACCTTTCGCCCGTCCAAGCCCAATGGCAGAACAACATTTTCCCAGACATTTAAGGACGGGATTAAATTATAATCCTGAAAAATAAAACCGATTTTTTTGCGCCGAAATTCCGCCAGCTGATTATTTTTTAAGGAATAAATATCCTTCCCCTCAATCAAAACCTTTCCTGCATCCGGATAATCAAGTCCACCTATCAGGTGAAGCAGCGTCGATTTTCCAGAACCGGAGCGTCCTACAATGGCTGTAAATTTTCCTCTTTCAATCGTTAAAGAGGTATTATCTACGGCTTTTACTACGTTGTCACCTGTCTGATAATGTTTGACCAAATCTAAAATTTCTACAATCGCACTCATTTTCTTCCCTCACTTATTTTTTATCAGCTGTATTACAGCTTCTATCTCTTTATACCACGTCTACATTACAAAACCCTTACAACAACCATAACAGTTTTGTAAGGGTTCTCCTAACTGCCGTTAAAGCGGCAATGTAATTTTAAAAATTGTTCCATTCGTAAGCTTTCGCTTCGCAACAATCGTTCCTCCCTGCTGCTCCAAAATGCTTCGTGTCAGATATAAACCTACACCAGCACCTTCCTTCACACTTTCACGTGCTTTCTCTCCGCGGTAAAAACGTTGAAATATCTTATGGACTTCGTCTTCCGAAATCCCCATGCCTTCATCCTCTACCTCTAACAACAGATTGCCCGGCAGCTTTTCTGCGCGGATTTTAATCGTTGTATCTGAAGCAGAATACTTAATTGCATTGTCCATAACATTAACGAGTGCCTCAGTTGTCCATTTTACGTCATGTTTTAACATCACATCATCCTGCATTTCTACGCACATTTCGATATTTTTAAAATGTGCCTTCATAAATACCTGATTTACCGCTTCTGTCAGTGTCTTTTTCACACTGCTATATTCCGGCGTCAGCTGAATCATATGACATTCTAAACGTGACAGGTTGACCAATTCCTCTAGCAACACTTCTAACTTGTTGATTTCCTGCTCTTCCATTCCTAAAAATTCTTTTTGCTCTGCATCACTTAAATTCTCTGCTTTTGCAAGCTCATGACTCATTCGCAAAGACGCAAGCGGTGTCTTAAGCTGATGGGAAATATCCGTAATTAATGCTTTTGTGCTGTTTTCCTCCTCTGCCAGCTGCTCTTTTAACGCTGCAAAATAAGTCCCAAGTTCACGCAGCAGCTCCTTTATTTTCAACCATTCATCCGTATTTTTCCCTTCAAAAAAGGAAGCATCTATCTCGAAATCGCCCTTGCGAAACCGCAAAAGCTGCTCATAAATAGCATCTGCTTCCCTTTTGCTGTCTTTCTTTTCTTTTTTGTCCCAGTAATTCGAACATACAGAAAAAAGAACTGTGCACATTCCTGCCGCTGCTATAAGAAATATTCCAAAATGCCAGATTGTCGCTGCACTCTGTTCTTCGTAAAATGAAAAGTTTTCCAACAGCTCGTCTTCCATTTCCGGGTGCAGCATCACAAGCTCTGTCATCTGCGCATTTCGTATATGAACTTCCTTTTGTGAGACAAAAAATAATGCACCCAGACATAAGACCAGAAAACCTGCTGCCATAAACAAGCGTCCCACTATTTTCTTATTACTTTTCCCGTCCATATATATCCTAGTCCTCTCACATTCGAAATACACTCTGTACCAAGCTTATTTTTTAAGCGGCTGATATTCACTGTTACTGTATTATCATCTACAAACTGTCCTTCCACTCCCCATATTTTTTCTAAAATATGTTCCTTGGAAACAATCTGTCCTGCATTTTCCATCAGATAAATCAAAAGCTGCAATTCTGTCTTACTAAGTGAAATCACACTTCCTGCCTTTTTGACCTGCATTTCTTTTACACATACTTCTATGTCTTCCGAGATGAAAAGTCCTGTTTCTTTTCCACCTAACCTTCTCATCAGTGCATTCACTTTGGAGGTTAAAATATTGACAGAAAAAGGCTTTGTAATATAATCATCCGCTCCGGTATCATAGCCATTTACAATGTCAATCTCCTGGTCTAATGCCGTCAGGTAAATGAGATACACGTCGCTTTTTTCCCGCACCAGCTTTCCAAACTCAAGTCCATTTCCATCGGGTAACGTAATATCGCTAATCACTAAATGAATCTCTTCTTTTTCAAATATTGCTTCTGCTTCTTTGATAGTATGCGCAGCGAATACCCGAAAACCTTCTTTCTCTAATTTCAGACTGATTCCTCTATTTAGATTTGCATCATCTTCTAACAACAGAATTGTCTTCACGTTTTCTCTCCTAGTCTACAAATGGCCGGTCGATTTTGATTACAACAAAATAATTCTCTCCCAGCTCTTGTGTCACAAGCTTCTGTATCTCTTCCGTCAATTCTTCATCTTTTAATTTGAATTTGTACGGAACAAGCACATCAAAAATAAGATTGGTGTGTGTCGGTCCGGTTACCATTCGAAAATCATGTATGGTCAATGTTTCATCCAGCTTCGTAATAATAGAGGTTACGGCTGTTTTTGTTTCCTGCACATGAATGTCAGACGTTACAATCGGGTCCATATGAATGGTTGCGTCACAACCTAACTGGGTACGAAGCTCTGTCTCAATTAAATCAATCACATCATGAATCTCTAGCATATCTGCTTCCGCAGAAACTTCCGCATGAAGAGAAATCATCTGTCTTCCAGGACCATAATCGTGTACAATTAAATCATGAATTCCACACACTTCTTCGTGTGCCATTACAAGTTCTTCGATTTTCTCTACAAATTCATGGTCTGCTCTCTTTCCAAGCAGCGGGTCTAAGGTATCCTTGGCTGCCGAATATCCTGCATACAAAATTAATAAGCCAACCAGCACACCACAGTATCCATCAATTTTAAGCCCTGTAAAATGAGAAACAAGTGTTGCAAGCAAAACTACTGTTGTTGCAGCAGTATCACTCAAACTGTCTGCCGCAGTTGCTCTCATTGCTGCAGAGTCAATTTTTGTGCCAATGCTTCTGTTATAAGCAGCCATATAAAGTTTTACAAGAATCGATACCAGTAAAATTACTACAATAAGAACTGAAAATTCTGTTGCCTCCGGATGAAGAATTTTCTGAATAGAATCACGAATCAGTTCATATGCCATAAGCAGAATTACTGCCGCTACTGCAAGTCCTGATATGTACTCCATGCGTCCATGACCGAACGGATGCTCTGTGTCCGGCTTCTGCCCTGCCAGTTTAAATCCAATCAGTGTCACCACAGAAGAACCCGCATCCGACAAATTGTTAATTGCATCTGCTGTAATTGAGATAGAATTGCTGATTGTTCCAGCAATAAATTTCCCAATAAAAAGAAGCACATTCAAAAAAATTCCAACTGCTCCGCACAACATTCCATACGCCTGACGCATACCGTCCTTTTCTCCGGTATCCTTAACAAAGATTTTAGCAAGTAATGTTACCATATCTCTTCTCCCACTTTCCTTATATATTATATGACACCCTGCTTTTGCAAGGTGTCATATATTTTTCTCTTTCGTTTATTCTAATTTTCCAAACTGGCTGAATGGCCAATATGTAAACACTGCTTCTCCTAAGATTTTATCCTTAGAAACATAAGTATTTGTCCAATATCTTGCATCCCTGGAATTATTTCGGTTATCTCCTAAAACAAGATAACATCCCTCAGGGACTTCAAATGTGTATGGGCCTGTCTCTTCCACCCACTCTTCTTTAAGATATGGCTCATCTAACGGTTCTGTTGAGCCATTAATATAGATTTTGCCATCTTCAATGGTGACTGTCTCACCGGAAAGACCAATCACTCGTTTGACAAAGGTTTCACTTTCATTATCCGGGTAGCTGAAAATCACAATATCTCCACGCTCCGGCTCTGAATTAATATATGCAAGCCTGTTTCCAATCAGTCTGTCTCCCGGCTGAATCGTATTCTGCATAGAACCAGTTGGAACATTCGCATTAATAATCAGATATTCTTTAATTCCAATTGCTATCACAATTGCTACTGCAAAATAAAGTACCCAGCTGATGATTTCACGTATAGCCGAAGGCTTTTTTTCTTCTGTCTGTGTTTCATCCTTTTCGAGTACATCCCTTTCAAGTACTTCCTGTTCTGTCATCTTCTCACTCACTTCTGTTTCTTCTCCGTCTTTGTTAAAATCTATCAGCATTTTTATTCTTTCCTTCCCATATACTGCTTTTTCATTCTACCACATTCGGTGTGGAAAGGAAACAAAACAAATCCTTAATTTATTCTTGCGCGTGTTAAAAGACCTCTATTTCACAGTTTTTTTCCTAATCTACAATAATTCTGCGTTCTCTTCGCTCCCTTACTGCTCCTGTACTTCTTCCATGCTTCATTCTGTTCAGTGCTTCGTTTAAGCCCTCATAAATTCTTTCATTCTCATAATTTCTGTATTCCCAGCCCAATTTCTCATTTAAATAAAGTAAAATGGTATCCCGGTTTAGGGTATTTCCTTTTAACTCTGCAATCTGATGTAAAAACATCATATCTACTGCTTCTCTGCCTTCAAGTTTTACTGCTTCTTTATAAAAAGCATCCAAAACAACCGGTGACAGCGAAGCCTTTCCATATGACGACCATTTTGCATTTATTTCATAAATAGTGTCATATTCAGTGGTTAAATCCTTAAAATTGCGGTAATCGTAACGCAACCTTGCTCCATTCTGCAGTTTAAATCTGCACAACTCAATATCGTTGCTTCCGGTTTCATGTTCTCCTGCAAGAGACGCTTTAATCTCTTTTAAAATGCAGGTATCGGACTTTTCCTCACCCAAAAAGCTGATTTTAAATACCATCCTCTCATTTGTCGGCATATAACGGACCGACATTGGCGTGTCAATATAATATGCCTGCTCTTTAAAAATAAGAATCCCCGGATTTACCGTAATTTCGTGCTCTGTGGTTGTAATTCTGCATCCACTGTATATTCCATCAGAGTATCCAAGATAGGCATATTTTTCTTCTGCCATCGCATATTCTTTGATGCCTTCTAACATCTCCTTTGTTAAAATTGTTCCACTGTCAAACAATGGTATTCTTTCTCCTATCATGCTGCCTCCTAAAATATCTCTATCTGTTTATATTTCATGGTTTCCTGTTTTCCCCAAATTCCAAAATGTGTTTCCCAGAATATCCGCACTTCATAATCCAACGGCAGAAAAATGTCTTCCGCAAGCTTTCTTATATTATCGAGTTCTTCATTTTTTCTCTCACCCGCATATACTAAAAGCTGTTTCGGTTTTACTGTATTTTTATAAACGACTCCAGTTTCCCACAGTCCCATTAATGCCTTTGCAAACAGGGAAACAGATGCACCCGTCTTTAACTGCTCTGTCATATAGCCTGCAAGCTTATGCCTTTTTGCGGCACTCAGTTTCAAATACCGTTTCTGATTTTCTTCACCATAAACTCCATTTTCAAGCTGATGCATTATGCCGCAGGTCAGCCCCTCTTTTCTTGTAAGGGCACTTTTTTTCTCCTGCTCTGCTAAAATGTGGGTGATAATATCAAACAGCTTATCTTTCCATGCCTCTTTTGTCTCTTCCTCTGAAAGTAACGGCGCAAAAATGGACTCATAGCGAAACAGGCTGTTATATGCAACTGTAATTTTCCCATTTTTATCTTCCGATACAATCGATGCCGTTTCATAATAAGGACTGAATACATCTGCCTGCTCAAAGCAGACTTCTTTTTCCTCATTTACGGCTTCCCATATGTAATTCATATCCGCTCTCCTTCACGCTTACACTAACATTCCTACGCACTGAAACTGTGGATACTCCCACTGCACTCTTGTCATAATATAGCTTAAAATATCCCTCTCCATATAATCAAGTGTTTTTTTCAATAAATTCAATACTTTTTGATACCTGTCATTGAATGAAACTAAGGTTATGGAGTGATCTTTACCTCATACAGGGCAGATATATAGTTATAATGGGTACACCAAATAAAAC
>JBGVHB010000087.1:0-2055 GCA_045121975.1 Roseburia sp.
GTCCATAGGTTGCGGCTACCCGGACGCTCACTTTGTTCAATTAGGTCAAATCGAAAATGGTGTAAACGAAGGGGCAGTTCTCTGCAATGTCAAAACTGCTTTTTCGTTTACCCCATCATCGATTGTAACCTAAAGAATTTATCTATTACTTTTGCTTCGACTTTAACTTCTAAACGGCTTATTAAAAGAACCTATTTCAATTAAATTCCCCTCAGGGTCTGCAATATAACAGATTCTTTGTCCCCAAGGTTCTGTTTCAGGTTCTAATACAGAAACAGCTCCTTTGCTGATAGCCTTTTCATATTCTGCATCTACCTCTTCAAAGGTATCAACGTACAATGCAATTTCTGTGTGACCATTGAGACCTTTCACATATTCATATTTTCGGCTTGTCATTTTCTCAAAATCTTTTCTTCCATACAAGAGAAATAATGTATCATCCTTAATTAAATACACATTTGAGGTATCTTCACCTTCTTTGATTTCAAACCCCAAAACATCTCTATAAAAGCGAATCATATTAGCCATATCATTTACAAACAATCCAAATCCATCAAGTCTCATTTTGATTACCTCCATAAATTCAAAATCATTTACATATTTTATAATCCCATCTTCTTGAACTTTCGTTCAAGAAGCATCCTTTTTCGCTAAACTTACTCATTCTAAATACCTCGCAAAATTTTACCTTACCAACGTCTCATATTTTTTTCAAATTTCTCTGTATATACTTGCTTTAATTCATCAGCAGTAATTCCATAGCATAACATCACATCATTATAATACATAAGGACATCTGCCATTTCTTCAATCAGCTCTTTTCTCAAATTCACATCAGTTGAAGCTCTCGTTCCACCATTCTTTTTACCTCTTTAAATGAGGATTTATAACTCCTCATTTATCTTTTTCTGCTCTTTCTTACTAAATTTTGAAAAAACTGTATCATACGCTAAATCTATCATATTTAGTAATTCATCGTCTGGAAAATCATCCAAATATATTGTATTCCAATACGGCTGCTGAACAGGTGGACAGTGATACCCTCTAACAACTTTTTTAGGATATACCATTCTGTAAAACTGTCCTGCATCGGCGGTACACTTTAGAGTAATTTTATAATCATGTTCATACGGATATAGCTGGGCAAATATTTTGCCATTTAACTTATAACATATAGGAACATCACCAAATGGAAACTCTTCCGTAGCCTTATGTTTATTTTTGCAATATGTTTTTATTTCTTCACTCGTCATAACTTAACCTACTTGATAATGGTTTTATAGAACGAATTATCCGATAGCATTGTTCTAATTGATTCAAATTTGCAGCCGCATAATTTCTCACACAAACTTAGTACTTCATCATTTACATAATCTTTCACTTCATATCTTTTAAAACCGTCTTCTAAATGGAATAAAAATATAACTTTATCCTCTGCCAAATATTCATTCCAATATTCCACTTCCAAATGTTCTTCTATAAACTCTTCCCACAATTCAGCTTTGGACTCTGGAAACGACACCTTATAATTATTTCCTTCAGACAGTATTAAAAACCCTTGTTGCTCCAAGCTTAAAATACTATCATCAATCCCCATAACATATGTATGATACATTTTATATTACCTCTCCAATTTCAATTTGTATCCACGAACAATATTATAACATTTACTGTTTCACCTGTATATAAACGATTCCTTATCCCCTTTCTTCCTCTGCATAATGTTCTAAGTAATACACCTTTGGATTTGCTTCTACCGGTTTCATAAATAACCCTTTGGGTATGCACATTGTGATATAGCTTCTAAATTGCACAAGATAATAGTGATGATAATTTATTCAATAGATTATGTGCTTGCTTACGAAACAATCGCAAGTCGCTCAAAGTTTTAAGACATAAAAAAAGCACCACACTCTGAACCGACCCCCAAAAGTTAGACCTAAATCTAACGATTGGGAGGTCGGTTTATTTATGTCCAAATATTGCTTTGAGTTTAAGAAAAAAGTAGTCGAAGCTTATTTTAAAGGTGAAGGTGGCTACACATATTTAGCTGAA
>JBGVHB010000088.1:0-2410 GCA_045121975.1 Roseburia sp.
CTTATGGAAATATCTTAATTATGCGCTGGTAACTTTCACACACAATACTTTAAGTGCTCTATAGTCCTGAATTAAACCACCTACACGTTTAATTGTGTAAAGTCCGATATAAGGCTTATTAGAGTACATATCACGCAGAACCCCGATGCCCGGTCTTTCGAGAATTGCGTAACCCTGACGCATATCACCAAAGATAATTGGACAAGCATTAGCGGCCACAGCTGGTATATAATCATCAATTTCAATTGGATATCCGAGTAAAGTTTCCGGCATATTCTGAGATACATCACCACGGCCAAAAATACCATGTTGTGTACCGTCAATTAAACTCTGCTGTAAATAAGTATATGTTGCTGTTGACATATACCATTTTGCATTAGAACGATAAGCGTAGTTCAGACTGTCTTTAATTTTATACAGTGAATTAAGTGTAATAGCTGTTGCATTTTCAGTATTAATCTGTTGCAGTTTGTTCCATGTTCTCTGTGTATCATCTTTAGCTTCAAGGGTTGCTTGCAGAATACCGTTAGGCTTATTTGTGCCATCACCGGATATAAAAGCATCTTCTTCTTTATCTGCAAAAGTGATAGCCAGGTCACGGGCAAAAGCTTCTTCAAAATTGTACCAGGTATCAGCCAGGAAATTCTGAGTGTACTGTGGGAACGCATACAGTTCGCCAACTTCAGCGGTGATGTGATCATAGGTCTGCGCATCGGTTGCAGTTCTGCCCGCAGTTTCACCCACCCAACCAGAAGTAATTCCGGTTTTCTTATATGGTCTTTCGTACTTCTTGCCTGATGCTTGAATAATTGTAGCGTTGCGGCGAATTGTGGAGCGTGGAGTTAATAACTCTACAACTCGTTTATCGAGGCCATCTGGGCAAACGTAACCGCCATTGGCTGGTGTACCCTCGGAACCGGCAACACGAAGATTTAAAGCATCTCCGGTTTTCAGATAGTTATGGAAATTTTTCTCATACTGCTTTGTAGGATCTTCTGCCTGAGCAGTTCCGTTAATTGGATTAGATAACTGTGCAATCTGTGTTTTGAGTGATGCAATTTCTGCATCTCTCTTTGAAATTTCTGCGTCATTCTGTGCAGTCTGTGCAGTGCGCAGATTTTCGATTGCTGCATTCATTTTATCGATAGTTTCAGCGATTGAACCTTCCATTTTATTTTCTCCATGATCATGATTTTGAGATTTGAAATTAGTAATTTTTGCATTAGAGTTCGCCGGGAATACGACAACCGAGCATTCAAATAAATCTGCTTCTGCAATTCCTAAAGCGTCTAACAGTCTATTGTAAATGACATTGTCATAGTCCATTTCGAACCCGACTGAAAGACCCATAACAGAACCGTCTTTCATGTGAGCATATGCAATTTTTGCTTGCGGATCTTCCAGGGTTAATTTACCACGGCCCCACAAACCTTTTTCGTCTGATTTTAATTCTGTGAATTTTCCAATAGGCTTTGATCTGTCATGTGACCAGAGCACCGGAATAACTTCACCGGAATTAAAACGCTTAATCGATTCATCCCATGCGCCCGGCATAAAATAAGTACCGTAGCTGTCAACATCATCATACGTTGACAGATAGCCTTCAAAAATTCCCTCATCGTTTACCGATGCACGAAAATTTAGATCTCTTTTCTGAAATTCTCTAGCCATAATTGCAAAAATCCTATTCTACCTATCACACATTATAACATTTTTCAATGTATATCAAAATTTTAATGTGTGATACTTATCACATAATTAAACATTATCGCATTAAATATCGCCGTTTTCTGTCGCTTTATCCGCTGTTTCTTCCGGTTGTTCCAGATTCGGATTGATAATCTTTCCGTTCTGGTCCATATATGCAGTATTAAGTGGGAGTTTACGAATATCTCCACCAACGCAAGTATTCATTCCTAGCATTTCCAACGCATTATTGATGGTAATAACTCCACTATCAAGCAGTGACTTCACATAATTCACTTGTGATGTGCTGTCACCTCGTAACAGTGAAGTTAAATCGAACTTAAATTTGAGTTTGTGCTGTTTATCTGATGGAATAAGCTGTTTATTTAGCCTTTGTTCGATTCTTCTCAAATATGGAACAAGTGAATAATTAACAAATTGGATGTTCTGCTGCTCTATGTTACTAAAAGTAGCGTGATCAAGATTAGCAACCATGTGCGGCGGAATACGGAAAACACCGCAGATTTCGTCACGGTCGTATTTTCTGTTATCAATGAATTGAGTATCTACCAGGCTAATCTTAAACTGCTGATATTTAAGGCCGTTATCCAAAATCATCGGCTTTCCGGCATTTTCAGATCCGGTATAAGTCTTGTAGAAAGCATCACGGATTGCTTTGTGTGTGTCTTTGTCTAGCTTTGCATCGGTAGACAATACACCGGAT
>JBGVHB010000089.1:0-2398 GCA_045121975.1 Roseburia sp.
CTTATGGAAATATCTTAATTATGCGCTGGTAACTTTCACACACAATACTTTAAGTGCTCTATAGTCCTGAATTAAACCACCTACACGTTTAATTGTGTAAAGTCCGATATAAGGCTTATTAGAGTACATATCACGCAGAACACCGATGCCCGGTCTTTCAAGAATTGCATAACCCTGACGCATATCTCCAAAGATAATTGGGCAAGCATTAGCGGCCACTGCTGGCATATAATCATCAATCTCGATAGGGTATCCGAGTAATGTTTCCGGCATATTCAGAGATACGTCACCACGACCGAAGATTCCATGCAGTGTAGTGTCAACGAGGGTCTGCTGTAATGCGGTATAAGTTGAAGTTGACATATACCATTTTGCATTTGCTCTGTAGGCATAGTTCAAACTGTCTTTAATTGCATACAGTGAATTGAGCGTAATTCCGGTTGCAGATTCAGTATTAATCTGCTGTAACTTGTTCCAAGTTCTCTGTGTATCATCTTTAGCTTCACGGAGTGCAGACAAAATACCGTTAGGCTTGTCTGTACCATTACCGGAAATGAAAGCGGCTTCTTCTTTATCAGCGAAAGTGATAGCCAAGTCTCGTGCAAAGCCCTCTTCGAAATTGTACCAGGTATCAGCCAGGAAGTTCTGTGTGTACTGTGGGAACGCATAAAGTTCGCCTACAGTGGCAGTGATTACATCATATTCCTGAGCATCGGTTGCAGTTCGTGAACCTGTTTCACCAACCCAACCGGAAGTGATACCAGTCTTTTTATAAGGTCTTTGGTAATTTTTGCCAGCTGCCTGAATAACGGTCGCATTTCTGCGGATTGTTGAACGTGGAGTCAATAACTCGACAACACGTTTATCAATACCATCTGGACAAACGTAACCGCCATTGGCTGGTGTACCCTCGGAACCGGCGGCACGAAGATTTAATGCGTTTCCGGTTTTCAGATAGGTATGGAAATCTTTCTCATACTGCTTTGAAGGATCTTCTGCCTGAGCAGTTCCGTTAATTGGGTTAGATAACTGTGCAATCTGTTTCTTTAAGTCAGAAATTTCAGCATCACGCTTTGAAATTTCTGCGTCATTCTGTGCAGTCTGTGCAGTACGCAGATTTTCTATTGTTGCGTTCATTTTTTCAATAGTTTCAGCGATTGAACCTTCCATTTTATTTTCTCCATGATCATGATTTTGAGATTTAAAGTTAGTAATTTTTGCGTTTGTGTTTGACGGGAATACGACAACAGAACACTCATATAGATCAGCCTCGGCAATTCCTAGAGCATCAAGCATTCTGTTATAGATAACATTGTCATAGTCCATTTCAAACCCGACAGAAAGACCCATTACGGAGCCATCTTTCATGTGAGCATAGGCAATTTTGGCTTGCGGATCTTCGAGTGTTAATTTTCCACGGCCCCAAAGTCCTTTTTCATCAGATTTTAACTCTGTAAATTTACCAATAGGCATTTTTCGATCATGTGACCAAAGAACCGGAATAACTTCACCGGAATTAAAGCGCTCAATTGATTTATCCCACGCTCCCGGCATGAAATAAGTTCTGTAGCTATCCACATCATCATAGGTGGATAAATACCCCTCGAAAATTCCCTCATCGTTGACCGATGCTCGGAAATTTAGATCTCTTTTCTGAAATTCTCTAGCCATAATTGCAAAAATCCTATTCTACCTATCACACATTATAACATTTTTCAATGTATATCAAAATTTTTATGTGTGATACTAATCACATAATTAAACATTATCGCCGTTTTCTGTCGCATTTTCTGCGGATTCTTCCGGTTGCTCCAAATTCGGATTGATAATTTTTCCGTCTTGGTCCATATACGCAGTATTAAGTGGCAGTTTTCTAATATCACCGCCAACGCAAGTATTCATTCCCAACATTTCAAGTGCGTTATTGATAGTAATAACTCCACTATCAAGCAAAGATTTAACGTAATTCACTTGTGATGTGCTGTCACCTCGTAACAGTGAAGTCAGATCAAACTTAAATTTCAGTTTGTGCTGTTTATCGCTCGGAATTAACTGTTTATTTAATCGCTGTTCGATTCTTCTCAAATATGGCACAAGTGAATAATTCACAAATTGGATATTCTGCTGCTCAATATTTGAAAAAGTAGCGTGATCAAGATTTGCAACCATGTGTGGAGGAATGCGGAAAACTCCACAAATCTCATCTCTGTCATACTTGCGGTTATCTATGAATTGAGTATCTACCAAACTGATTTTGAACTGCTGATATTTAAGGCCGTTATCCAAAATCATCGGCTTTCCGGCATTTTCAGATCCGGTATAAGTCTTGTAGAAAGCATCACGGATTGCTTTGTGTGTGTCTTTGTCTAGCTTTGCATCGGTAGACAATACACCGGAT
>JBGVHB010000090.1:0-1706 GCA_045121975.1 Roseburia sp.
CCTGAATTATTCACGAGCAGATAAAATGCTCAAAATCACAAAACCTTGTTTCAGTTCTTTTTAAATCAATCAAATTACCTGTAAAAAAGGATAAACTACCCCTGTGAAATTCGATTGAGTTATTTTGAACTGTCAAGGTACATCAATAGTTGCTATTCCAACTGTACAGTTAGTCGCTGAATGTTCTCAAGCGTACTGTAGAATTCCTTTTTATAAGGACAGCTACTGCACAGTTTGAAGGTTATATATCTTGCTGATCGGATTGCCCTCGCAGCAATCTTCATCAGTTTTAAGCGGATGGTATCAACCTGTTGCTTTCGCATATTTGCAGGAAGTACCAGCCGTCTGAACCAATTGAATAAGTTGTAGGCAAGCATGTGAAGTCTCATTCGGTTAGCATTTACCACTTTGGAATGACTGCTGACAGCAGCAAAGTCAAATCCACTTTTGCCTTCTTTGATAAAGTTTTCCATCTTGCCACGACCGCAGTAAAACTGGATGATCTGATAAGGCTTCATATCCATGTTTGTAACAATAAAGGTATACATGTGTGTCAGCTGACCGTATGGTTTTTCAATTTTGAAAACCACACGTCTTGGATAATCCCATGAACCGGCCTGATACATGAATTCCCCATAAGTTACAGCATAACTGATTTGGTCATCTTTAGTTGCCTGGTACAGTTCTTCATCTTTATCAGAAGCAAGGGCAATGAGTGATGCGTTCTTTTTTAAGCGGATGGCATAGGAACAGCCATTCATCTCACAGGTTTTATACAGCTTGGGAGACGAGAAACCACTATCACCTCGAAGATAAGTTTTAATATCTCTTTCCATGTATTCTTGAAAGATGGATTCCATAAATTTATCTGCATCGTTGCTACAGTGGCGTGTTCCATCGCGGAGTTCTGCCTTCAGAAGATCTCCAGTCAAACCGTCATAGCACAGTAACGGATGATATCCATGTGCCTGATAATGGAAGTTGAAGCCTTCACCTTCCTGATTACCGTAAGTGTAAAACAAAGTACTGTCCAAATCCAGAAGCATATGCTCCGGACGCTTGATAGCATAGATAATGTCCCTGAGACTTTTATCGATGTCATCAAACTGTAGGAGCGTATCTTTATCCATGCGGTTGAAGAATCTTGAAATTGTTGGCTGGGATGCCAGACTTTTCTTTTCAAGAATGGCACTGAAAACTGGGTCAGAAGTTAATTCGTCTGCACAGTCATCTTCGAAATATGCAGCGATTATCTGGTATATCATCTGCATTAGATTTTCATCATCCTTATGGATACGAATCGATTTATCATTGGTTTTAAATTTATTTTTAATCAGCTTGGTAAAGCCAATCTTTGCAGCGAATTCTTTTATTAGGAGAAGTCCTGCATCGGAGGATAAATCGCCTCCGTCAAAATTTAGTTTAATTTGTCTATTGCTTTCAAGCGATAAGGTGTTTACAATACTCATAAAGGGCTCCTTTTGGGTTATTATTTAAGATTCGACACCTTAATTTTACCACAACTGGATGCTCTTTTTCTATTCACTTAACAAATGAAATGCAATAAACAGTTTAAACACAGTAACTTTGTGACTTTGAGCCGCTTTCACCGTACAACGGTGAATAATTCAGGTATAATTATATTTTATGTGTTTTTTGCCCTCCGGAGAAATCCGGGGGGCGTTTTTACTTGTCAATTCAATAGT